>NZ_JBEORU010000035.1:0-65584 GCF_040302465.1 Micromonospora sp. NPDC126480
AACTGCCGTCAGGCTCATCAAACGCGTTCAACGGAGGTCAACCCTTCCGGTGGGCCGCACACCGTGCGCAGCCAGCCCAGGTCGTCGGGACGTCTGGCGGTGGGCCACCGGCGGGCGGGCCGCCGCGGGCGGGGGCACCTGGGCCCGGCCCGGCGCCGGCGACGCGGGCGCCGCGGAGACCGGGTTGGCCCGGCCGGACGCCCGGGCGGCCTGGGAGAGCTGCACCTTCAACTGGCGGGCCACCCCGGCCAGCGCCGCGGCGCTGGGCCAGCGGGCTGCCGGGTCCTTCGCCATGGCGCGCTCGACCACGGCACGGACCTGCGGCGGGATGTCGGCGGGCAGCGGCCGGGGCGCCTCCCGGACATGCCGCATGGCGATCTCGAGGGGATTGTCACCCTCGAAGGGCCGCCGGCCGGCGAGGCACTGGTACGCGACCACGCCGAGGGCGTAGACGTCCGAGGCGGGGGTGGCGACTCCGCCGGTGGCCTGCTCGGGCGAGATGTACGAGGCGGTGCCGAGCACCGAGCCGGCGGCGGTGAGCTGGGCCACCAGGTCGGACCGGGCGATACCGAAGTCGGTGAGCACCAGGGTGCCGTTGGGCCGGACGAGCAGGTTCCCGGGCTTCACGTCCCGGTGCACGATCCCCTTCACGTGGGCGGCGTGCAGCGCGTCGGCGGCCTGGGCGACCAGGGCCATCGTGCGGGCCGGAGTGAGCCGACCGACCCGGCTCAGCGTGGCCGACAGCGCGTCGCCCTCGACGTACTCCATCACCAGGAAGGCGATCTGCTGGTCGCTGCCGAAGTCGTAGACGTCGACCACACCGGGGTGGTTGATGGTGGCCATCGTGCGGGCCTCGCCGCGGAACCGCTCGGCGAAGTCCGGGTCGTCGAGCAGTGCCGGGAGCAGGCTCTTCACCGCGACCGTCCGGCCGAGCACCTGGTCGGTGCCGCGCCAGACGTCGCCCATTCCGCCGCTGGCGATCCGCTCGTCCAGGCGGTAGCGGTTGCCGAGCTTGACTCCCGGGCTGAGCATCTCAGCGGCCCCCCGGTGAGGCGATCGCCGCCTGCATGATCTCGCCGCCGATCCGGGCCGCCTCGGCACTGCCCCCGCTGCCCGCCTCCTCCAGCAGTACGCAGACCGCGGAGACCGCGTTGCCGTCCTTGTCCAGGGCGAAGCCGATGAACCAGC
Organism: Micromonospora sp. NPDC126480; assembly: GCF_040302465.1. NCBI lineage: Bacteria > Bacillati > Actinomycetota > Actinomycetes > Micromonosporales > Micromonosporaceae > Micromonospora > Micromonospora sp. NPDC126480. The sequence goes on from NZ_JBEORU010000035.1 coordinate 1,189, forward strand.
CGTGGTCGGGGGTGCCCGGGCCGGACTGCGCGGTGCCGGTCTTGCCACCGACCGTGTAGCCGGGGATCCGGGCGTTGCGGCCGGTGCCGTTCTGGACCACGCTCTCCATCATCTCGCGCAGGTCGGCGGCGACCTGGCCGCTGATCGGCCGGCGCAGCTCGCGGGGGTCCGCCGTGTAGTAGTTGGTGGTGCGGTCCGGACCGAGAAGCTGACGGACCAGGTAGGGCCGCATCTGGCTGCCGCCGTGGGCGACGGTGGCCGCGATCAGCGCCCCCTGCAGCGGCGTCATCCGCACGTTGTTCTGTCCGATGGAGGACTGGGCCAGGGCGGCCGGGTCGGTGCTCCCGTCCGGGTTCTGCATGTCGCCGGTGCGGCTCGCCGCCACCCGGTGCCCACCGTGACCGAGCCGCCCGACGGTCAGGTCGTCCTGCTCGAAGCCGAACTGCCGGGCCTTCTCCTTGAGGGTGTCGGCGCCGAGCCGGACGCCGAGCTGGGCGAAGCCGGTGTTGCACGACTCGGTCACCGCGTTCATCAGGGTGACCTGCGCCTCGGGGCAGATGGAGGGGGCGGCGTTGCCGATCGGGGCGCCGGAGGTGGGCGGGGTGTAGCTGGAGCCGGCGGGGATCCGCGTCTCCTGGGTGACCCCGTTCTCCAGGGCGGCGGCGGCCACCACGATCTTGAAGGTGGACCCGGGGGGCAGCACCTCGCCGAGCGCGCGGTTCTTCAGCGGCCCGTTCGGTGCCTGCTCCAGCTGGTTGTACGCCGCCGTGGCCTCGTCGGTGTCGTGGCTCGCCAGCGGGTTCGGGTTGTAGCTCGGCATGGAGACCAGCGCCTGGATCGCACCGGTGCGCGGGTCGATGGCGACGGCCGCGCCCTTCTTGACGCCGTTGCGGTTCTCCAGCAACTGCTCGTACGCGACGTCCTGCGCCCGCTTCGACAGGGTGAGCAGCACATTCCCACCGGCGGTCTGGTCGCCGGTGAACATGTCCTTGACCCGGTTGACGATGAGCTGGTCGCTGGTGCCGGCGAGGAAGTCGTTCTCGGCCCGCTCGATGCCGGTATCGGCGAGGTTGACCGGCTTGTACCCGAGGACGTGGGCGTACTTGGCCCCGCCCGGGTAGGTGCGCAGGTAGGTCAGCTCGCCGCTGGTCTCCTTGCTCACCGCGAGCGCGGTGCCACCGGCCTCGATGTTGCCGCGCTTGCGCTTGTACTCGGCGACCTGGACCCGCCCGTTGTAGTCGCTGTTGCGGTACTCGTCCGCCTTCTGGAACTGGACCCAGTTCAAGTTGGCGAAGAGCAGACCGAACAGGACCATCACGACGACGCCGACCCGGCGCAGTGGTGCGTTCACGGTTTGATCACCTCCGTGGGGGCACCGTGCAACTGCTCCGGTGGGCCGCCCGACGGCCGGTTCACCACACCGCCACCGGTAGCGGGCCGGCGCGCCCCGTCGGAGACCCGCAGCAGGACCGCGATGAGCAGCCAGTTCGCCATCAGCGACGAGCCACCCGCGGAGAGGAACGGCGTGGTCTGACCGGTCAGCGGGATCAGCTTGCTGATCCCGCCGACGATCACGAAGACCTGGAGGCCGAGGGTGAACGCCAGACCGCCGGCGAGCAGCTTGCCGAACGAGTCGCGCACCGCAAGCGCGGCGCGCAGCCCGCGCTCCACGACCAACAGGTAGATCACCAGCAGGGCGGAGAGGCCGAAGAGGCCGATCTCCTCACCGAGGCCGGCGAAGATGAAGTCGTTCTGCACCTCGGGCAGCTTGAGCGGCTGCCCGCCACCGGGTCCGGCCCCGAACAGGCCGCCGGTACCCAGGGCGAGCAGCCCCTGCACCAGCTGGTAGCCGTCCTCGTACGGGTCGGCGAAGGGGTCGAGCCAGATCTCGGCCCGCAGGTAGAAGTTGGCGAACGGCCCGCCGACCGTGCTGCCCAGGACGTACGCCAGGTAGGCGCCGCCGAAGAAGAGCACCAGACCGATGAGCAGCCAACTGACCCGCTCGGTGGCGATGTACAGCGTCACTACGAACATGCCGAAGTAGAGCAGCGAGGTGCCCAGGTCCTTCTCGAAGACGAGGACCAGGAGGCTGATCAACCAGACCACCACGACCGGCCCGAGGTCCCGGCCGCGCGGGAAGTCGATGCCGAGGATGCGGCGACTGGCCAGCGAGAGGACCTCCCGCTTGCGGACCAGGTAGTACGCGAAGAAGGCGAGCAGGGCGAGCTTGGCGAACTCGCCGGGCTGGATGGAGAAGCCACCGACCCGCACCCAGAGCTTCGCACCGTTGATCTCGGAGATGCTTGCGGGCAGCACCGCCGGGATCATCACCAGCACGATGCCGGCGAGCCCCAGGGTGTACGCGTACCGGGAGATCGAGCGGTGGTCGCGAACCACCGCGAGCAGCCCGGCGGCGAGGACCACCGAGATCAGCGTCCAGGCGAGCTGCCGGCCACCGGTGCCGGCGAAGATCGCCAGGTCGGCGCGCTCGGCCGGCGTGGCCCGGGCCAGGTCCAGCCGGCGCAGGAAGCCGACGCCGAGGCCGTTGAGCAGTGCCACCGCCGGCAGCAGGGCCGGATCGGCGAACGGGGCCAGGAACCGGATCGCCACGTGCAGGCCGAGGAAGACCGCGGTGAGCGCGGCGGCCGGCACCCAGAAGTCCGGGGTGACCGTTTCGAGGACGTTCGCCTCGACCATCGCCGCGTACGCCGCCACCAGCACCATCGCGAGCAGCAGCAGCGACAGTTCCGCGTTGCGCCGCGACCGGGCCAGACGTACACCGGGCTGCCCGCCCGTGGTGGCGGGCGGGGACGCGGGGTTGGCCGCTGCGGTCACGGATCGTCCTGACGGATCGCGCGGGCGCTCACTCGGGCGACCGGCAGGCGGCCGGGTCGACGACGGGAGTGACCGGGTCGGTGGGCAGGGCGTCGGGCGAGGTCGTCGGGGCGACCGGCAGGGCACTGGCGGTCGGCGTGCCCGCGGCGCTGCCGGTGGGTACGGGCGACCCGGCCGCGACGGTCGGGGTGGGCGTCCCGGCGAGCGCGGTAGCGCTCGGGCTCGGGATCGGGCTCGGCGGGCAGGTCGGCTTGAGATTCGGGTTGGTCGGGGTGTCGGCGGTCAGCTCGGCCAGCCGGCGCTCCGCGTCCGGCTCGCTCTTGGCCGGGATGCCCTGCTTGACCTGCTCCTGCGCGGCGAGCGTGAGGTCGTCCAGCTCCGCAGGGCTGCGCGAGTGCACGGTCGACAGGTCCATACCGGCGATCTGGCCCTGGATACCGCGGAACACGGCGACCCGGCCGTCCTCGGTGGCACCGACGTAGAACTGCCGCTGGGTGTAGCTCCACCCGCCGAACACCGCACCGCCCAGCAGGACGAGCAGCGCGAGGGTCGTCGCGGCCGCCCGGACCGGACGGTGCCGGCGGTGCTCCGGATCGTCGTCGGCGCTCCCAGTCGGCTCCTCGGGCACGGCCGGCCGCGGCGCGGAGAGGGCGGAGGCCCGGGCCGCCGGGGTGGAGACATCGGCGGAGGTGGCCATGCCCCGGTCCCGGGAGGCCGCACCGCCGACGATCGGGGTCGCCTCGACGATGTCCTGGTCGGTCGCGTCGGCGATGATCACGGTGATGTTGTCCGGGCCGCCGCCACGCAGGGCGAGCTGCACCAGCCGCTCGACGCACTGCTGCGGGTCGGCGTACTCGCGCATGGTCTCCGCGATGGTGTCCGCGCTGACCACGCCCGACAGGCCGTCGCTGCAGATCAGGTAGCGGTCGCCGGCGAGGACCTGCCGCACGGAGTACTCGGCGTCGATGTCGCGGCCGTCGAGCGCCCGGGTCAGCAGCGACCGCTGCGGGTGGCTGCTCGCCTCCTCGGCGCTGATCCGGCCCTCGTCGACGAGCATCTGGACGTACGTGTCGTCCTTGGTGATCTGCGCGAACTCGCCGCCGCGCACCAGGTACGCACGGGAGTCGCCGATGTGCACCATGCCCAGCTTGCTGCCGGAGAAGAGGATCGCGGTAAGCGTCGTACCCATCCCCTCCAGCTGGGGGTTGGCGTCGACGGTCTCGCGCAGCTGCTGGGTGGCGTTGTTGACGGCCGAGCGGAGCGCGTCCACGAGGGCGTCGCCGGGGACGTCCTCGTCCAGCGGCGCCATGGCACCGATGACGATGTTGCTCGCGACGTCACCGGCGGCCATGCCGCCCATGCCGTCGGCGACGGCGAGCAGCCGCGGCCCGGCGTAGACGGAGTCCTGGTTACCGTCTCGGATCAGACCGCGGTCGCTGTGGGCCGCATAGCGCAGGGTCAGAGTCATGGCCGTAATTCGAGTGAGGTGCGGCCGATGCGGATCGGCACGCCGAGGGGGACGGGGGTCGGTCCGGTGACCTTAGCGCGATCCAGGTAGGTGCCGTTAGTCGAACCGAGGTCCTCGACGAACCACTGCCCGTCGCGGGGCACCAGCCGGGCGTGTCGCGCGGAGGCGTAGTCGTCGGTGATGACGAGGGTGGAGTCCTCCGCGCGACCGATGGTGATCTGCGCTTCACCGAGCGTGATACGGGTGCCGGCCAGTTGACCGGCCGTCACCACCAGCTGGTGCGCCGCCCGTCCACGCTTCGCCTTGGCCGGCTTGCCCGCCTGCCCGAGGGAGGCGCCGACCGCACGGGGCGCCGCCACCAGCCGGCCGGACCGGGCGCCCGCGAACAGGTCGCGACGGATCACTCCGACCACCGTGAACACGAAGATCCACAGCAGGATCAGGAACCCGAACCGGGCGACGGTGATGACGAGTTCCGGCAAGGCGGATCAGCCGTCCACGCGGAAGGTCAGCGTCGTGGTGCCGAGCTGGATCATGTCGCCGGGGTTGAGTGCGACGGCGGAGACCCGCTGGCCGTTGACCATCGTGCCGTTTGTCGACCCGAGGTCGGTCAGCACGACCTGGCCGCCGTCGAAGTCCAGCCGGGCGTGCCGACGGGAGATGCCGACGTCGGGCAGGCGCAGGTTGGCCTGGTCGCCGCGACCGATCACCGTCGAGCCCATCTGGAGAGGGTAGGTGCGACCGTCGCCGGAGACCAGCCGCACGTTGCGACCGCCGCCGTGGCCGGGCGGCGGGCCGTAGCCGCCCCCCTGGTCGTACGCGGGGTAGGCCGGCGGGCCGGCGTCGTAGCCCGGCGCGGACACCGGCGCGACCTCGCCGCCGGTGTAGACCTCGGCGGTGACCCGGAACATGCCGGTGTCGAGGCCCTCTCCCCGTTCGATCTCGACGATCACGTCGCCGTAGACCGTCCACGCCTGCTCACCGATGAACTCCGCCTGCGACTGGGCCAGCTCCTGGGCCAGTGCGGCGGCGTACGGCGCCAGACGGCTGTGGTCGTACGGCGAGAGATCGATCACGTAGCGGTTGGGCACCAACGTGCGCCCACCGGCCAGGATCGCCTTGTGCGCCTCGGCCTCCCGCTGCATGGCGTTGAGGATCTCCACGGGGTGGACCACCCCTTTGAAGACCTTGGCAAAGGCCCCTTCGACCAGGCCTTCCAGACGCTTCTCGAAGCGTTGCAGCACGCTCACCGGCTCCTCCTCGGGTCCCGAGGACATGATGGTATCCGGCCGGGGCGCGCGCAGCTCACACGCCGCTCGGCCGCACTGGTGGCGGCCCGTTCGGTCGGGCCGACCCCGCCGTGCTACTCTTTCGTCCGCCACGAACGGTAACCGCCCCACGAAGGTAACCGTTCGTGACAAGCACCGGGAGCCCCGTAGGATGTCCGGGCCCGCTGGAGACAGTCGGGTCGGCACCCACTACAGTGTTCCGGGTCGCAGCCACGGGGAAGTGGCGGAATGGCAGACGCGCACGGTTCAGGTCCGTGTGCCCGAAAGGGCGTGGGGGTTCAACTCCCCCCTTCCCCACAGTGACGAGGGCTCCGCGTTCGCGGGGCCCTCGCGGTGTTTCCGGGGCATGTCGTACGTCACGCTATGCTCCGATGGTTCTTGACTCCGACGGACCAGGGGTGTCATGTGAGTGTCGCATTCGTGACCGGGTCGGGCGGTCTGATCGGCTCCGAGGCGGTCCGGCACTTCGCCGGCCTCGGTCTCGACGTCGTCGGCATCGACAACGACATGCGGCAGGAGTTCTTCGGCGAGGAGGCCTCGACCGCCTGGAACGTGCGGCGGCTCACCGACGAGCTCGGGTCCGCCTACTCGCACCACAGCATCGACATCCGGGACCGGGACGCGCTCGCGAAGCTCTTCCGGCGGTACGGCCGGGACACCGCGGTGGTGATCCACACCGCCGCGCAGCCGTCGCACGACTGGGCCGTCCGCGATCCGTTCACCGACTTCGACGTCAACGCCGCCGGCACCCTCAACGTGCTGCAGAACGTGCGCGAGCACTGCATCGAGGCACCGGTGATCCACTGCTCCACCAACAAGGTGTACGGGGACCGGCCGAACAGCCTGCCCCTGGTCGAGCTGGAGACCCGCTGGGAGATCGAGGCGGGGCACCCGTACGAGCAGGGCATCCGCGAGGACATGTCGATCGACGGCTGCCTGCACTCGATCTTCGGCGCCTCCAAGGTGGCCGCGGACGTGATGGTGCAGGAGTACGGCCGCTACTTCGACATGAAGACGGCCTGCTTCCGGGGCGGGACGCTGACCGGCCCGGCCCACTCGGCCACCGAGCTGCACGGCTTCCTCGGCTACCTGATGCGGGCCAACATGGAGCGGCGGAAATACAAGATCTTCGGATACCAGGGCAAGCAGGTCCGGGACGCCATCCACAGTTCGGACGTGGTCTCCGCGTTCGAGGCGTTCTTCCGTGGTCCGCGGTCCGCCGCGGTCTACAACCTCGGCGGCGGCCGGCACTCCAACACCTCGATGCGCGAGGCGTTCGCCCTGGCCGAGCAGATCACCGGCCAGGAGATGATTTCCGAGTACGTCGAGGCGAACCGGATCGGCGACCACAAGTGGTGGATCGGCTCGAACGAGGCCTTCCAGGCCGACTATCCGGACTGGAAGCAGGTCTACGACGTACCCATGATCATGCGGGAGATCCACGAGGCCAACGTGGACAAGTGGGTGCCGCAGCCATGACCAAGCAGAACGTGCTCGGCGTCCTGGTCGACGCGACCGACTACGCGTCCGCCACCGAGGCGGTCGTGGCGGCGGCGCACGAGCGGCGACCGCTGGCGCTCACCGCCCTCGCCGTGCACGGCGTGATGACCGGGGTGCTGGACCGCGCGCACAACGCCCGGCTGAACTCCTTCGACGTGGTCACGCCGGACGGGCAGCCGGTGCGCTGGGCGCTCAACCTGCTGCACGGCGCCGGCCTCACCGACCGGGTGTACGGCCCGACGCTCACCCTTCACGTGCTCGCCCGCTTCGCCGACGAGGGGCTCCCGGTCTACCTGTACGGGTCCACCGAGGGGACGCTCGCGAAGCTGGTCCCGGCGCTGGAGCGGATGTTCCCCGCCCTGAAGATCGCCGGGGTGGAGCCGTCGAAGTTCCGGGCGGTGCAGCCCGGTGAGGACGCGGAGATCGCCGACCGGATCCGGGCCAGCGGTGCCCGCCTCGTCCTGGTCGGGCTGGGCTGTCCCCGCCAGGAGGTCTTCACGTACGCCATGCGGCCGCTGCTCGACATGCCGATGATGGCGGTCGGCGCGGCCTTCGACTACCACGCCGGCCTGCTGAAGCAGCCGCCGTCGTGGATGCAGCGGGCGGGCCTGGAGTGGTTCTGGCGGCTCGGTCTGGAGCCGAGGCGTCTCTGGCGGCGGTACGTGATCCTCAACCCGGCCTATCTGGCCCGGCTGGCCGCGCAGAAGACCGGCCTGTGGAAGGCGGATCCGCCGGCCCCCGCCACCGAGCGCCCGGCCGGTTTCGCGGTCTGACGCCCGTCCCCGGACGGCACGAGGCCCCTCCCGGTTGGTCCGGAAGGGGCCTCGGCCCGTGGGAACAAGGTCTCAGAGGGTCAGGGTCCAAGTGTTGATGTAGCCGGTGTCACCGGAGTAGACGTCGCGCACCTGGAGCCGCCAGGTGCCGTTCGCCGCCTCGCTGGACAGGTTCACCGTGTACGTCGTGTTGACGTTGTCGGCGCCGTCCCAGAAGCTGCTGTTCTTCAGCCGGTAGGCCGAGCCGTCCGGGGCGATCAGGTCGATGACGAGGTCACCGCGGTAGGTGTGGACGATGTTCACCGCGACCGTCGACGACGACGAGGCGTTCCGGTTGCAGCCCGAGATGGTGATGGAGCTGCTCACCGTGGTGTTGTCCGGGATGGCGACGTCGGTGCCGTTGGTGCCCGAGCAGCCGCCGCCACCGCTGCCGGTCACGGTCAGCGAGTAGGTGGCGGTCTTCGAGCCGGACGCCGCGGTGCCGGTCACCGTCACGGTGTAGGTACCCGCCGGGGTGCTCGCCGAGGTGCTGATGGTCAGCGTCGACGAACCGCCCGAGGTGACCGTGGCCGGGCTGAAGGAGGCGGTCGCACCGGACGGCAGGCCGCTGGCCGAGAGGCTCACCGACTGGGCGGAACCGTTGGTGGTCGCGGTGGACACGGTGGCGGTCACCGAGCCGCCCGGCGCGGTGGAGCCGGAGGTCGGCGACACCGCGACCGAGAAGTCGTTGGTCGGGGGCGGGGTGCTGCCGTTGACGACGTAGAGCAGCTTGTTCGGGGAGCCGCTGCCGGGGCTGCCCACCACGTTGTTGGTGGCGTTGTTCACCAGGTAGTCCCGCACCTGCTGCGGGGTCCACGACGGGTTGGCGCCCAGCACCAGCGCGGCGGCGCCGGCCACGTGCGGCGAGGCCATCGAGGTGCCGCTGATGGTGTTGGTGGAGGTGTCGCTGGTCGACCAGGCCGAGGTGATCGACGAGCCCGGCGCGAAGATGTCCAGGCAGGTGCCGTAGTTGGAGTACGACGCGCGGGCGTCGGAGCTGGTCGTCGCGCCCACGGTGATCGCCGCGGGCGTACGGGCCGGCGAGGAGTTGCAGGCGTTGGCGTTGCTGTTGCCCGCCGCGAGCGCGTACGTGACGCCGGAGTTGATCGAGTTGGTGACCGCGTTGTCGACCGCGCTGCTCGCCCCACCGCCGAGGCTCATGTTGGCCGTGGCCGGCTTGACCGCGTTGGCGGTGACCCAGTCGACGCCGGCGATGACGCCGGCGTTGGTGCCGCTGCCGGAGCAGTTCAACACCTTGACCGCCACCAACCGGGTGGCCTTGGCCACGCCGTACGCCGAGCCGCCGACGGTGCCGGCGACGTGGGTGCCGTGTCCGTTGCAGTCGGTGTTGTTGGAGTCGACCGTGTTGGTGCCCCAGGTGGCCCGGCCGCCGAAGTCCGAGTGCGTGGTCCGGATGCCGGTGTCGATGACGTACGACGTCACGTTGCTCGCCGTGTTCGGGTACGTGTACGAGTTGTTCAGCGGCAGGTTCCGCTGGTCGATCCGGTCCAGGCCCCACGACGGGGGGTTCGTCTGGGTGCCGGCGATCGAGACGGTGTGGTTCTGCTCGACGTACGCCACCGCCGGGTCCGCCGCGATCCGTGCCGCCGCCGCCGCGCCGACCCGCACCTCACCACCGCGTACGGCCGCGCTGTACGTCCGGGCCACGGTGCCGCCGTGCTTGCTGAGCAGCCGGTTCAGCGACGATCCGACGCTCGCCCGACTGACCGCGCCGTCCTTGAGGACGACGATGTAGCTGTCCGCGACGGCGGTTGCGCCACCCGCCATGCGGATCGTGCCGACCGGCTCGGCGGCCAGGGCCGGCGTCGCCGTGGCCACCATGGCCAGGGTCGCCACCCCGACCAGGACCGACCTGCGTGGAATTCCCATCTCCTACCTCCCTCCGAACGGCGGCCGACCGTCCATTCGTTCGTGGCGAGTGAATCGATGGCCGCCGATCGAGCTGAGGGTAGATCGCGGCGAGCCGGGAAATGAACATGTCGAGTTGCCCATAACACTGCGCGATGACCCCTACGGGGACCGGTTACGGGGTGAACCGGGGACCGGCCCGGATTCGCTTCGCACCGCGCCGGGCGAGGCTGTGCACCATGGAGAGTCATCTCGTCGTCCTGCTCCCGCTCGCCGCGGTGTGGCTGGCCGCCGGCTGGCTCGCGGACCGGCTGCCCGCCGCCGAACAGGCCCGCGAGCTGCGCCGACGCACCGGCCACGTGCTCGCCCTGACGGCGACCGGTCTCGTCGTCACCGCCGCCGTGCTGGCCGTCGGGCTCGCCGGCACCGGACCGACGACGATCGACCGGGCCACCGCCGGGCTGGGCCTCGCGGTGGGCCCGGCACTCGTGGTGTCGGCCTGCACGGTCCGCCGCGTACGCCGGCTCCGGGCGGGAGCCGGCGCGTTCGCGGCGGCGCCGCTCACGCCCGCCCCGCACGGCCTGCGCGCCGCCGCGGCCCATCCGCTGGTCGGGCTCCCACCGCAGGTCACCGGCTTGGCGATGCTGCCGGCGGTGATCGGCTCGCTCGCGCCCGACCTGCCCACCGGCGCGGCCGGCCCGGCGATCACCGTCGGCGCGCTCGGCGTCGCGGTGATCGGGGTACGCCACGCGCTGCGGCACAGCCGGCTCGTGGAGCGGGCCGCGCCGCCCGCGCCAACGTCAGCGAGAACGGCCGGAGCCCTGCACGTATAGCAGCTCGAGGATCGCCCGGGTCGCCTCGAACCAACGGTCCAGCCAACCGGGCGGGGGGACGCTGCCCTTCGGCGGCAACTCCATCAGCAGGCCACGCAGCAGCGGGTGGTCGACCAGCGACTCGGTCTGCTCGGCCGACCAGCCGCCGGACGCGTACGAGGGCTCGGTCAGCGGGTTCGGGTCGAGAGAGGGCAGGGTGAGCGGACCACCCTGTTCCGGCGCGGACGCCCCCTCCCGCTCGGCGACCTCGGCGTCCGACGACACGACCTCGGTGAGCACGGTGTCCCGGCGCGCCCCGCGGTACTTGCCACCGAACCGCTCCGGTTTGCCCGGCCCGTTGGTGAGGTTGTCTGACCCGATCGTCGTCATCCGTCTCGCCTGCCTCGCTCGGTTACCGATCCGTGCGGCGATGTCGACCAGCGCCGTACCGACCGGTTCAACGAGACGGGACCGATGTGGCGACGGGGACGCGCGCCGCTCGTGCCCGGCGGGGCGGGCCGGCCGACCCGGGACACGCCGACGCCCCCGTCCGGCCGGGGCCGGACCGGGGCCGACGGTCGTCGTTCAGTCCCGGCCGAAGGTGCCGCCGCGGGCGCCGGTGACGAAGGCTCGCCACCCACCCGGGCTGAAGGTCAGGGCCGGACCCGACCGGTCCTTCGAGTCCCGCACGCCGACCGCCCCCGTCACGTAGGCCACCTCCACGCAGTTGTCGCAGTTCGGCCCGCTCTTCGAGCTCTTGAACCAGGTGGCCTGCGTCAGGTCCACGGGGAACTCCTTGGTCGCCATTTCCACAACGGCTCCTCTGCCAGTTTCGCGATGTGTGCGACGGACTCGTCGGGACGAATGGCGGCTGCGCGGATGTGATCGAAGATGAAGCTGTACTTCTGTAGTTCGTCGCTCTTCTCCAGGAAGAGCCCACCCGTGGCGTTCTCTGCGTACACGACATCCGGATCACCGGGCTCGGGGAAGCTCAGGATGGTGAAGGTCCCGTCCATGCCGGCGTGCGCACCCACCTCGAAGGGGAGGATCTGCAACGTCACGTTCGGCAGTTCGGCCACTTCCACCAACCGCCTGAGCTGGTCACGCATCACTGCATCCCCGCCCACCGGCCGGCTCACCACCGCCTCATCGAGCACCACCCACAGATCGACCGGATCATCCTGAGTCAGCAACGACTGACGGCCCAGCCGGACACGGACACGTTGTGCGACCTGTTCCGGCGAGAAATCGGGTCGGGCGGCGCGGATCATCGCGCTCGCGTACTCCTCGGTCTCCAGCAGGCCCGGCACGACCTGCTGCTCGTACGCCCGGATCGAGCTGGCGGCGGCCTCCAAGCCGACGTACGCCCCGACCAGCACCGTGCTGTACGGGTGCCACCAGCCCTTCTGCCGGGCCTCCCGGGCGATCTGCACCAGCTCGTCGCTCTCCGCGCCGACCACGCCGTAGATCCGGAGCATGTCCCGGACGTCGCGCGGGGTCGCGCTGGTGTGGCCGGTCTCGATGCGCGAGATCTTCGAGGCGGAGCACTCCAGCTGCTCCGCGACCGCCTCGATGGTGATGCCCGCCGCCTCGCGCTGCCGGCGCAGCTCCGCGCCCAGCCGGCGGCGGCGGATCGTCGGGCTCCGCCGCTCGCTCACGGTGCCACCCCGGGTTCACTCCTCGCCGTCACGGTGCACCCGTCCCCTCCGCCTCGACAGCCGCCCCCACCCGGCCCGACGCGTCCGGGGACGCGCCGGTGGTCGGGCGTTCGCGGCGGTGGGTGATGCCGGTCGTCGACCGGCCGCGACGGGCGAAACCGGTCCTCAGTGTGCCGTCCGAATGCGAACAGCTTCAAGCATTGCATCGCGCGAATCGCTCGCGTATCGGCAAAAGTCGACGTGCAACTTGCAAGTCGCACGACACTGATGCACTCTGTCCGTATGGCGCGGGTCACTCACCGTCTCCGTCCGCTCCCCCGCCGTGGTGATCCCACGACCACTTGGACGCGAGGCGGCGAGTGCACCCGTGCGACGACAACCAGACCTGCGCCGGAGTGAGGACCCCACCGCTGCACGCCCGATGGCTGCGGCGGCGGGAGCGGTCCGGAGCAGCCGGGTGTTGGTCGGGTGGCGGCCCAGCCACCAGCGGGTACGGCCCGACCACCACCAGCACCACCAGGAACACCGGTTCCACGAGGCACGACCCCGAGGCCGGGCCCACCAGACGTCCCCCAGACAGCTCCCGCCGGCTCCGTCGCCGGCCCTCCCTCCCAGGAGCCCATGTGCTTCCCCGCTCCGGTGACGTACTGCACGTGACTCGCGCGGCGAGTGTTCAATTCCTCCGGCCCATCACCTTCCGGGTGATCCGGGTCCTCGACTGGCCGACCTACGACGGTTGGCTCTGGCTTGACGGCTACGAGTTGAACGCTTCGGGGGACGCGGTCAGCCGGCGGTCGATCTTCGTCCAACGGGACGGCCTGCACCAGGTGCAGGCCGCGCCACAGCACCGTCCGCACACCGTGCGGGCGCCGCGCCGGCCGGTCACCCGGACCCCGGTCCGCGTGGGCTGACCTGCCGCGATCCGCCGCCGGGGGGCGTGCCAGCGCCATAGAATCGGTGGTACGCCCACCCCGGCAGTTCCACCCCGCGCCTCCAGGACCCCGAACCTGGGATGGCCATGGTCTATCAGCCCGCCGCGCGGCGGCACAGCTCCCGCATCGCCTACGCCTTCGGACTCCTGGCACTCGTCGGCGCCGCCACCACCCTCGTGGTCGTGGTGCGCGACCCCGCTCTCTCCTCCACCCAACTGTCCGCACCGGTGCCCGCGCCGGAGATCACGGTCGTCGAGGAGGAGCCGGCGTACTGGGACGACATCGGGCCGGACCCGTACGTCGGCGACGACGACTTCGGCGTACCCGCCGAGGCCCTGTCGGCGGACGATGCGCCGGCGGCCGGCGCGGGCGCCGCCCAGGCCGCCGCGAACCCGGCCACGGACGTCCAGCGCTCGCTGTTCTGGTCCGGGATCTTCGGACTGGCGATCTCGCTGGCCGGGCTCGGCCTGGTCGGCACGAGACGTCGGATGTGGTGACCGCCCGGTTCAGGGGGTGGGAGTCGGCTCCGGGCTCGGCGTGGCCTCCGGCCCGTCCGGCGACGTCTCGGGGCGGGACACCGTCAGCGTCACCTCCGCGCCCTCGGGCACCAGCTCACCCACGTCCGGCTCGGTGTCGATCACCGTCCCGGCCGGCCGGTCGGAGGCCCGGTACTCGACGCGGTAGTCCAGGCCGGCCCGGTCGAGGATGGCCCGTGCCGTCGCCAGTGGCAGGTTGACCACCGGCGGCATCGGCACGCCGCCCGGCTCCTCGGTCGGCGAGGCGGAGGGGGAGGCGCTCGTCGGTGCGGCCGAGGTCGTCGCCGCGCCCGTCGTGGGGGACGCCCGGGTGACCGGGGCCGACGGCGAGGGCTCCGGCCCGGTCGGCTCGTCATCGCCGGCGTTCAGCGCCAACCAGAGGCCGGTACCGAGCGCTCCGAGCAGGAGCAGGATCACCACGCCCCACAGGATCGGCGACCACCAGCGCCGCCCGCCCTGGTCCTCCGCGTACCAATCGGTCGTCTCCCGGTACTCCGACGGGCGCGGCGGCGGCACCCCCGCGCGCCCCGACCACGCCGGCGGCCCACCGGCCGGGGGAAGCGGCGCGGTGCTGTCCAGGGGCGCGGTCCGGTCGGCCGGCAACGCGCGGGTCTCGTCCCCCGCCGGCCGGTCCTCCGGGTGCGGCAGTCGCTGGGTACGGTCCGCGGGTTCCGTCGCGTCGCCCGGATCGGACCAGGAGCGGGTGCTCTCGTCCGGTCCTCCGGCGGGTGGCTCCTGGCGGTCGTCGCTCATCCCACGTCCTCCTCACGGCCTGCCGTCAACCTAGCGGTACCGCGCGGAACGGGCCGGGATCAGCGCGTCACGGGTTCGCCGTCGGCGGGTCGGCGCCGTCGGCGGCGTCACCGCACCACAGGGCGACCGGGTCGCCCCAGGGTGCCTGACCGCCGCCGGTCGGCTCCTGCTTGAGCACCGATCCGCTGCGGCGCAACGTGTACACGACCTTGAGGCCCTCGTCGGCGAGTTCCTCGGCCGCCTCGGCGCAGTCGTCACCGGTGACGTCCGGCACCCGCACGACCGGCGGCGGGCCGCTCACGTACAGCGTGACCGTCCGGCCCGGGTTCACCGTCGCGCCGGCCGCCGGGTAGCTCCGCTCCACCTCGCGCCCGGTGCCACGGCCGAAGACCAGGCGCCAGCGCAGCCCGCGCTTCACCAGCTCCTTCTGCGCGTCGTCGTAGTCCCGGCCGACGAGAACCGGCACGGTGACCCCCGCGGGCGACGAGCGCGACGGGGTGGCCGGCGCCGTGGTCCGGCGAACCGGGCCGGAGGTGACCGATGGCGCGCTCGGTGTGGCGCTGCCCGTGGCCACCGGGTCCACCCGGTCGTCGTTCGCTCCGGCCAGGACCCAGCCGGCCGTCGCGCCCACGGCCGCGAGAAGCACGGTCGCCAGCCCGCCGCCGAGCACCAGGGTCATCCGGTCCGACCCCGTGCCGTGACCCGTGTTCCCGTCCGTCATCGTTCACCGCCTCCGTCACCGGCGACCGTACCCGTCGGTCCCAACCGCGCTGCGTGACGGTCCGCGCTCACCACTCGCCGCGCCGACCACGGGACGTTACGCTCCCCGGCATGGCGAGACGGGGCTGGGGAGGATCGATCACCACCGCGCTCGGCGCCGCCGCCGGTGCGGGTGCCGCGCAGCTGGGCTTCGGCTACGGGCTGGGCATCATCAACTGGGCGCCGCCGCCCGACGGGGACGGTGCCACCGCCGCCTGGACGGCCAGCCTGATCTGGGCCACCTGGATCGCCGCCACGTCGACCGTGCTCGGCGCGGTCTTCGCGCAGCGCCTGCGGCACCGCGGCTCGGCCGAGCCGGCCGGAACGACTGGTGGCGCCGACCCGTCCGACACCACCGCCGCGGCCGGCGGCGACGGCGCCGGATCGGGTACCGCGGAATCCACCGCGCCGGAGGTCGACGCCGCCGGTCCGGGCAGAGGCGGCACCGCGGCCGCCGGTGGCGGGACGCTGGGCTGGATCGCCCTTGCCGTGGCCGCCGGCATCGGCGCGCTGGTCACGGTGCTGCTGGTCGCCGTTCCGGCACGGGTGGCCGTGGTGCCCGACGTCGAGGCGCCCCGGAACGTCGCCGCGGTGTACGCCGCGCTGGGGGTGCTGGTCGGGGTCGCCATCGCCGTCTGGGCACTGCACTCCCGCGCCGCCGCCACCAACGTGATCGCCACGCTCGGCTGGCTCTGGCTGCTCGCCGCGGTGGCCGTGGTCGACGGCGTCCTCGCCGGCCGGGGCCTCACCAGCGCCCAACTGGGCATCTGGCAGCTCAGCGGGGGCGGCCCGGAGTTGTGGATCCGCGACTGGTTCTACTGGCCGGCCGCAGTGCTGTCGCTCGGCTCCGCCCTGGTCATCGGTGCGCTGGCGGCCCGCAACGCGGCCCGGTACGCCGACCGCCGGGTGGGTGCGACCGCCTCCGGCGCGGCCGGCCCGCTCCTCGTCGCGGTCGCCTACCTGCTCGCCGTGCCGGGGCTGGCGGCGATCGACCCGGAGCAGGTTTCCGCGCACCTCATCGCCCCGTATGCCGTCATCGTCGGGCTGGGTGGCTCGGCGCTGGTCGCCACGCGGGGCCAACGGGCCGACCGCCCTACCGCCGTCCGAGTGCCCGGACAGCGCGCCGGCCAGCCGGCCGAGGCCACCGATGGCGGGGACACCGCCGCCGAGACCCCCGCCGCTGGGCCGCGCCGGGACGCCGCCGAGACCCCCGCCGCCGGACCGCGCCGGTTCGGCCGGCGGAAGACGACCGACCCCTCGCGAGCGGGTGGCGCCGCTGACCCGGCCGCCAGTTCCCTCCGCGCCGCCGAGCCGGCCGCCAGTTCCACCAGCTCCGGCAGCACGGGCGACTCCGGTGGCACCGGGGCTGGTGGCCCGACCGACGGAGGTGGCGCGAATTCCGCCGCTGGTGCCACCGACGCCGGTGGGGCGGGCGGAGCCGACGAACCTGCCGGCGCCGGCCGGGGCCGCCGGACGACCTCGACGGGCGGGGACGCCACCAGCCGGGTGCCGGCTCAGCGCACCCACGAGACCGAGTCGACGGAGGAGTCTGACGCGGGCGGTCGCCGGGCCCGTCCGCCGCGGCGCACCCGGTGACGGCCGGCGACCGGTTGCAACCCCGCGAAGATCGCGCTGAAGCGCCGAAGTAGTGGCCTCCCCGAACCGTCGAGGCCACTACTTCGACGATCGAGCACGATGTTGCGGGAACCGACGCCGGCCGGTCAGTCCACCGGCCAGGTGTGCACGGGTTCGTTGCTCCGCTGCAGCTCGGCGTACCGCTTGACCATGTGGTGCAGGGCCGCCTCCCGGTCCATGTTCCGGTGCCGTTCAGCCGACCACACCGTCTCGGTCTGCCAGACGGCACCGTTGCGCCCGGTCCGGCAGCGCTGCTCGATCACGCCGAGCAGCCGGTCCCGCTCCGCCGGAGCCACGCCGAACCGGTCCAGCCCGGTCGCTGCCGTCGGCAGCAGCACGTCGAGGACGAGTCTGGCCACCGGAACCTCACCGAGCCGGGGCCAGTGCACCACGGCGTCCATGCCCCGGCGGGCGGCGGCGTGGAAGTTCTCCTCGGCCGAGCTGAACGTCAACTGGCTCCAGATCGGACGGTCGGCCTCCGCGAGGCCGCGGGCCAGCCCGAAGTAGAAGGCGGCGTTGGCCAGCATGTCCACCACGGTCGGGCCGGCCGGCAGGACCCGGTTCTCCACCCGGAGGTGCGGGCGGCCGTTCATGATGTCGTACACCGGCCGGTTCCAGCGGTAGACCGTCCCGTTGTGCAGGCGCAGTTCGCCGAGCTGCGGAACGCCGCCGGCGTGCAGCACCTCCACCGGGTCCTCGTCCTCGCAGATCGGCAGCAGCGGCGGGAAGTAGCGGACGTTCTCCTCGAAGAGGTCGAAGATCGAGGTGATCCAGCGCTCACCGAACCAGACCCGGGGGCGGACGCCCTGGGCCTTCAGTTCGTCCGGCCGGGTGTCGGTCGCCTGCTGGAACAGTGCGATCCGGGTCTCCGCCCACAGTTGCCGGCCGTAGAGGTACGGGGAGTTGGCGCCGACAGCGACCTGCGCGGCGGCGATGGCCTGCGAGGCGTTCCAGTAGTCGGCGAAGCTGTCCGGCGCGACCTGGAGGTGGAACTGGAGGCTGGTGCAGGCCGCCTCGGGCGCGATGGAGTCGGTGTGGGTCTGCAGCCGCTCGACGCCCCGGATGTCGAGTTCGATGTCCTCGCCGCGGGCGCCGACGATCTGGTCGTTGAGCACCCGGTACCGCTCGTTCGTGGAGAGGTTGTCGGCGACGAGGTGCCGCTCGGTGAGCGTGGGCAGGATCCCGACCAGGACGATCTTGGCGTCGGACTTGGCGGCCCGCTCGTCGGCCCGGGCGAGGCTGCTGCGGAGATCGTGCTCGTAGTCCGCGAAGCCGGGTCCCTCGATCAACCGGGGCAGCGCGTTCAGCTCGAGGTTGAACTGGCCGAGTTCGGTCTGGAAGAGCGGATCGGCGATGTCGGCGAGGATCTCCTCGTTGCGCATCGCCGGCTCGGCGGCGGAGTCGACCAGATTCAGCTCGATCTCCAGGCCGGTCATCGGCCGGTCGGCGTCGAAACCGAAGTCGTCAAGCATCAGCGCGAAGACGTCGAGGCAACGACGGACCTTCTGCCGGTAGCGGACCCGGTCCTCCCGGGAGAAGGCACCCTGCGCGACGTCCCTGCCCATGTGCCCTCCCGGCGCCCGACGCGACGGAACGATGCCGTTCCGCAGCGCATTGTGAACCATTTACGGTAGGAGCGCTCAGCGGCACCGGCCAGTGGTCGCACCCGACTGTCGGTCGCCGGGCGGCCACGGCACGGCACCATAGGTGCGCCTGGCAGCATCCCTACCCTGCCGCGACTCACGAGCATCGCCGCAGCCGAAGAACATGTGGTGACAAATTGCACGCCGACGCGAAAGGCCCGCGCCGTGCGGCACGGGCCTTTCGGGTACGACGTGAGCGTCAGGCCTGACGGATGGCCTCACCCTCGATCTCGATCTTGACCTTCTTGCCCACCAGCACGCCGCCGGTCTCCAGGGCGACGTTCCAGGTCAGGCCGAAGTCCTCGCGGTCGATCTCGGTGCTCGCCGAGAAGCCGAAGATGTCCTGGCCGAACGGGCTGCGGCCGACGCCCTCGAACTCGACCTCCAGGTCGACGGTGCGGGTGACGCCCTTGATGGTCAGCTCCCCGGTGAGGACGAACTCGTTGCCGTCGCGGGACTTCACCCCGGTGCTGCGGAACTCCAGGGTCGGGAACTTCTCCACGTCCAGGAACTCCGGGCTGCGCAGGTGCGCGTCCCGGTCGGCCTGGGCGGTGTCGATGCTGGCGGCCTGGATCGTGGCCGTGACCGAGGACTGCATCGGGTCCTCGCCGACGGTGATGGTGGCGCTGGCGTCGGTGAACTCACCGCGTACCTTGCTGACCATCATGTGTCGGGCGACGAAGCCCACGCGCTTGTGGGCGACGTCGAGCAGGTAGGTGCCGGTCGCGGGGATCGTGAGGCCGTCCCAGTCGCGGGTAACCGACTCGGTGCTGCTGGTCATGAGTAACTGCCCTCCGGGGAAGATTGTTGAGTAGCCCAACGACTGTCTCAGCAACTATAGCGGCAGCAATATTCCGTATGTCAAGGACTGCTAGGATGGCCCCGTGAACCAGAACGTGTTCGACGACCCCCGGATCACCGCCGTCGGCCTGCTCGTCGAGGCGCACGCCGGGCTGTCGGCCCGGTTCGCCGCCCAGTTCGAGGAGCACGGCCTCTCGCCGGTGGAGTTCGAGGTGCTCACCCGGCTCGCCCGCTCCCCGGGCAACCAGCTGCGGATGACCGACCTCGCGGCGCAGACCTCCCTGTCCACCAGCGGCGTCACCCGCGTGGTCGACCGGATGGAACGCGACGGGCTGCTCACCCGCCGCGCCTGCGCCTCCGACCGCCGCAGCTCGTACGCGGTGGTCACCGCCAGCGGCCTGAAGCGACTGGACGAGGTGCTCCCCGGCCATCTGCGCATCATCGAGGAGTGGTTCACCGGGCAACTGGACCCGGATTCGCTGAAGGCCCTCCTCGACGGGCTGCGCCGGGTGCGCGACGCCGTCCATCCCGGCGCCACCGCCGGCAGCACCGACCCGCTCCCGGTCGATCGCACCGAACCGGCCGGCCGGCCCTGACCGTCCTCCGGCGGTGCGGCCGGAGTCACCGGCAGAAAGACCGGCAGAACTGCCGTACACCCGGGCGATAGGCGATCAAACCGGGCAGGCGGGACCGCCCGGGCTGACTAATCTTCGTGCAGCGGGGACGCACCGGGGGGAACGGCGCGAGCGATGAGCAAGGGGTAGTAAGAGGGGGCTTCGTCGCTCGCGCCACCCCCGGCCCCGTCCCGGCCGCACCGCCCGAGGGCCGACGCGGTGGTCACGGGCGGCGGATCGCCGCCAGGGCGTACAGCAGCTCCGCCTCGTGCGGCAGCAGGCGGATGCCGCTCTCCCGGCAGACCGCGTCCAGCCGGTCGAGCACGTCCGGGTCCCCCGTGCTCGCGGCCAGCCCCACCAGCGCCTCCACCAGATCACGCCGGTCCTGGCTGCCGCCGCCCGCCTCCGCCGCGGCGGCGAACCACTCGGCCGCCAGGTCCCGCTCGCCACGGTGCAGCGCCAGGTTGCCCTCGATCAGCGCGCAGATCCCGTCCGCCGGCCCCGCGACCCGGTCCACCACCGACCCGGCCGCCGAGCCCGGCCCGGCGACCCACCCGTTCCCCGGCTGTCCCGGGCCGCGCCCCGACTCGACCGGTCGCAGTTCCGCCAGCACCTCGGCGGCCTCCGCCGCCCGGCCGCCCTGCGCCAGCGCCAACCCGACCGTGCCCAGCACACGGCGTCGGTGCCCCGGGTCACCCAGGCCCGCCAACGCCGCCAGCGTCCGCCGCCCCCGCTCCACGGCGTCGGCGTACCGACCCTCGAGACGAGCCACCTCGGCGAGGTTGGCCTGGGCGAGCGCTCGGAGCCGCTGATCCCCGCACTGCGTCGCGAGCCGGTCCACGGCCGCCAGCCGGCGCCGGGCGGCGGCCAGGTCACCCACCCGGATGCCGTGCCAGGCGAGGTTGTTCTGCGCCACCGCCATGTCGCGGGTCCGCCCGTGCCGGGTGGCCAGTTCCAGCACCGCCTCGGCCTGCTCCCGCGCCTCGTCGGGGGCACCCGTGCCGATCAGCAGCGCGCACAGCACCGTCCGGGCCTCCAGCTCGCCGGTGACGTCGCCGGCCTCGTGGAACGCGGCCAGTGCCGTACGGGCGGCCGGCACCTCCTCGGCACCCGCGCCGTGCTCGGCGGCCAGCCGCGCGACCCCCAGGGACGCCCACGCCCGCAGCACCGGATCGGCGTCGGCGGTACGCGGGTCGGCCAGCAGGCGGCGCAGCCACTGCCGGCCGGCGACGTCCCGCCCCCGGAAGCGCCACCACCGGGTGAGCCCGGCGGCCAGGCGCAGCGCCGTCACCGGGTCGTCGACGGCGGCATGCGCCAGCGCCGTGCTGATGTCGCCACTCACGTCGTCCAACCGGTGCACCGCCGCGGTCAGGTGGACTCCGACCAGATCGGGTGCCGTCCGGGTCACCAGCCGGGCCATGGCACGGGCGTGCCGCCGCCGTACGAAGGCGAGTTCCCCGGCGCCGGCGGCCTGCTCGGCGGCGAAGTCACGGACTGCGTCGAGCAGCCGGAACCGGAACGGTCCGGTCCCGCGCACACTCAACAGCCCCAGCTGGAGCAGCCGGTCCAGCAGCGGCACCGGGTCGACCGCCACGGCTTCGGCCGGATCGTTGTCGTCGGCGAGCATCTCCTCGGCCAGCTCGATCGACCAGCGGTTGCCGAAGACGGCGAGCCGCCGCAGCGCGGCCTGCTCGTCCGGCGCGAGGAGCAGGTAGCTGGTCGCGACGGCGTCCCGCAGCGTCTCCGCCACCGCCGGGCGGGTCGCCTCACCCCGGCCCGGGTCGGCGGCGTCCCACCCCGGCCGCTCGGCCGCGCCGGACGAGGTGGCGAGGTCGAGGACCCGGTCGCCGTACCGGTCCAGCAGCTCGTTGAGGTCGAGGATCCGGCCCCGCGCCGCCATCAGCTCGATCGCCAGGGGCAGGCCGCCGAGGCGGCGGACCAGACGGGCCAGCGCCGGCAGCTCGGCCGGGGTCGGCGGGTCGTGGCGTACCTGTGCGAGGCGGGCCGCGAACAGCGCAACCGCCGGATAACCGGTGAGGACCGCCGGACCGGCGTGGTCGCTGCCCGGCGGTGGCACGTCGAGCGGGGCGACCGGGCGGACCCGCTCCCCGCGCAGCCCGACCGGGTGCCGGCCGGTGACCAGCACCCGGAGCGACGGCACGCCGGCCGCCAGCCGACTCACGGTCTCCGCGACCGGATCGGGGGCCCGCTCCACCGCGTCCATGATGAGCAGGGCCGGCCGGCCGGCGAGGTGGGCGGCGAGGTCCGGGAGGCGGGCCACCCCGAACACGGCGACCGAGGCGGCGAGCACGTCGGGCGCGTCCGACCCCTCGCCGATCAGGACGCCGGCCACGCCGCCCGGGTGGTGCCCGGCCACCGCGTGGGCGACCGCCAGGGCAAGCGCGGTCTTGCCGACGCCGGCCAGCCCGACCAGGCTCACCAGCCGGGGGGCCGGATCGTCGCCGAGCATCCCCACCAACTCGGCCACGTCCCGTTCCCGGCCGATCAGGTCGGCGGCGGGCGGCAGCGCGACCGGTGCCACCGCCGCGTCGTACGCGGACGCCTCCGGCTCCGGAGCGCGGGGCGCCGGCAGGGGCCGGGCGGCGGCCACGAACGCCGACCGCGCCGGCTCGGTCAGCCCCAACGCGTCCGCGAGCAGGTCGACGGTCGTCCGCTGCGGGCGCAGCGAGCGGCCCCGCTCGAGGTCGCGGACGGTCCGGATGCCGATGCCGGCCCGGGACGCCAGCTCGGCCTGCGTCAGGCCGGCGGCGAGCCGGTGCCCGCGGAGCAGGTCGGGCAGCCCGCCGGGGCCGCCCGGTCTCCGCGATCGATCATGCTCCGGGGTCATGGGCAGGAAGGGTACGGACGCCGTCCGACCATCGACAGGCCATCGTCGTCCTGCCGACGCCCCGCTGCGGATATCCGACAGCGCCGGTTGGTCGGACCCTCGTCAGAGCCCGAGGTCACGCGCGATGATCATGCGCTGAACCTCGGACGTCCCCTCGCCGATCTCCAGGATCTTCGAGTCCCGCCAGAAGCGGGCCACCGGGTACTCGTTCATGAAGCCGTAGCCGCCGTGGATCTGGGTCGCCTCCCGGGCGTTGTCGACCGCGATGGTGCTCGCGTGCAGCTTGGCGATCGCGGCCTGACGCTTGAACGGCTCCCCGGCGAGCATCCGAGCGGCGGCGTCGTAGTAGGCGAGCCGGGCGGTGTGCGCCTTCAACTCCATGTCGGCGATCTTGAACTGGATCGCCTGGTTGGCGCCGATCGGCCGACCGAAGGCGTGCCGCTCCTTCGCGTACTTGATCGACTCGTCCACACAGCCCTGTGCGAGACCGACGGCGAGGGCCGCGATGGCGATCCGCCCCTCGTCCAGGATCCGCAGGAACTGGGCGAAACCGCGGCCCCGCTCGCCGAGCAGGTACGCCGCCGGCACCCGGCAGTCGTCGAAGGTCAGCTCATGGGTGTCCGAGGCGGTCCACCCGACCTTCGAGTAGCCGGGCGCCACCGCGAAGCCCGGGGTTCCGGTGGGCACGATGATCGTGGACAGCTCCTTCGAGCCGTCCGGGTTGGTGCCGGTCACCGCGGTGACCGTGACCAGCGCCGTGATGTCGGTGCCGGAGTTGGTGATGAACGCCTTCGAGCCGTTGATCACCCACTCGTCGCCGTCCAGGACCGCCCTCGTCTGGGTGCCGCCGGCGTCCGAGCCGAAACCCGGCTCGGTCAGGCCGAAGGCGGCCAGCGCCTCGCCGCTGCACAGCTTCGGCAGCCACTGCGCCTTCTGCTCGTCCGTGCCGAAGCGGTGGATGGGCATCGCGCCGAGGGAGACCGCCGCCTCCAGGGTGATCGCCACGCTGGAGTCGACCCGGGCCAGCTCCTCCAGCACCAGGCAGAGTGCGAAGTAGTCGCCGCCCATGCCGCCGTGCTCCTCGGGGAAGGGCAGGCCGAACAGACCCATCTTCCCCATCTGGCGGATCACGTCGTACGGGAAGGTGTGCTGCTCGTAGTGCTCGGCGATGACCGGGGCGACCACCTCGCGGGCGAATTCCCGCACGCTCGCCCGCAGCGCCTCGTGCTCCTCGGAGAGCCGGAAGTCCATGGTTCCTCCTGGTGTGGAAGGTCCGCCGGGCGCTCGTGACGCCGGGGCGGGAGGGTGGTCAGACCGGGGTGACGCCGTGCCGGCGCTTCGAGAAGTGGCGGTCCTTGCCACGGGCGGCGGCGAGGCGGCGGATCAGCTCGGAGCGCAGCTCGTGCGGCTCGACGATCGCGTCGACCACCAGCTCGCTGGCGAGCCGGACGATGTCGATGTCCCGCTCGTACTCCTCGCGCTTCGCCGTGACGAACGCGGCCCGCTCGGCCTCGTCCTCGATCGCGGCGATCTTGTTCGCGTAGACGGCGTTGACCGCCGCCTCCGCGCCCATCACCGCGATCTTCGCCGTGGGCAGGGCGATCGTGGCGTCCGGCTCGAAGCCGGGACCGGCCATCGCGTAGAGGCCGGCACCGTAGGCCTTGCGCACCACCACGCAGATCTTCGGCACGGTCGCCTCGGAGATCGCGGTGATCATCTTGGCGCCGTGGCGGATGATGCCCTGCTTCTCCACCGCACTGCCGACCATGAAGCCGGGCACGTCGGAGAGGAACAGCAGCGGCACGTTGAACGCGTCGCAGAGCTGCACGAACCGGGTGGCCTTGTCGGCCGAGTCGACGAAGAGCACGCCGCCCTTGAACATCGAGTTGTTGCCGACCACGCCGACGACCTCGCCGTTCAACCGGCCGAAGCCGATGGTCAGCTCCTTGGCCCACAGCGCCTGGATCTCGAAGAAGCTGCCCTCGTCGAGCAGGCCCTTCGCGTACCGGCGCATGTCGAACGCCTGCCGCTCGCTCGCCGGCACCAGCGCCGCGAGGTCGGTCTTCCCCGGCGCCTCGGAGGGTTCGGCCTTCGGCGGCGTCTGGGTCCAGTTCCCGGGCAGGTACGACAGGTAGCGCTTCACCACGTCGAGCGCCTCGGCTTCGGTCTTGCAGAGGAAATGCCCGACGCCGGACTCGGCGCAGTGCACCTTCGCGCCGCCCATCGCCTCCAGCGTCGTCTTCTCGCCGGTGACCATCTCGACCATCCGGTCCGAGCCGAGGTACATGCTGGCGTTGCCGTCGACCATCGCGACCACGTCACAGAACGCCGGGATGTACGCCCCGCCGGCCGCGCTCGGCCCGAACAGCGCGCAGACCTGGGGGATCGAGCCGGACGCGCGGACCTGGTTCCAGAAGATCCTGCCGGCACCGCGCCGGCCGGGGAACAGCTCGACCTGGTCGGTGATCCGGGCACCGGCGGAGTCGACCAGGTAGACCATCGGGACGCCGGTCGTGTACGCCCGCTCGATGATGCGAATGATCTTCTCGACGGTGCGGGCACCCCAGCTGCCCGCCTTGACCGTGGAGTCGTTGGCCATCAGGCAGACCGGCCGGCCGTCGATCGTGGCGGTGCCGGTGACGACGCCGTCGGCGGGCAGGCCCTCGGCCAGCGCGTTGGCGTAGAGGCCGTCCTCGACGAACGAGCCCTCGTCGACCAGGAGCGCGACCCGTTCCCGCGCGAAGAGCTTGCCCTTCGCGGCGTTCGCCGCGTGGTACTTGTCCGCACCGCCGGCCCTGGCGCGCTTGCGAAGCTGCTCCAGTGCCTCACCGTCGAGCGTCACGCCGACTCCCTGTTTGCCGCCGCCCTGTTTGTCGGCCCGCCTCGTGAGCGGACCAACCGACCTGAACGATCGTTAGGTTAGCGCACCGGCAGCCCTCCCCGCACCCCGCCTGACCCCGCCCCGCCACACCTCCGCGATCTTGCACTTCTGGCCCCTGGTTCGCGGTTTACGCCCGATTTGCCGGGGCACAAAGTGCAAGATCGCGGCGGGGAGGGGTGGGGTCAGGTGGGGAGGGGGGTCAGGCGGGTTCGCGGGCCGGCTCGGAGGACGCCGCTCGGGAGGCGCTTTCCGGTCAGCTCCTCGGCCAGCTCGGCGACCTCGATCAGGGCGTCCAGGTCGATGCCGGTGTCGATGCCCATGTCGTGCAGCATGTGCACGGCCTCCTCGGTGGCGAGGTTGCCGCTGGCCCCCGGCGCGTACGGGCAGCCGCCCAGGCCACCCACGCTCGCGTCGAACTCGGTCACGCCCAGCTCGATGGCGGTCAGCAGGTTCGCCAGCGCGGTGCCCCGGGTGTTGTGGAAGTGCAGCAGCACCGGGACGTGGGCGTTGCGGTCGCGTACCGCCGTCAGCAGCTCGCGGACCCGGCGCGGCGTACCCATGCCGGTCGTGTCGCCGAACGCCACCCGGTCGGCGCCGTCGCGCACCACCCGGTCCACGATCCCGGCGACGCGAGCGGGGTCGACGTCACCCTCGTACGGGCAGCCGAAGCTGGTGGCGACGATGACCTCGGCCCGGGCGCCGGCGCCGTGCAGCAGGTCGATCAGCTCGGCGATGTCGTCCAGCGACTCGTCGGTGGAACGGTTCACGTTGCGCCGGTTGTGCGTGTCGCTCGCCGACACCACCACCTCGATCTCGGTGAAGCCGGCGGCCAGGGCCCGCTGCGCACCCCGGGTGTTCGGGACCAGCGCCGAGTAGCGCACCCCGTCGACCTTCTCCGCCCGCTGCCAGACCTCGTCCGCGTCGGCCATCTGCGGGATCGCCTTCGGGTGCACGAAGGACACCGCCTCGATCCGCTGCACCCCGGTGCGGGAGAGGCCATCGAGCAGTCGGACCTTCGCGTCGGTCGGGATGGGTTCCTCGTTCTGGAGCCCGTCCCGCGGCCCGACCTCCCGGATCGACACGAACCCCGGCATCTCCGCCATGAGCGATCACCCCACTGTGACGCGTTGCTGTGCTGACCACCCCAGCATCCCACCCGCCCGTCCAACGCTGTTGATCATGAAGTTGTCGCCGTGAACAGCGGCGTGTCGCAGCTACAACTTCATGATCAACGCGCGGGCCGGGTGTGGGTCAGCGCATGCGGGTGACGATGCCGGTGTCGTAGTCGCCGGAGAGGAACTCCTCGTTGTCCAGGAGTTCGGCGAAGAAGGGGAGGTTGTTCTTCGGGCCCGCGACCTCGAACTGCTCGACCGCCACGCGAGCGCGGGCGACCGCCTCGGCCCGGGTGGCGCCGCTCACGATCAGCTTGGCCATCAGGCTGTCGTAGAACGGGGTGACCGTGTTGCCGGCGACGTAGCCGGCGTCGACGCGTACGCCCTCGCCGGTCGGCTCGACCCACGCGGAGATCGCGCCGGGGCCGGGCAGGAAGCGCTTCGGGTCCTCGGCGTTGATCCGCAGTTCGATCGCGTGCCCGCGCGGCGCCAGCGCGTCCGGGTCGAACGTCGGCGCCAGCCCGGCGGCCACCCGCAGCTGCTCCTCGACCAGGTCGACCCCGTAGACCAGCTCGGTCACCGGGTGCTCCACCTGGAGGCGGGTGTTCATCTCCAGGAAGAAGAACTCACCGGTCGCCGGATCGAGCAGGCACTCGACGGTGCCGGCGTTGCGGTAGCCGACCGCCGCACCGGCGCGCACGGCCGCCGCGAGGAGGCGTGACCGCAGCTCCGGCGTGACCGCCGGGGACGGCGACTCCTCGACCAGCTTCTGGTTGCGCCGCTGCACCGAGCACTCGCGCTCCCCGAGGGCCACCACCCGGCCGTCGGCCAGGCCGAGGATCTGTACCTCGACGTGGCGTACCCGGGGGAAGTACCGCTCGATCAGCACCGAGCCGTCCCCGAACATCCGCTCGGCGAACGCGCGCACCTTGTCGTACTCGGTGCGCAGCGCGGCCTCGTCCAGCGCGACACCCATGCCCATGCCGCCACCGCCGGCGGCGGCCTTGACCATCACCGGGTAGCCGATCTCGGCCGCCGCGGTCACCGCCGCGGCCAGATCGGCCGCCGGCTCGGTGGTGCCCGGCGCGACCGGCACGCCGGCCGCCGCCATGAGGTTCCGCGCGTTGATCTTGTCGCCCATCGCGGCGATCGCGTCCGCGCCGGGTCCGACCCAGATCAGGCCGCCGGCCTCGACGGTACGCGCGAAGTCCGCGTTCTCCGACAGGAAGCCGTAGCCGGGGTGGATGGCCTGGGCCCCGGTGGACTTGGCGGCGGCGAGGACGGCCTCGACGTTCCGGTAGCTCTGGGCCGGGTTCGCCGGGCCCACGCAGACCGCCTCGTCGGCCTCGGTCACGAACGGCAGGCCGGTGTCGGCCTCCGAGTGCACCGCGATCGCACGGATGCCGAGCCGCTTGGCGGTACGGATGATCCGGCGGGCGATCTCGCCCCGATTGGCGACCAGCAGCGACTCGATCATGTGTTTCCTCCACGTCCGGGGGTCGAACGGAAGCTAGGGAACCACGCCGCCCGGGTTACTGACGAGTCAGCGGCGAAGGAAGGGCCCCTTGTTAACGCTTCCGGTAGTGGAAGGGCCCCTTCTTAACATCTGGGCTGCTCAGGACCGGACGGGGGCGAGCAGGGCGGCCAGGGTCGTCGCGCGCAGCAGTTCGGCACGGCGCTGCCGGTCGACCTCGCCACCGAGGAACGGCGTGGAGTTCATCAGGCCGAACGCCGCGTGGGCGAGCACTCGCGCCTCCCCGTCCGGCATCCCCGGGTGCAGCCCGGTGAGCACGGTCACCCACTCCTCGACGTAGAGGCGCTGCAGCCGGCGGATGCGCCGGCGCGGCTCGTCCGGCAGCCGGTCCAGCTCGTGCAGGTGCAGGGCGATCACCGCCGGGTTGGCCAGGGCGAACTCGACGTGGAAGTCGATAAGCGACTCCAGCGCGGCGCGCGGGTCGCCGGGGTGCGCCGCGGCCCGCTCGCGGCCACCGGCGAGCAGCCCCTCGCTGACCGGGATCAGCGCGGCGACAAGCATCGCCTCCTTGCCGGCGAAGTGGTGGTAGAGCGCCGGACCGGTCACCCCGGCGGCCGCGCCGATGTCGTCCATCGACACGCCGTGGTAGCCCCGGGCGGCGAACAGCCCGACCGCGATCTCCAGGATCTCGTCCTTGCGGGACCGGCGCCGACCGGCACCGCCGGTCGTCCTCGCCCGCGCCTGCTGCTCCACCGTCACCCGGCAAGCGTAGACCGCCCGCCGCCGCCGGTGGAGGCCGTGGTTACCCGGTGGTCGCTCACATTCGGCCCGGTCCCGGTACGCGGTCCGGAACCTGCGCTCGCGTCCGGATCGACCCCCGCTGCCGTTGCGTTCCGGGCCGGGCACCGCACACCGGCCCGGAACGCGACCCTCACTCCGGTTCCAGGCCGTGCTCGTCGCGCAGTGCGCTCGCCTCGTCCGGTCGGCCCAGCTCATCCAGCGCGCGGGCGAGCAGCCAGGCCGCCTGCGCAGCCGGCCGGGACCCGGTCGGCAGCCCGCCCAGCACCGTGCGCAGCCGCTGCTCCGCCTCCCCGACCTGCCCGAGCCGCAACAGCAGCTCACCGGCGAACAGGTCCACCTGCGCCGCCTCGCCGAACGCCTCGATCGACCGGAGCCGGTCGGCCACCCCGCGCAGCCGGTCGTACGCGTCGCTCTCCCGGCCGTCACCGGCGAGCACCCGGGCGCCGACCTCCGCGGCCAGGGCCGTCTCGTACGTCACGGCGGGCGGCTCCTCCGGCTGCCCGGTCAACGCCGCCGCGAGCCGGTCGGTCTCCTCGACGGTCGCCACGGCCGCCGCCACGTCACCCGACCAGAACCGGGCGGAGGCCTCCCGGCGGCGGGCCCGCAGTTCGTCGAGCGGCAGCTCGGCCTGCCGGTACGCGACCGCCGCCGCCGCGAAGCGCTGTGCCGCCAGGGCGTCCCGGTCGGCGTCGTAGAGGATCCCGCCGGCCTCCTCCAGGACCTGCGCCCGGTGCGGGAGGTTGTCCGGGCCGTCCAGGTTGTCGGCGAGCTGCTCCAGCAACGCCAGCGCCGGGTCGATGTCGCCCAGGCCCTGGTAGATGCCCGCCAGCAGGTGCCGGCACCGGTCGGCTTCGGCCTGAGCGCCGAGCCGGTCCAACCCCAACACCGCCTCCTCGGCGACCTCGGCCGCCTCGCCGAGCCGCCCGGCCACCCGGTACGCGTTGGCGAGTTCCCAGCGCAGCAGCGCGTCGCCGGGCAGCCCCCGCTCCACGCACAGCGTGACCGCCTCGACGAAGTCCTCCACCGCGTCGGCGGCCCGGCCGGCCGCCATCAGCGCCCGCGCCCGGGTCACCCGGACCGGCAGCGCCCCGTCCGGCGGGGCCACCGCCACCGCCTCGTCGCAGGCCGCCACCGCCTCGGCCGGATCCTCGGTCGACTGGGCGTACGCCAGGCAGGCCGCCGCGATCAGGTCCCCGACGCCCAGCTCCCGGCCGATCCGGCGGGCCCGGTCGGCCTCCGCGTGGGCGTCCCCGGCACGGTCCAGCTGGCTCAGCACGTGGGCCCGGTGCAGGGCCGACCGGGCGGCCAGGTACGGGTCACCGGCACCGTCGGCCGGCACCCGCTCCAGCGCGGTCAGGGCGTCCGACCAGCGCTCCCGCTGCATGTACGCCAGCGCCACGCGGCCGTGCGCGGCGGCCCGTTGTGCGGCGTCGCCCTCCCGGTCGAGCAGTTGCGCGGCCTGCCGTACCAGCTCCAGCCCTTCCTCCGCACCGTCGTCGTCGCGGGTGAGCCAGACACCGAGACGACCGGCGACGACCTGGGCGCGGACCTCGTCACCGGCCTCCCGCCAGGCGGCGAGCGCGGCCCGGTTCGCCGACACCGCGCCCGCTGCGTCCTCGGCGTCGCTGAGTTCCGCGGCCCGCAGCTCGGTCCGGTACGCCGTGGTCGTCGGCCCGTGCGCCTGCCCGCCGAACCGCGCGTCCCAGGCGGCCAGGGCGGCCCGGAACGTCTCGCGGTCGTGGCTGCGCCACCGGTCGTACGCGAAGTCCAGCAGCTCGTCGGCGGAGGCGTCGACCGGGACCGGGACGGCGGGCGGGGCCGGGTGGAGAGCGGGGCCTCCGGTCGCGGCAGCCGGTTCCGCCGGTCGGGTGGGAGTCGGAGCGGGACGGCGGCGCAGGCTCGCGGAGAGCGGCACGTGCGCACCGCTCGGCCCGGCCGCGAGCCGCTCGGCGACCAGCGCCGCCTGGTGGCTCGTCCCGTTCCGGGCATCGAAGCGGGCGGCCAGCTCGGTGGCGGTCCGGCTCAGCTCGTCGGCCAGCTCCGCCGCGGCGACCGGACCGGCGGGCCGGTCGGCGGTGGGCCGCCGGTGCAGGGTGACGTCACCAGCCCGCCGCAGCGCGGCCGCGGCGGTCGCCGCGAAGTGCATGGCGGCGGCCGGTGACGGGGCCCGGTCCAGCCAGTCCAGGTGCCGCTCGACGATCTCCAGCGCTCGCGGCCCGTTGCCGGTGAGCGTGCAGAACTCGACGTGTTCGCCGACGTCCCACAGGTCGGAGAGGTTGCCCCGAACCCGCCGGTACGCCTCGCGGTGCGCGTTGCGTGCGTCGTCGAGGCGGCCGGTGCGCAGGTACGGCACGAGCAGGGCGGTGAGGATGGACTGCGGCTGCTCGGTGCAGGTGAGCCGTCCGGCGAGGACCGGCTCGGCGAGCGCGACCGCCTCGGCGTGCCGCCCGGTGCCGGCGAGGTGGTTGACCTGCGTGGTCGGGTCGCAGCCCGCGCAGTCGGAGAGGTCGTCGCGGGGCGTGGTCTGCCACCGGCGGTACCAGTGTTCGGCCGCCTCGGCGTCACCGACGTGGTCGGCGACCCGGAACCGGTGCTTGTACACCGCCTGGAGGCTGTGCCCGCCCTCCCGGTAGCGCCGCTCCATGTCGTCGAGCACCGCGTACGTGCGGTCCAGCGGCACCTCCGGGAACTTCAACAGCCCGGTGACCATGTACTTGAAGTGCCAGAGGAGGGTGTGGGCGTGGCGCTCGTGGTAGGGCTGCGGATCGCGGTCGAACTCGGCGAGACACCAGGAGAAGGTCACGAAGGACTTCGCCGGCTCGCCGCCGTAGACGTACGCGGTGGTGCCCTGCATCCGGGTCACGAAGGCGAGCTGCCGGTCGTCCGCGGCGTCCACCCGGCGCAGCAGCTGTTCCAGCGCGGCGATCTGCCCCGCCCCGTACGGCATCCCGCTGACCTCGCGGAGCACCCGCCACAGGTCCTGCTCGTCGCTCACTGTCACTCCCGTCCCGGTACGGCCCGGCCCAGCAGGCCGAGGAAGGAACTGTTCAGCAGCGCGGCGTCGGCCGCGCGGATCGGGTGGTGGCCGAGGAGCAGCGCCTGCCCGTAGAGCGCCTCGACGGCGAGCCCGGCCAGCTCGGCGTCGCCCAGCGTGGTCACCCGCCGGACCAACGGGTTGCGGTGGTTGAGCACCAGTTGCGGCCGGTCCGGCGGGGCGGACGCGGCGAGCGCGTCGAGAACGCCGCCCCACAGCTCGTCGGCGCGGTCCCGGCTGGCCGCGAGCTGGTCGTTGAACGCGGCCGACCGGCTGACCAGGTAGAGCGCGGGTACCGAGATCGGGTCGAATGCGCGCACCACCACCTCGCAGCCGAGCCGCTCCAGGGCCCGCTGCGCGCCGGTGAGGAACGGACGCAGCGCCAGCTCCACCTGTGGGTCGAGGCTGTCGAACCGGGTGGTCAGGTCGCTCGGTTCGAGCCGCTCGATCAGCACCGAGCGGTCCACGCTTGGCAGTCGCTCGATCAGCTCGGTGTCGTAGGTGTAGCCGGCGTTGACCAGCGGCAGGTCCTGGGCGGCGGCGACGGCGGCGAGCTGACGGAACTCGTCGAGGCTCGCCGCGTACCGGATCAGGCCATGCCGTTGCCGGAAGTCGGCGAGGGTGACCGAGCCGACGTTGGTCTCCATCGGCCACCACTCGTCCACCAGGCGGAGCATCTCGTCGTCGTGCAGCGCGAGCGCCTTGACACCGAGGTGGTGTACCTGGAGGAACTCGGCCAGCCGGCGCGGGTGGTGCTTGGCCAGGCGGACCAGCCAGCCCCGGATCTGGTCGCCGAGGGCCTCGCGGACGCCGGCGAGCAGGGCGTCCTCGTAGAGCGCCTCGCGGCTGGCGGTGGGGCGCAGTTCACTGGCGTCCACGACGCAGTGCGCGAAGAACGCCCACTCGGGCAGTAGCCCGTCGGCGTGCTCGGTGAGCAGCATCCGCTTGAGGTAGACCCGGTGCCCCGCACGGGCGGCCGGGTTCACCGGGGTGGGCAGGATGAACGCGACGCCGCTCAGGCCCGCCTCCGGCACGGCCAGCGGCACCACGTCGAACGGGTCGACGCCGAGTGCCTCCCGGGCGTACCGCTGCAGGGCGGCCCGGTCGACGGGCTCGCCGGGCGTGGTCGGCCACGGCGGCGGACCGGCGGTGGTCACCACGTCGCCGACCCGGACGGTCACCGGCAGGAGGGAACCGAACAGCCGGGCCAGGTCGACCACGGTCGGCGTGGCGAACCACTGGTCGGCGTCGCGGCGCGGCACCAGCGTCACGGTGGTGCCCGGTTCGGGCCGGGCCGCCTCCGGCGGGGCCGGCGCGACCGAGTACCGCCCGTCGGAGTGACCGGTCCAGAGCACGGTGGGATGGTCGCCGTGCCGCGTGCACACCCGGATCTCGTCGGCGACGAGGAAGCAGGAGAGCAGCCCGATGCCGAACTGGCCGAGGAACTCGTGCCGGGAGAAGCCGAGTTCGTCGCGTTTGGAGCTGCGGCCGATGGTGGCCAGCAGCTCGTGCACCTGCGCCTCGGTCAGGCCGATGCCGGTGTCGTGCACGCGCAGGGTGCCGTCGCCGGTCAGTTCCGGCGGTTCGATGCGGACGATCGCCGGCGCGTCCGGCTCGCCCGCCCGCCGCGCGGTGATCGCGTCGACAGCGTTCTGCAACAGCTCCCGGACGTAGACCCGCGGACTGCCGTAGAGGTGATGACTGAGCAGGTCGACCACGCCACGGAGGTCGACCTGGAAGGTGTGATCCACGCCTGAGTGCTCCCCGGTCCGATACCGGCGCTCACCGTACCGATGATCACCGGCGTCCGCGTCCCCCTCGCGGCTTGACCCTCGACCTGGTCGAGGTCACAGGGTCGCCGGCATGACCGCCACCGCCCTGGGCCGCGACTACCGGCTGCTCTGGACCGCCACCGTCTCCTCCCGGTTCGGGGACGCCCTGCGCACCCCCGCGCTCGCCCTGCTGGCCGCGAGCCTGACCCGCGATCCGGTGGTGATCGCCGCGGTGACGGTGGCCGGTCAACTGCCGCCGCTGCTGTTCGGCCTGCTCGGCGGGGTGTACGCGGACCGGTGGGACCGCCGCCGGACGATGGCGGCGGTGGACGGCCTGCGGGCCGCGGTGGTGGGTGGGCTGGCCGTGGCGGTCGCCGTCGACCGGGCCGCGATCGCGGTGCTGCTGGTGGCCGCGTTCCTGCTCGCCGCGTTGGGCACGCTCTTCGACGCCGCCGCCTTCGCGCTGCTCCCGGCGGTGGTGCCGGCGGCCGTGCTGCCGCGGGCCAACGGCCGCCTGCAGGCCGGTACGGCGGTGGCCGGTGGCTTTCTCGGCGCGCCCGTCGCCGGGGTGCTGTTCAACGCCGCCGCACCGCTGCCGTTCGCCGTCGACGCCGGCACCTTCGTCGCCGCCGCGCTGCTCGTCCTCGCTCTGCGCCCGGACCGGGCGGTGCCGTACCCGCGACCGGCCGCCGGGCCCGGTCGGTCGGTGTGGCGCGAGGCCGCCGAGGGGGTCCGATGGTTACGGGCCGACGTCACGATGTGGCGGATCACCGCCCTGACCGCGGCGAGCAACCTGGCGATCAGCGCGCTCATGGCGGTGCTGGTGCTCTACGCGCTCGACGTGCTGCGGGTGCCGCCGGCCGGGTACGGGCTGTTCGCCGCGGGCGCGGTCCTCGGCGGGGTGGCCGGCGCGCTCGGCGCCGGGCGGCTGGCGCACCGGCTGGGCACGGCCCGCTCGCTGCGGGTGGTGCTGGCCGCGCAGACGGTGGCGCTGGCCGGGTTCGCGCTGACCCGGCACCCGGTGCCGGCTGGGTTCGCCCTGGCCGTCTTCGCCGCCGGCACCACGGTGTGGAACAGCGTCTGGATCGCGTACGGGCAGCGTCGGGTGCCGGCCGGCCTGCTCGGCCGGGTGGGTGCCGCGCAGCGGATGGCCGGACTGCTCACCGCGCCGCTCGGCGCGGCGCTGGGTGGCCTGGTCGCCGCGGCGTACGGCACGGCTCCGGTGGCGGCGGCCGTGGCGGGGGTCTTCGCACTGGTCACCCTCGCGGCGTGGCGGGCGCTGCGACCGGCCGCCCCGCCCCGGCCCGGCGTCCCGCCCACCACCGCCGGGACAGCAGCCCGGCCAGGAGCGCCCCGGTCGCGTTGAGCAGCACGTCGTCGGCCGAGGTCACCCGCCCGAGATCGAGCAGGTACTGCGCCGACTCGACGAGCACCGAACACACCGCGCCGAGCAGGAAGAGCCGGCCGGGGCCGGCGAGCGCGGCGAAGCGTACCGGGGCGAAGAAGCCCAGCGCGGCGAAGACCAGCAGGTTGCCGACCACCTGGACCACGACGGTGGCCGCGGTGCCGGTGAAGAGTTCGGTCAGGTCGCGCAGGGGCACCAGGTCGACCCCGCCAGCCGCGTCGCGCGGCGTGAGGATCATCCACACCCAGGGCAGCGTTCCGGCGACGGCACCGACCTCGGCGGCGCTGCGCCACCACGCCTCGCGGGGTGTCGCCGCGTCCCGCCGGAGGCGGACCAGCACGGCGACGAACCCCACCACCAGCGGCAGACCGACCGCGGTGGCGGTCAGGACCGGACCCCAGTCCCGCCACACCTGCGCCATCGGCGCAGCCTAGCCGGCCGCCTGCGGGCGGTGGACGAGGCCGGAGAGGCGCAACGCGATCCCGCGGCGGGCCGGCGGCAGCGCGGAGAGCAGGCGCAGCAGCAGGTTGCGCGCCGGCCGGGCGGCGGGCGGCAGGGTGGCCAGCCGGGTCAGGCCGGCGGCGAAGGAGACCACGTCCTCGGCCATCGGGCGGCGCCGCGCCGCGTACCCGTCGAGCAGCGTGTCGGGGCCGCCGGCGAGCACGTCGGCGAGGGTCGCGCCGAGGTCCACGGCGTCGACGATGCCGAGGTTCATGCCCTGACCGCCGGCGGGGCTGTGCACGTGCCCGGCGTCCCCGGCGAGCAGCACCGGACCGGCCCGGAACGTGTCGGCGATCCGCTCGTGCAGCCGGAACCGGGACGACCAGAGCACCTCGTCGACCCGGCCCGGGCGGCGGGCCGGCCCGCGGGCGTCGAGCAGTCCCTGGAGGTACGCCACGTCGGGGTCGGCCGGCGCCTCGGGGACCGAGGCGACGAGCCGGACCACCCCGTCGGGCAGCGGCGCCCAGATCAGCGGGCCGCCCCGGGCGAGGAACAGGGTCGCCCGGTCGCGCGGCAGGGCACTTGTCGCGCGCATGTCGGCGAGCACGAACGACTCCACCCCGTGCGCCGGACCGGCGAAGCCGATCCCGGCCAACCCGCGAACGCTGCTGCGCATCCCGTCCGCGCCGACCACGTACCGGGCGCGGACGGTGGCGCCGTCGGCGAACGTGGCGACGGCGCCGGGCCCGCCGAGGTCCAGACCGGTCAGCTCGTACGGGCGCCGCACCCGCACGCCCAGGTCGGCGAGCTGCGCGGTGAGCACTCCCTCGGTGTCCGCCTGGGAGACCATAAGCGCGTACGGGTGGCGGGACGGCAGGTCACCGAACGGGACGCGGAGCAGCACCCGGTCGCGGTCCTGGACGGTGAACTCCGGCGCCCGCACCCCGCGCGCCACGAGCGGGCCGCCGGCCCCGATCCGGTCCAGCTCCTCCAGGGTGTACGCGTGCACGACCGCCGCCCGGGAGGTGATCGGCGGGCGGGGCAGCCGGTCGACAAGGGTCACCGGCACCCCGCGCCGGGCCAGCGTGAGCGCGGCGGTCAGGCCGGTCGGCCCGGCGCCCACCACAAGCACGTCCGTCTCGGTCGGCAGCATCGGGACCTCCTATGCCAACAGATGTTGGCCAACTGTTGTTGGCAACAATAGGACGGACCGCCTTTGAGTGTCAACGGGCGTTGGCATACGGTTGTGGGCATGACCGAGTCCGCCACCCGTCCCCGCCGCTCCGACGCCACCCGGGCGACCATCCTGCGGGCCGCGCGGGCACGTTTCGCCGCCGACGGGTACGACCGGGCGACCATCCGGGCCATCGCCGCCGACGCCCGCATCGACCCGTCGATGGTGATGCGCTACTACGGCAGCAAGGAAGGCCTGTTCGCCGCGGCGGCGGAATTCGACCTGCGCCTGCCGGACCTGACCGAAGTGGCACCGGACCGCCTCGGGGAGGTGCTGGTACGCCACTTCCTCGACCGCTGGGAGGGCGACGACACCCTCGCGGCGCTGCTCCGGGCCGCCAGCGCCAACCCGGGCGCCGCCGAGCGGATCCGCCGCATCTTCACCGACCAGCTCACCGCCGCCGTCGCCACGTTCGGCACCGACCCGGTCACCACCGCCCGCCGAGCCGGCCTGGTGGCCAGCCAGATGCTCGGCCTCGCCCTCACCCGCTACATCGTCCGTCTGCCGCCGGTGGTCGAGATGGGCCCGGCGGAGGTGGTGGCCTGGGTCGGGCCGACGATCCAGCACTACCTGCGCGGCTGACCCCAACCTTTTGCGCCCCTGCTGCGTCTTCCGCATGACGGGATCGAGGGAGTTGGTCGATGGGCGGGCGGGCGGACGACGGGCGCGAGGGTTACGTGTCCTTCGTCGAGAACCACCAGCACCGCCTGCTGCGCGCCGCGTACCTGGTCTGCGGCAACCGGCACCAGGCCGAGGACCTGCTCCAGGACGCGCTGCTGAAGCTGGCGCTGCGCTGGTCGAGCGTCCGCGAGGGCGACCCGGCCGCGTACGTGCGGACCATCCTCTACCGGGACGCCGTGTCCTGGTGGCGGCGCCGGCGGCGCGAGTGGCTCGCCGCGTACCCACCGGAGCAGGTGGCCCGCGACGGTGACGGCGACCTGCGGCTGGTACTGCACCGCGCGCTCGGCCAACTGCCACCCCGCCAGCGTGCGGTGCTGGTGCTGCGGTACTTCGAGGACATGACCGAGGCGGCCACCGCCGAGGCGCTCGGGGTGAGCGTCGGCACCGTCAAGAGCCAGTGCCACGCGGCGCTGCGCCGGCTCCGCGAGGTGGCGCCGGACCTGGGAGGCCCCGGGCTCGACCGCGACCGGACGAGCGGGACGGAGGTGACCCCGTGAGAGACGACGAACTGCACCGGCTGCTGACCGTCGCCGCCGAGGACGTCCGGCCGGCGCACCCGGCGTTGACGGGCTGGGAGCGGGCCCGGCGCGTCCGCCGGAACCGCCGAGCGGCCGCAGCCGCCGGGCTGGCGGTGGTCCTGCTCACCGGCGGTACGGCGCTCGCCCTGGGCCCCGCCGACCGGCTGCTCCCGGCCACGCCCGCCCCAGCAACGGCGAGCCCGGTCCCCAGCGCACCACCCGTGCAGCGGCCGCCGGACCAGCTGACCTACCCGGGTGACCCGCTCAGCCGCCTCGGTGACCCGGTGGCCGCGAAGCTCTCCGCCCGACCGGTACGCCAGGCGCTGGCGCTCTATCAGCCGGTGAACCCGGAGACCGGCGTCGAGGGCCGCATCCGGGTGCTCGGCGACGACGGGATCGTCCGCGACCTCGACGTGGTCACCCCGGCCCGGACCCGCGACGCCGAAGGGAACGAGGCCGTCCCGCTGAAGACCGGCAGCCTGTCCCCGGACGGGCGGCTGGCCGCCTTCGCGCAGACCGACGAGGTGATCGTGGTCGACCTGACCACCGCGCAGGTCCGCCGCTACCCGCTCGGCGGCTACCTGGAGCACGCGCTGTGGGCCGGCGACCGGCTGTTCGTCGGCGACGACGACACCACGTACGAGGTGGACCGGACGACCGGCATCGCGCAGAAGGTGTCGCTGTCGCCGTGGGATCTGGTCACGCCCGACCCGGCCGTCCGGACGGACGCCCTGCTGGCGGTGGGTGGCGTGCCGGGAGGCCTGGCGCTGAGCCGGTGGACCCGGCGTGGCGGCGTCACCGAGCTGGGCAGCCAGCCACTCGACACCCGTGCACTCCCGAGCGGCAACCAGGTCGACGAGTTCTACGGACGCGGCTGGCAGCGCGGCGACCAGGTGGCCCGGGCCGGCTGGCTCACCACCGGCAGCATGAGCGGGCTGGAGGGGATCGCCGTGCTGAACGTCGAGACCGGCCTGGTGACGCGCCTGCTCGACCTGGGCCGGGACCGCTGGAAGGGCTGCTGCGAGGTACTCGGCTGGGACCGCGACGGCGCGATACTGCTCCGCTACGACCCCGGCGGCCTGCTGCGCTGGCACCCGGACACCGGCGAGGTCACCGGCGTCCTCCGCGACCTGTACGGCGAGCTCTCCCTAGCGGCCAGGTGAAAGGAAGGGCCCCCTGTTAACGCCTCGCGTTGTACAGGGGACCCCTGTTAACAACCGCTCAGCTCGCCAGGCCGCCGGGCTGGTCGCCCTTCACGACGGGAGCGCGGACCAGGTTGCCCCACTCGGTCCACGAGCCGTCGTAGTTGCGTACCTTCGGGTAGCCGAGCAGGTGGCGCAGGACGAACCAGGTGTGGCTGGACCGCTCCCCGATCCGGCAGTACGCCACGATGTCGTCGTCCGGGCTGAGCCCGAGCTGGTCGGCGTAGATCGACCGCAGCTCCTCCGGCGACTTGAACGTGCCGTCGTCGTTCGCCGCCGACTTCCACGGCTTGTTCACCGCGCCCGGAATGTGGCCGCCGCGCAGCGCGCCCTCCTGCGGGTAGTCCGGCATGTGCAGCATCTCGCCCGTGTACTCACCCGGCGACCGCACGTCCACCAGCGGCCGGCCGGCGGCGACGTGGTCCATCACGTGCTCGCGGTACGCGCGGATCGGCGCGTCGTCGCGGTGCGGCACCGGGTACTCGGCACGCGGGCGGGTCGGCTTGTCCCGGGTCAGTTCCCGCCCCTCGGCGATCCACTTCTGCCGGCCGCCGTCGAGCAGCCGCACGTCCGGGTGGTCGAAGAGGGTGAAGACCCAGAGGGCGTATGCGGCCCACCAGTTGAAGTTGTCGCCGTAGAAGACGACCGTGTCGGCCCGGCCGATGCCCTTGGCGGCGCACAGCTCGGCGAAGCTCTTCGCGTCCAGGTAGTCGCGGGTCACCTGGTCGTTCAGCTCGGTGTGCCAGTCCACCTTGATGGCGCCCGGGATGTGCCCGGTGTCGTAGAGCAGCACGTCCTCGTCGCACTCGACGACGACGAGGCCCTCGTCGCCCAGGTGCTCCGCCAGCCACCCGGTGGTGACCAGCCGCTGCGGGTCCGCGTAGGACTGGAGTCGGGGATCAGGATCGCTCGGCACAGACATGATCCCCAAGGTACGCCGGATACGGTCCCGCAGACCCGGCATCCCAGATCGGATGCAGCGAATGCGGTGTGTGACACGTGACAGTGGCGAAACCCGCCGACAGCGAGGACCGACATGACCGTACGGGGACCGGGACCCGCCCCACCGCCGGTTGATTTCACCGACTTCTACCAGGC
Source organism: Micromonospora sp. NPDC126480 (assembly GCF_040302465.1). Taxonomy (NCBI): domain Bacteria; kingdom Bacillati; phylum Actinomycetota; class Actinomycetes; order Micromonosporales; family Micromonosporaceae; genus Micromonospora; species Micromonospora sp. NPDC126480. The sequence goes on from NZ_JBEORU010000035.1 coordinate 41,606, forward strand.
GCACTTCCACCGCCTGGCGGTGCAGCTCTACGCGTACCTCGGTGACCACGCCGAGGCGCAGGACCTGACCCAGGAGGCGTTTTGCCGGACGCTGGAGCGCTGGGAGCGGATCGGCACGTACGACGATCCGTCCGCGTTCGTCCGGCGGGTGGCCTGGAACCTCGCCACCAGCCGGCTGCGCCGGATCCGCACCGCCGTACGCCACCTGGCCCGGCAGCGGGAGGAGCACGTGCCCGGCCCGGAGCCGGACCGGGTCGTGTTGCTGGCGGCGCTCGCCAAGCTTCCGGAGGCGCAGCGCAGAGCCGTCGTCCTGCACCACCTGGCCCACCTGACCGTGGCCGAGATCGCCGACCAGGCCGGCGTACCCGAGGGGACCGTGAAGTCCTGGCTGTCCCGGGGGCGGACGGCACTGGCCCGTCACCTCACCGACCGGGAGGAGGCCCACCGTGCGTGAGCAGTTCCTGGACGAGATGTTCGCCCGGTTCGAGGCGCAGGCGGTGCCCACCTTCCGCCCGCCGGGTGTGGCCGCCGCTCAGCGGCGGGTACGCGATCGGCGGCGACGCCGCCGCGGCCTGCTCGCCGGAATCACCGCCCTGCTCGTCGGCGGCCCGGCCGGGGCGCTCGCCGTGGCCGATCACGACCCCACTCCCGTCCCGCCCGTGCCGCCGGCACCCACCGTGACCGCCGGCCCGGCCCTGACCGAGCAGAAGGTCACTGTCGCGGAGGCGGCCGGCGGGCTGCGGCGGCTGCGGTTCGTGGACGCCCGGCACGGCTGGGCGCTGTTCGACACCTGCGACCGACCCGACCAGGTGACCCAGGGGTGCCGGCGGACGCTCGCGCGGACGACCGACGGAGGGATGACCTGGCAGGGGCGGGAGCTGCCCTCGGCGAAGAGCTCGTCCCAGCTGTACGCGGCCGACGACCGGACCGCGATCGTCATCTCCGGCGACGAGTACGTGACCACCAGCGACGGCGGCGCCTCCGTCGCGAGCAGCACGCTGCGTTCGCCGTCGCGCGACGCGCAACGGGCATGGGCCACGGCCAGCGGGTACCGGCTGGTCTGCCCGTCGCCGGACGGGAGCTGCGAGGGTGTCCGGATCGGACGGGTCGGCGGAGGGAAGGTGGGTCAACCGCCGCTGGCCGCCGGCGACGGCGCCGGTTCGGTCCATGTGCTCGAGGGCGGGGACGGGCGCGTCTGGGTGGCGGTCGTCGATTCCGATCGTGTCGTCGCCGCGGTCAGCGCCGACGGGACGGCGTCCTGGCGGCGGCTGCCGGCGGTCAAGGGAGCCGGTGCCCTGCTGCTCTCGCCGGACGGCGGCGACGCCTGGCTGGTCGGGTCGACGGCACCCCAGCCGGTCTGGCAGTTGATCGACGGCCGCTGGCAGAAGCGGGGCACCCTGCCTGCCGACGCCTACTCGGTGGCGGCGGCCGGCGAAGGCCAGCTCGTGGTCACCGGTGCGAACGGCGGGGCGGGTGTGTGGCGGGACGGCCGCTACGCCGACCTTCCCGAGCTGAGCGACGCGCTGGAAGTGGAGGAGGGCTTCGCCACCCCGGCCACGGTCGAGGTGGCCCGCGACGGCACCATCACCTTCACCCAGGGCGCGACCTGGATCCTCGGCTCTCTGAAGACCCGAACCTGGACCGAGTTCTCCTGAGCACCGCGCGAGCCGGTTCACCAGGCACGGGTTGGTGAACCGGCTCGCGCTCGGTCAGTCCGTGAGGGGGGTCAGGGTGGGGCGTTTGGCGGTTACCGTGTCGCCGGAGCTGCGGCCGGTCAGGCGGCGCTTGATCCAGGGGGCCATGTGCTGGGCGGCCCAGCGGAGGTCGTCGGCGCGGGCGGTCAGCCACGGCTTCGGCAGCGGGCGCTCGGGGATCAACAGCCAGTCCTCGTCGCAGCCCACCCCGAGGGCGGCCAGCACCTGGGCGGCCACCCGCCGGTGCCCGGCGGCGGAGAGGTGCAGCCGGTCGGTGCTCCACAGCATCGGGTTGAGGTACGTGTCGTCGGCGTACAGGTCGACCAGGATCGCGCCGTGCCGCTCGGCGGTCTCGCCCACCGCCCGGTTGAGCAGTTGCACCCGGGGTGCGACGAGTCGCTGACCCGGCAGCCGGGCCATCACGTCGGCGAACCGGAACAGGATCACGTCGGCGCCGCCGGAGCGGAGTCGCCCGACCACGTCGTCGAAGCGGGCGACCAGGGCGTCCGGGTCGAAGGTCCGGCGCAGCACGTCGTTGCCGCCGGCGGCGAAGCTGATCAGGTCGGGCTTCATGCCTACGGCGGCGGGCACCTGCTCGTCCACCACCCGAGGGAAGAGCCGGCCCCGGATGGCGAGGTTCGCGTACCGGAAGTCGGGCCCGACCTCGGCGGCCAGCCGGGTGGCGACGAGGTCGGCCCAGCCGCGGTAGGTCCCGTCCGGGTACGCGTCGTCCATGCCCTCGGTGAAGCTGTCCCCGACCGCGACGTAACTGCGCCAGCTCACTGAAAACCTCCTAAGGAAGGGCCCCCTATTAACGCCTCCGGTAGAGGAAGGGCCCCTTCTTAACAGCGGTAGTTTCGCACCGCACCCGCCGCGCGCGGTGCCCGCCGGTGCCGGAACGTGGCGGAGGTCATCGCGGGCCGTCGACCGCCGGCCGGCGGTACGGTCCCCAGGCCACGAAGCGCTCGAACAGCTCACGCGGCGTGGGCCCGTCGTGCGGGTTCAGCCGGAACAGGTCGTGCGTCGCCTCGTGGTAGAGCCCCGACAGGTATATGGCGAGATCCACCGGGCGGTCCGCGTACTCGATCTTGAGCAGCAGCCGGGCCTCCGCGCACGGCCACGGCCCGCCGCACGCCCGGCACACCCACAGCGGGCGCAGCGGCAGGTGCGGCGGCCGGTCCGCGGGATAGGCGCGGGGCCGGTCCGGGTGCGGCCCCAGCCGGGGTACGGGGAGACCGCCGCCGATCACCACCGGCCCCCGTTCGCCCGCCACTCCTGGGCCCGGGTGAGTCGTCCGGGACGGCCGGGACCCATGGTCGGGAGGACCCGGGTCGGTTCGCGCATCCAGTCGGGCAGGTTGGCGCCACGGGCTCGGCGCGGCAGCGGGGGTGGTGGCACCGACACCGGGCACCGGTACGCCGGTCGCCCGGCTCGCCACCGGCGGAACGGGTTTCGCATCGCGGCCTCCTCGACGACGTGAAACGGGGCCGCCCGGAACGTGCGCGGGCGGCCCCGCGTCGGTCCCGCCCCGTCCCCTCGGGTCGGCTGGAGCGGGACCGCTGCGTGACAGTCTGGTGAGGACAGGACTACGGTCGGAAGGCATCGACGGTGGCCGTGGCGCGGCTCGGGGAGCGGGTGCGCCGCGCGGCCGACGCCCGCTGACGTTTCCCGACGACTGTGGAGGAACTGTGGAAGGTGAGCCCACCTCGGAGCTGATCCGGGCACAGCTACGCCGGGCGCGGATGAACGCCGGGCTGAGTCAGGAGGAGTTCGGGAAGCTGGTCCACTACTCCGGCTCACAGGTGTCGGCGGTCGAGTTGGGTCAGCGCCCGCTGGACCGGCTGTTCCTCAAGCGCGCCGACGAGGTGCTGAACACGGATGGCCTGCTGACGTCACTTCTCAAGATGGTGGAGCGGGCCGGCCAACCGAGTTGGTTCCGCCCGTGGCTGGAGGCCGAGCGCGACGCCCGGCAACTCCGCTGCTACCACCCGACGCTGGTTCCCGGTCTGCTTCAGACCGAGAACTACGGCCGGGCCGTCATCCGGGCGGACGGCATGCTGAGCGACGGCGAGGTGGAGAGGCGACTGGCGATCCGGATGGATCGGCAGGCCATCCTCGACCGGCCGGAGCCGCCCCAGCTCATCGCGGTGCTCGAGGAGAACGTGCTGCGCCGGGCCGATGAGAGTTTCCGGGGCCTGATGGTCCAGCAGATAGCTCACCTCGTCGACCGCGCCGAGCAGCCGCACATCGGGGTGCACCTCATCCCGGCGGAGATCAGCATCCACGTTGGGCTCTCCGGTCCGTTCACCCTCGCCCGAGGTGCCGACGGCGGCTGGGCCGGCTATCTGGAGAACCAACTCGACGGCACCCCGGTCGACAAAGATGAGGACTTGGCTACTCTTCACGCGAGGTGGGAGGAAGTCCGCAGCGAGGCGCTGCCCCACCGGCAGTCGGTCGAGCTGATGAAGGAAGTGATGCTGTCATGGAGCTGACCGGCGCGATCTGGCGCACGGCCACCCGCAGTGGCAACAGCGAGTGCGTCGAGGTGGCCGACAACCTGCCCGGCGTCGTCGGCGTACGCGACAGCAAAGACCCGGCGGGCCCGGTCCTCACCTTCACCCCGCACACCTGGCGCGCCTTCATCGCCCACGCCAAGCACCGCTGACCGCCGTCGTCAGGCTCGGAGCGGGTCGACTGCCGATGTCTACGAGACGTCGAAGAGACGCAAGCCGTCGTACTCGGCGAAATCGGCATAGTCCTTGCCGTTGAAGGTCGCCAGCGGCAGCCGGTCAACCAGACAGCAGGCCGCGATCCACGAGTCGTTCGCTGGACGGGGCCGCCCACGATGCTGCGCCCGCGCCTGAAGTTGGCCCCAGGCCGTAGCCACCGCTTCGTCAAAGGGAAGCAGCACCACGCCCGACCGCCACTGCGCGAGATCAGCCAATTTGCGCGGTCCCCAACTTCGCAATGCGGTCACTTGGTCAACTCACCAAGCGTGACGAACGTGATGCACAGGGTCTTACCAGCCAGTCGGGCACGAAGCGGTCGGGCAGCCGGCCCCGTAGGATTGCGGACGCGACGTCGGTGTCCAGGACGACCAGACTCACGCGGCGCTGGCCCGGCGGGAGGCGCACAGGTCGGCGAGAAAGTCGTCCAACTCGTCGTCAGACTCGAACAGGTCGGGCCGGGCGAGCTCGTCGATGGAGGTCACCGGTCGAACACCCTGCCGGCGGGCCAACTCTTCCGCCGGTACGTGTTCGGGGCTCGGCCACTCGGACATCCGCTCAGCGTTGCTCGTCATCAGCGCTCACCTTTTCCGCCCACGTCGGTTCTCATTATCGCACGCACCGGCCCGGCAAAACTCTTTCAGCGGACCTGACGCACCCAGACAGTGGCGGTGCCATCACACTCGGAGCCGTTGCGCTCGGTGACGCGACGGCTCCGATCCGGGACTTCTCCGGGCAGGCAAGGAGTTGCCGTTACGCCGGAAAGCCGGTGCCACCAAACGACGGCACCGGATGCCCGGTGACTGGCGGCGTCAGGACCGGGGCGGCGAGATCCTGGTGAGCCCCCAGGCGATCAGGCCGGCGACCGCGCCCACGATCACCCCGGTGAAGAGGCTGCTGATGGCGGCACCCGCCCGGAGGATCGTCTCCTGCGCGCCCGGGGCGAGATCGGTCAGGTTGCCGCCGAGGCGGGGCGGCTCGTCGCCGAAGGCGACGTCCCACAGCAGCTGGTGGGTCACCCCCAGCAGGACTCCGTAGAACAGGCCGACGACGAGCAGGGTCAGGAACGGGTTGGGCACCCGCCGGGCCAGGACGACCGCGATCCACACCACCGGGGGTACGACGACCAGCAGCAGGTTCACGAAGGTGCGCTCGTGCACGACGCCCAGGTCGTGGAGCACCACCCGGGGCAGGCCGAGCAACGCGAGCCCGAGCAGGGTGAGCAACGGCAGCCCGAGGGTCGGGCGGGACGGTGAAGTCACGTTCGGTGAGGTCATGACGACAAAGCTAAGAACGGGCGAGCCGGGTGACATCGGCCTGCGATCGCGTCGTCGGTACGTCGGAGAGCGACACCGGCATCGCCTCTCGACGACTCCGGCACGGCCCCGCAGCGCCGTACGCTGACCTGGTGGTTGGCCAGCGCAGCGAGCGGGAGGGACGACGCGGGATCCGCCCCTGGATCATCGATGTCCTGATCGGCGCCGGCGTCGCGGTCACCGTGTCCGTCGTGATCACCGCCAATCAGGGCGGCCGACAGGAGCCGGACCCGGTCGCCTACCTGTGGGCGGTCGGGCTGGGCGCGCTGATGCTCGCCCGCCGCCGCTACCCGGTGATCGTGCTCGCCGTCAGCGTGCTGGGACTTTTCGCCTACTACGCCGCCGGGTACCCGGCGGTCGGCCTGGCCGTACCGGTGGCCGCCGCCCTGTTCTCCGCCGCCGAACTCGGCCGGCTCGCCGCCGCGACCGTCGCCGCCGTCGTGGTGACCGTGGTGTCGGTCGTCTTCCGCCTGGCCGAGGGGCAGGACTTCTCGCTCGTCGTCGGGTACGAGCTGGCCGGGCACGTCCTGCTGATGGGTGCGGCGATCGCGCTCGGGGACAGTGTGCGGGCCCGGCGGGCCGCGCAGGCGGACGCTCGGCGGATCGCCGAACTCACCGCCGAGCGGTACCGGCACGAGGCGGACGCCCGCCTCCAGTCCGAGCGGATGGCGATCGCCCGGGACCTGCACGACTCCCTCGGCCACACCACCTCGGTCATCGCCCTGCACGCCGACGTCGCCCGGGAGGCCCTCGGCCGCGACGACGCGGCCGTACGGTCGGCTCTGGACCTGATCCGGTCCACCGCCACCAGCAGCATGGCCGACCTGCGCCGGACCGTGGCGCTGCTGCGCTCCCGGGAGGACGCGCGCCGGACCGTGGTGTCGCTGTCGAACCTGGAGACGGTGACGGAGGCGGCCACCGCCGCCGGCTTCGACGTGGACGTCGAGGTACGCGTCGACACCGACCTGCCGTCCCCGGTGGAGGCCGCCGCCTTCCGGATCGTGCAGGAGGCGGTCACCAACGTCGTCAAGCACTCGACCGGCAGCCGCGTGCAGATCCAGGTACGGCAGGACGCCGACCACCTGACGCTCGCCGTCGCCGACGACGGCACCGGTGACGGCACCGCCGCCCGGGCCGGGCACGGTATCGCCGGCATGCGGGAGCGGGCCGAGGCGCTGGGCGGCACGTTCAACGCCGGGCACCGGGACCCCGGGTTCGTCGTTCGGGCCGCCCTGCCCCTGGCGGTCCAGTCGTGATCAGCGTGCTGGTCGTCGACGACCAGGACCTGGTCCGGGCCGGCATCCGTACGCTGCTGCGGGCCGACCCGGAGATCACCGTGGTCGGCGAGGCGATCGACGGGCACGAGGCGGTCCGCCTGGCCCGGGAGTTCCGGCCGGACGTCGTACTCATGGATGTGCGCATGCCCGGGATGGACGGCCTGCGGGCAACCGCGGCGATCCGCGCCGATCCCGCCCTCGCGGGGTGCCGGGTGCTGATCCTCACCACCTTCGACGACGATGACGACATCATCGAGGCGGTCACCCTGGGCGCCGCCGGGTACCTGCTGAAGGACACCCCGTCGGACGACCTGCGCCGCGCCGTGCACACCGCCGCCGCGGGCGGGAATCTGCTCTCCCCGACGGTCGCACGCCGGGTCATGGAGCACCTCGCCGCCACCGGTCACCGGCCCCGGCCGGACCCACGGCTGGCGCAGCTCACCGAGCGGGAGCGAGCCGTCCTGGCCCGCGTCGGGATGGGCGAGACGAACGACGAGATCGGGCGGGCACTGTTCATCAGCCCCGCGACGGCACGCACCTATGTGAGCCGGCTGCTGACGAAACTCGACGCCCGCGACCGCACCGCGCTTGCCGTCATCGCGCACCGGGCCGGGCTGAGCGACCCCGGCGCCCCACCGGGCTGATCCGACGCCGGCCGGCGGAATCGGATCGCCGCCCCCGGCGGCTCGGTCGTACGCTGCGGCAATGCTGCTACGGATGTCCACCCTGCTGCTCCGGACCCTGCGCGAGGACCCGGCGGACGCGGAGGTGCCGAGCCATCGGCTCCTGCTGCGGGCCGGCTACATCCGCCGCGCCGCCCCGGGTGGGTACACCTGGCTGCCGCTGGGCAAGCTCGTGCTCGACCGGGTCACCGAGGTGATCCGGGCGGAAATGCTGGCCATCGGCGACCAGGAGGTGCACTTCCCGGCCCTGTTGCCGGCGGAGCCGTACCAGGTCAGCGGGCGGTGGACGGAGTACGGCGACGACATCTTCACGCTCGCCGACCGGCGGGGTGCCGGGCACCTGCTCGCCCCGACCCACGAGGAGCTGGCGACGCTGCTGGTCAAGGACCTGTTCACCTCGTACCGGGACTTCCCGGTGACGGTCTTCCAGGTGCAGACGAAGTTCCGGGACGAGGCCCGGCCCCGCGCCGGCCTGCTGCGCGGGCGCGAGTTCCTGATGAAGGACGCGTACTCGTTCGACCTCGACGAGGCGGGCCTGCGGGCGGCGTACGAGCGGCACCGGGCCGCGTACCGGCGGATCTTCGACCGGCTCGGCCTGGACTACACGGTCGTGCACGCGATGTCGGGGGCGATGGGCGGCTCCGCGTCAGAGGAGTTCCTGGCGACGGCCGAGGTCGGCGAGGACACCTACGTCGGCTGCACAACCTGCGACTACGCCGCGAACACCGAGGCGGTCACCACGCCCGCGCCGCCCGCGGGCGACCCGGAGGCGCAGCCGGCGTCGGAGGTGCACGACACGCCGGAGACGCCGACCATCGCGAGCCTGGTCGAGTTGGCCAACGACCGCCGGCTCGCCGGCCGGACCGACTGGACGGCCGCCGACACCCTGAAGAACGTCGTGCTCACGGTGCGCCGGCCGGGCGTCGACGGGACGGACCTGCTCGTGATCGGGGTGCCCGGCGACCGGGAGGTGGACTTGAAACGGGTCGACGCGGCGCTCGCCCCGGCCACCGTCGCGGTCTTCGACGCCTGGGACGAGCACCCGGAGCTGGTACGCGGCTACCTCGGGCCGCAGGTGCTGGCGAAGCTCGGGCTCCGGTACCTGGTCGACCCCCGGGTGGTGCCGGGCACCACGTGGCTGACCGGTGCCAACGAACCCGGCCGGCACGCCACAAACGTCGTGTGCGGCCGGGACTTCGTACCCGACGGCACGGTCGAGGCCGCCGAGGTCCGGCCGGGCGACCCCTGCCCGCGCTGCGAGACAGGCGAGCTGACGCTGCGCCGGGGCATCGAGATCGGCCACATCTTCCAGCTCGGCCGCCGCTACACGGACGCGTTCGCGCTCGACGTGCTCGGTCCGGCGGGCAAGCCGGTCCGCCCGACGATGGGCTGCTACGGCATCGGCGTGTCCCGGGCGGTCGCGGCGATCGCCGAGCAGCACCACGACGAGCGGGGTCTGGTCTGGCCGACGGCAGTCGCGCCGGGCGACGTACATCTGGTGGCGGCCGGCAAGGGGCCGCAGCTGGAGGCGGCGCTGCACCTCGGCGAACGCCTCGCCGCCGCCGGCCTGCGGGTACTGGTGGACGACCGGACGCACGTCTCCGCCGGGGTGAAGTTCACCGACGCTGAGCTGGTCGGCATCCCGCGCACCGTCGTGGTCGGGCGCCGTCTGGTCGAGGGGTACGCCGAGCTGCGCGACCGGTCCACCGGCGAGCGCGCCGAACTGCCGCTGGACGGTCTCGTCGAACGTCTGGTCACCGACGTGCGTGGGGTGTAGTCAGGGTGGCACGGGGTACCGCATTCCGATCGGGTGGAAACGTGTCTGGAGGGCTCTCATGACCGGTTACAAGGTCGGCGACGTGATGACGAAGCAGGTCATCTACCTGCCGGCGGAAACCACCCTGGACGAGGCGGCGAAGGTGATGAAGGAGGCGGACATCGGCGACGTCGTCGTCACCGAGGGCGCCACGCTCGCCGGAATGCTCACCGACCGCGACATCGTCATCCGGGCGGTCGCCGAGCGCAGCGACCCGGCCACCACGACCATCGGGTCCGTCATCACCCGCGAGGTGGTGATGATCGAGCAGAACTGCACTGCGGGCGAGGCGGCGGCGCTGATGCGGGAGCGGGGCGTACGGCGGGTGCTGGTCTGCGACAGCGACCGGAAGCTGGTCGGCATCGTCTCCCTGGGCGACCTCGCCATGCAACTGGACCCGCAGTCGGCGCTGAGCCAGATCAGCGAACAAGCCCCGACCGTGTGAAAGGAGGGGCCCCTTGTTAACGCCTCCGGTAGAGGAGGGGCCCCTTCTTAACACCTCCGATCCCGGCTTGGCGGCGGCGGTAGCCTGGCGGGATGCCCGAGATGCCCACCCGGCTTGCCGAGATCGTCGACGAGTTCGCCGCGGCGCCGCGCGACGTCGTGCTGGAGATGATGCTGGAGTACGCCGACGTCATCCCGCCCCTGCCGCCCGAGCACGCCGACCGCGAGGGCATGGAGCAGGTTCCGGAGTGCCAGACGGCGTTCTTCCTGCGGGCGCGGGTCACCCCGGAGAAGACCGTCGAGACGCTGTTCGACTGCCCGCCCGAGGCACCCACCACGAGGGCGTTCGCGGGCATCCTGGCCGAAGGGCTCGCCGGCGCGACCCCGGAGCAGGTGCTGGCCGTGCCGGACGACCTCTACCAGCGGATGGGGCTGGCCCAGGCGATCAGCCCACTGCGCGTACGCGGCGGCACCGCGATCCTGGCGCGGCTCAAGCGCCAGGTCCGGGAACAGACCAGTTGACCGGGGAGTTGTCCCGAGGCATGGAGATCGAGATCTACGCCGACGTCGTCTGCCCCTGGTGCTACGTCGGCAAACGCCGGCTGGAGCAGGCACTCGAGTCGTACGACGGTGACGTGACCGTGCACTACCGGCCGTTCCAGCTCGACCCGTCGCCGGCGCCCGAGCCGCTCCCGCTGCTCGACGCCCTCGCCGCGAAGTTCGGCGGCCGGGAGCGCGCGACGCAGATGGCCGAGCACGTCACCCAGGTCGCCGCCGGGGCGGGTCTCAAGCTCGACTTCCACCGCGCCATCGCCGCAAACACCTTCGACGCACACCGGCTCGTAGCCTGGGCGACCGCACGGGGACGCGCCGGCGAGACGGTCGAGGCGCTGTACCGGGCGCACTTCAGCGACGGCGTCGACGTCGGTTCCCGCGCGGCACTGGCCACGCTCGCCGGTGCGGTCGGCCTGGACGCCGCCGAGGCGCGCGCGTTCCTCGACTCCGACGAGCGGGCCGCCGACGTCCGCGCCGCGTTGGCCGCCGCGCGGCAGCTCGGCGTCACGAGCGTCCCGACGTTCGTGCTGGCTGGACGGTACGCCGTGGTCGGCGCCCAGGAGCCGGAAACCCTGCTCGGCGCGCTCACCGAGGTCGAGCAACGCGAAGCGGCCGCCTGAGGCGATGTTTCACGTGCAACCAGATCGATTCCGATAGCTGCGCCGTCAGACCGCCAGGCCCTCCAGCACGACGGCGTGCGGCAACGCCCCGACCGCCGGGCCGGGCAACGCGATCTTGCTGTGCCGTACGCCGGAACCGATGATCACGTGCGGGGTGGCGACCACCCGGGCGTCGACCAGGATCGGCCACTGCGCCGGCAGGCCGACGGGCGTAATGCCGCCGTACTCCATGCCGGTCAGCTCGACCGCGTCGGCCATCGGCGCGAAACTCGCCTTGCGTACGTCGAGCATCCGCCGGACCACGCCGTTGACGTCGGCACGGGTGGTGGCGAGCACGACGCAGGCCGCGTACCGGACGACGCCCTCGCGTTTGCCGGCGACCACCACACAGTTGGCCGACTCGTCGAGGCGCACCTCGTACGCCGCGCAGAACGCCGCCGTGTCGGCCAGGTCGGCGTCGATCGGTGCCACCAGCACGTCGTCGACGTCAACCGGCGCTTCGGCGGGCCACTGCCCGAGGGCGGCGGCCACCGGCGCGGCGAGCAGGTCCGGCCGGCTACGGGCCGGTTCGGTCTTCAGCGTCCCCATCACGGTTGCGATCCTCGCACCCGGCGGTGGGTGGCGTTGCCCGAGGCGTTAACAAGGGACCCTTCCTCTACCGGAGGCGTTAACAAGGGGCCCTTCCTTGCACCTCAGCTGCCGGTGAGGAAGCCGTTCTCGCGAAGCAGGGTCCGGTCGCGGTGGGCGGCCAGTTCCTCGGCTCGCTCGGCCTGGATCCGGCGCACCTCCATCTCCTCCAGGGCGTGCCGGATCGCGAGGCGGATCACGCCGTAGAGGAAGACGAAGCCTCCGACGTACAGAATCACGGTGGTGACCAGGGTGAACATGGCGTCACCGTAGGTCGGACGTGAACCGGTGGAACGTTCACTTTGCGCGGTTTCCCCCGTACGTGTCGCTCAGGTACTCCGACCAGGTGCGCAGCCCGTGCGGGCCGGCGTCGGTGACCAGCCCGCCGGCGCGCAGTTCCCGGCCCAGCCGCCCCGGTACGCGTACCGGCAGCAGCCGCCGCCGGGTTCCCCGGGCCGTGTTCCACGCCCGCACCGCCTCGTCGAAGCGGAGCACCTGCGGCCCGCCGTACTCCTCGATGCCGCGCAGCGGGCCGGCGGTGAGCCTGTGCACCAGCCGCTCCGCGACGTCGCGCGGGTCGACCGGCTGGGCGACGATCGCCGGGTCCCCGATCACGGGGCCGAGGCGGCTCGCGCCATGCAGCAACTCGTCAAGGAACCCACCGAACTGGGTGGCGCGCAGCACCGTCCACGGCACCGGACCGGCGGCCACCACCTGCTCGGCGGCGAGCTTGTGCCGGTAGTACGGGATGGGCACCCGGTCCACCCCGACGATCGAGACGTGGACCAGGTGCCGTACGCCCGCCGGTCCGGCGGCGACGACCAGCCGGCGGGTGCCGAGCACGTCGACCTGGTAGGTCTGCCGGCCCTTCGGCTGCGACGCCAGGTGCAGGACCGCGTCGACGCCGGCGACCGCCTCGGCCAGCCCGTCGCCGGTCGCCAGGTCCGCCGTCACCCACTCCACCGGTGGCTCGTGGCGCGCGTGCCGGCTCGTGGCGCGCACCGTCCACCCCTCGTCGAGCAGCCGGGGCACCACCACGCGCCCGAGCCGTCCGCCCGCTCCGGTCACCAGGACCCGCATGCCGTCCTCCTTCGAATGCGCCATGCCCGACCGACGGTGCCGCCCGGGCGTCCGTGACGCGACGAGACCCAGGTCACCGCCGCAGGTCGAGCACGGTCAGCAGCAGGAACAACGCGATCACCGCCTCGCTGATCACCCACGAGTGCCGGTCGGCCCAGTCCCGCATCCGGGGCAGGACCGCGGCGGCCCGCGACCCGAGCAGGAGCAGCGCCAGCAGCGGCAGCGCGAGCAGCAGCACGGTGACCAGCACGAACGGCAGCAGGTGCCACCACGGCAGGTCATGCCGGGCGGTGCTCGCGCCCACGCTCAGCATGGTGAGGTCGTCGGTGGGCATGGCCCCCAGCAGCAGCGCCGCCAGCCGGGCCGCGTACGCCGGGCCGGCCCGCTGCAGCCTCCCCAGCCAGGACGGGGGTCCCGACCGCCGGCGCCGGAACACCACCACCGCTAGGACGACCAGCACGGCCAGCACGAACCAGTCGATCCCGGTCTCCACGGTGCGCCGCCCCGCTTGGCCACCCGCGGTCAGGTTGACCTTCACCGTGCGGGTGACCAGCCAGCTCAACGTCGTCCCGCCGGCCACCACGAGGGCCGCCCCGCCGAGGTACCCCACCGATGCGGCACGGGGCCGGTCGGCGGACGCGAGGAACACCGCCGCGACCAGAGGGGTCCCGGCGACCATCACGACCGCCAGCGGGAACGTGCCGACGAAGTCCATCCCCCGCCATCCTCGCCGCGGGAACCCGTCACCGGGCCGGATCAGCGGATCAGGGCGACGGCACCACGCGCCGGGCCAGCAGGGCACCGACCAGCGCCAGCCCGGCGGCGACCGCCAGCGTGCCGGCGAAGCTGCCCGGGCCGGGCGCGGCGCCCGCGGCGAGCACCGCCCCGGTCAGGGCCAGCACGGTCGCCGCGAAGAGCGAATCGCCCAGTTGCAGGGACGAGCTGTTGCGGCCCTGCTCGCCCGGGGCGGACAGCTCCAGCGTGAGCGCCGACAGCGACGGGTAGAGCAGCCCCATCCCGAGCCCCGCGCCGGCCCAACCGAGCACCGGCAGCCACACCGGCACCGCGGGCACCACGGCGAGCGGCACCACGGCGATCCCGACGGTGATGCAGGCGAGGCCGGTCGTCGGCAGGGTCGCCCGGGACCGGGGCACCGGCACCCGGCTCTGTGCCCAGGAGCCGGCCGACCAGGCGAGCGCGCCGACGGTGAGCACCAGCCCGGCGGCGGTGGGCGACAGGCCCCGCTCGCGGGAGAGCATCAGCGGGATCACCACCTCGGCGCCGACGAACGCGGCGGAGGCCAGCCCGCGCAGCCCGATCACGGTGGGTAGCCCGCGAGCCGCCCGCAGGAACCCGGCCGGAAGCAGCCATGGCGCGCTGACCAGCAGGCCGGCCAGTGCCGCCGCGGTCAGCGCGACGGCGGTGGTGCCGCGCTGCTGCCCCCCGACGTGCAACAGTGCGGCGCTCACCGCCGCCCCGCAGGCCCAGCCGACCCGGCCCAACGCGCCGGCCGGGGCGGCCACCGCCGGTGCCGCGCCGATCGCCCGCAGCCCCGGGTGCACCAGCAGGCCCGCCGGTACCGCCACGGCCGGCACCGCGAGGAAGACCCAACGCCATCCGACATGCTCCACCACCAGGCCGGCCACCGCCGGGCCGACCAGCGACGGCACGACCCACGCCGCCGCGAACGCGGCGAAGATCCGCCGGTGCAGCCGCTCCGGGTACGCCCGCCCGACGACCACGTACAGCGCCACCGACAGCAGACCCGAGCCGAATCCCTGCACCACCCGACCGACCACCAGCGCACCCATCGACGTGGCGCTCCCGGCCACCACCAGGCCCACCACGAACCAGGCGAGGCCGTGCCACATCGGCCCACGCGGCCCGCGCATGTCCGACCAGAGGCCGGAGAGCACCATGGCGAGCACTCCCGCCGCGAAGGGACCGCCGAAAACGAGGCCGTAGAGGGCCAGGCCGTCGAGGCTCCGCGCGACGGTGGGCATGGCGGTGCCGACCGCCAGCGCCTCGAACGCGAGCAGGGACACCAGGGCGACGCTGCCCACCGTCATGGCCCGTAGCCGGGGTGCGAACAGTCCGCCGGCCGGGGCCGGGGGAGCCGGCGACGCCACGGTGGTGGTCATGCCGCACCCCCCGCCGTCCGCCACGGATCACGGCACGCGCGGGAGAACCGCCAGTTGACCAGCACCTGCCCAGCGTGCGACCTCAACCGCGGTTCAGGTCAAGGGTGACGTGGCTCGCTCACGCGGACTGCAGCGCCTCTCCGAGCCCCTGTGCCAGACCGGACATGTGCTGGTCGGCGAGCAGGTGGCCGGCGGTCACCACAAGCGCCAGCGGCCACTCGATGACCTGGAGTGCGGCGAGCACGCCCACTCCCGCGTAGTACGCCAGCTTGTCCGGCGGCGGCACCGCCACCTCGCCCAGCAGCGGGATCTCCACCCGGCGGGTGAAGACCCGGACCATGTCCCGGTTACCGCTGAGCTCTCGTGTCAGCGTGCTCATTCCAGCCTCCCCGATGACGGTGACCGACCCCTCGGCATTCCACGTCCGACGGGCGTCCATGCCGGCCAGGCCGGCCGAAACTGCCCTGCTCAGCGGGGCATAACGGACGGCCGGGCGGGAAGCCAGGCCGCCGGGAGACACGGCCGTGTGGGAGGCGAGATGGCGTACGGCGGGAGCAGCGGCACCGGGGGGTCGGACCGGCACCTGTCCGGTCGTACGCCTCGATGACCCCGCTGGGCCGCGTCGCCGGCCGCCTGCTCCCACCGGTCGCGGTGCCGCAGCTGGTGGGTGGGGTGTCGCGCAACCTCGGATCCGCCGCGGTCCGGGCCGCCCGGCTCGCCGGGCTGACCCGCCGCCGGGTCTGGTCCCGGCCGGGCCGGCACCACATCGAGGTCCACGGCGTCTGCCAGGACGGCGGCGACCTGCTCGCCCGACAGGTCGAGGCGGCGCTGGAGCGGATGCCCGGCGTCTCCTGGGCGCGGGTCAACGCCCCCTCCGGCCGGGTGGTGGTCGCCGTCGAGTCGCCCGAGCCGAAGCTGCGCGACCTGATCGCCACGGTGGCCCGCGCCGAACGTAGCTGCCCCCACGAGCCGGACCCGGAGATCCCGCCGCCGCATCCGCCCGAGGAGGGCCCGCGCACGCCCCGTACGCTGGGCGCCCTCGCCTCCGACGCGCTCGGCCTGACCATCTCCGCCGCCACCCGGATCCTGCCGTTCACCCCGGTGCCGGGCGAGGTGGCCGGTCTGCTCGGCGCGGTCGACCTGCACCCGAAGCTGCACGCCCTCGCCAACCGGGGGCTGCGCGCCGATCCCCGCGCCGATCTGATCTTTCCCCTGGCCGAGGCGGTCGTGCAGGGCCTTACCGGCGGCTGGACCGGCATCGTGCTGGACGGTGCCCAACGGGTCGTGCAGTGGGGCGAGGCGAGGGCGCAGCTCACCGCGTGGGCGAAGGCCGAACCCCGGCTGACCGGCGACCCGGAACGCGCGGTCGCCCGCGTCCCGGACGGGGAGCGCCCCCGCCCCAAGCCGGACGGGCCGGTCGAGACGTACGTGACCCGAATGCTGCACGCCGGAGCGGTCGCCGCGGCCGCCGCCACGCCGCTGGCGGGCGGCAAACGGGCCGCAGCGCTCGGCCTCTCCGCGCTGCCGAAGGCGCCCGGCGCCGGCCGCGAGGGGTACGCCGCCCAGCTCGGCGCCCTGCTGGCCCGGCGCGGCGTCATCGCGATGGACCGCAGCGTGCTCCGCGAACTCGACCGGATCGACACGCTGGTACTGGACGCGGCCGTCCTCGGCTCCGACCGGGGACTGCTCGCCGACCTGGCACCGCTCGGCGACGGCGACCCCGGCGCGGTGGCCGGACGGGCGTTCGCGCTCTTCGACCCCGACCGGCCGGACGCCTGCCACCGGGACGGCGACTGGCGCCTCGGGCCGGTGGGCACGCTCGGCGCGAACGACCCCGGCGACACTCCGCACAGCAGCCGGCTGCGGGCGGCCGGCGGGCGGGTGCTCGGCCTGGCGCACGGCGACCGGCTGGTCGCGGTGCTGCGGGTCGAGACCGAGCCGGCGCCCGGTGTGGACATCCTGCCGGCTGCCGCCCGACGGGCGGGACTGCGGCTGGTCGTGGCCGGCGAGGACCCGGACCGGTACGACTTCGCCGACGCCGTCCTGCCCGGCGGGGACCGGCTCGCCGACACCGTACGCCGGCTGCAACACGAGGGCGCGGTGGTGATGCTGGTCTCCGGCGACCGGGCGGCGCTCGGTGCCGCCGACTGCGGTCTGGGCGTGAGCGCGGACGTGGACCTGCCGCCGTGGGGCGCCCATCTGCTGGTCGGCACCGACCCGCGGGTGGCCGCGCTGGTGGTGGAGGCGGCCGGCGTGGCACGGCGGATGACGGCGCAGAACATCCGGCTCGCGCTCGCCGGCACCGGTCTCGGGGCGCTGTCCGCCCTCACCGCGGACCGGAGGCAGCTCCCCGGCCGGACCCTGGCCGCGGTCAACGGGAGCGCCGCGCTGGCGTTCGCCAACGGGGTGTGGCGCGCCCACCACCTGCCCGACCCGGCCGCGACGCCCGCCCCACGGGCGGCGGTGCCCTGGCACCTCATGCCGGTGGACACCGTCCTCGACCAGCTCCGCAGCACTCCCGACGGGCTGGCGTCGGCCGAGGCCGCCCGGCGGCGGTCCGGCGCGGGCACCGACGGCGGCGCGCCCGCCACCCTGCTCCGCGCGTTCCTCGACGAGCTGGCCAACCCGCTGACCCCGGTGCTCGCCGCCGGGGCCGTGCTGTCCGCGTCCTTCGGCTCGCTCATCGACGCCGCCCTGGTCGGCGGCGTCGTCGGCGGGTCGGCCCTGATCGGTGCGGTGCACCAGCGCAACACCGAACGGTCGCTGGCCGAGCTGCTGTCCCGGTCGGCGGTGACCGCCCGGGTACGGCGGGACGGCGCGGACCATCTGGTGCCCGCCGACGACCTGGTTCCCGGTGACGTGATCGTCCTCGAACCGGGTGACGCCGTGCCGGCCGACTGCCGGGTCCTGGAGGCGACCGGGCTGGAGGCCGACGAGTCCTCGCTCACCGGCGAGTCGCTGCCGGTCGCCAAGACGGACCAGCCGGTCGCGGCGGCGGACGTCGCCGAGCGCCGGTCAATGCTGTACGAGGGGACCACCGTCGCCGCCGGCCACGGCCGCGCGGTCGTCGTCGCCACCGGTCAGGAGACCGAGGCCGGACGCAGCCTCGCCCTGGCCCGGCACGCACCACCCACCGGCGGCGTCGAGGCGCGGCTCGGCGGGCTCACCCGTACGTCCGTACCGCTCGCGCTCGGTTCGGCCGTCGCGGTCGCCGGTGCCGGCGTGGCCCGGGGCGTACCTCTGGTGGAGACGGCCGCGACCGCCGCGAACCTGGCCGTCGCCTCGGTGCCCGAGGGGTTGCCGTTCCTGGTCAGCGCCGCTCAGCTGGCGGCGGCCCGGCGGCTGGCCGAGCGCGGTGCCCTGGTACGCAACCCCCGCACGATCGAGGCGCTGGGCCGGGTCGACGTCCTCTGCTTCGACAAGACCGGCACGCTGACCGAGGGCCGGCTGGTGCTCTCCGGCGTCGGCGACGGCGACCGGTACGCCACCGTCGACCAGCTCGACGACCATCTCCGAACGGTCCTCGCGGTGGCGCTGCGCGCGACTCCGGACGCCGACGACCCGGAGCAGCTGCCCGAGCAGACCGACCGGGCGGTACGCCGGGCGGCCCGCGAGACCGGCACGGCCGAACAGACGGGCGCGGCGGCGTGGCAGGCGGTCGGGGTGCTGCCCTTCGAACCGTCCCGCGGCTACCACGCCACCATCGGCGCCTGCGACGGTGGCCTGCTGCTCAGCCTCAAGGGGGCGCCGGAGACGGTGCTGCCCCGCTGTGTGAACCGGCGCACGGAGGCCGGCGTGGTGCCGATGGACGAGGCGGTCCGGGCGGCGGTGCAGCGCGACCTGACCCGCCACGCCGGCTCCGGGCAGCGGGTTCTCGCGATCGCCGAGCGGGCCGTCGACCACGAGACGGTCACCGACCAGGACGTGGGCGACCTGACCTTCGTCGGCATCCTCGCGCTGGGCGACGGGATCCGGGCCAGCGCCGCACCGGCCGTCGCCAGCATCCGCCGGGCCGGCGTGCACACGGTGATGATCACCGGCGACCATCCGGCGACCGCCGAGGCGATCGCCTCGGTGATCAGCCCGGGCGACGGTCAGCGGGTGGTGACCGCCGCGGAACTCGACGACCTCGACGACGAGGCGCTGGCCGGCCGGCTGGTCACCACGGACGTGGTGGCCCGGTGCACGCCCGCCCACAAGGTACGGATCATCCAGGCGTTGCAGGCCTGCGGCCGAACGGTGGCGATGACCGGCGACGGCGCCAACGACGCGCCCGCCATCCGCCTCGCCGACGTCGGGATCGCCCTCGGTCAGCGGGGCACCCCCGCCGCCCGCGCCGCGGCGGACCTGGTCGTGATGGACGACCGGCTGGAGACCATCATCGCGACCCTCACCGAGGGGCGGGCGATGTGGTCCTCGGTCCGGCACGCGCTGAGCATCCTGGTCGGCGGCAACCTCGGTGAGATCGCGTTCAGCATCGTCACCGCCGCCGTCGACGGGCGTTCCGCGCTCAACGGCCGCCAACTGCTGCTGGTCAACCTGCTCACCGACCTGGCGCCCGCGCTGGCCATCGCGGTCCGGCCGCCCCGCCCGGAGCACAGCGACGCGCTGCTCCGCGAGGGGCCGGACACCTCGCTCGGCGCGACGCTGGACCGGGAGATCGGCGTCCGCGCCACCTCCACCGCCATCGGTGCCACTGCCGGCTGGGTCGCCTCCCGGTGGCTGGCGGCGTCCCCCCGCCGGGCCGGCACGGTCGCCCTGGTGTCGCTGGTCGGTACGCAGCTCGGCCAGACCCTGCTGGCCGGCGGTGCCACCCCCGGTGTGCTGCTCTCCACCGCCGGTTCGGTGGGCGCGCTCGTACTGGTCGTGCAGACCCCCGGCCTCAGCCAGTTCTTCGGCTGCACGCCGCTCGGGCCGGTCGCCTGGACGGTCGCCACCGGCTCCGCGGTCGGCGCCACACTCGCCAACGGCGCGGTCGCCCGGCTGGTCGAGCGGCTGCCGATGCCACCGCACCCCGGCACCGACCTGCTGCACCGCCTCCGGCTGTGGCCGGGTGCGGGGCGGCCCGGTCCCGACGGGTCCGGCCCGGACGGGTCCGGTCCGGACGGGCAGCACCCGGCCGCGGCGACAACCCCGCTTGAGGAAGGAAGGGTCCCCGGTTAACGCCTGGCGTTGTACCGGGGACCCTTCTTAACGAGCTGCGCGGACCGTCAGCCACGCTCGGAGATGGCCTCGATCAGGTCACCCACCGGGCGGTCCGGCAGGGACCGGGCCACGTCGGCGACCGCCACGATGCCGACGAGTTCGTGCCCGTCGATCACCGGCAGCCGGCGCACCTGGTGCTGGCCCATCGTGCGGAGGATCTCCGTGGCGTCGTCGTCCGCGCCGATCGTCACCGCCTCGCCCTGGGCCAGTTCGCCGGCGGTGACGCGGCCCGGGTCGCGGCCCTCGGCGAGCACCTTCACCACGATGTCCCGGTCGGTCAGCATGCCCTTGAGCCGGTTGTCAGCGCCGCAGATCGGCAGCGAACCGACACCCAGCTGGGCCATCTGCTTCGCGGCCATCCGCAGGTCGTCCTGCTCACGGACGCAGCTCACGTCATGCGTCATGATCTCGCGTGCGGTCGGCATGGTACGACACCTCACTTTCGGGGGGTTGTTGCCGTTTCTCCTACCCCGACGTGCCGCAGGCATGCGGCAGACATGTGCGGCGGCCCGGCGGGAAAGCAGCCGCCGGGAGGTGGACCGAGATGCCCTTCGTCCAGATCATCGAGTACGACACCGATCGGCCCGACGAGGTCCGGGCGCTCAGCGAGGAGTGGGGACAGCAGCAGCTGGCGAACGCACCGGCCCGGATCACACTGGCCGAGGACCGGGAGCGGCCCGGGCACATCGTGATCGTCGCCGAGTTCGACAGCTACGAGCAGGCCATGGCGCACAGCGACCAGCCGGAGACCGGCGCGTACGCGGAGCGCATGCGCCGCCTGGCCCGGGCCGAGCCGCGCTTCGTCAACCTCGACGTCGCCCAGCGGGAGTGAATTTGTCGGCCCGGCGCGGACCGGCCATCGGCCCGCGCCGGGCCCGTCGACCGCTCGGCCGTCGGTCGCTCACCGCCAGGTGGCGGCGGCGCGTCTCAACCGGTCGTTGATCGCCCGGCCGACCCCCACGTCAGGCACCGGCTCGACCACGATCTCGTCGACGCCGGTCCCGTCCAACCGGTGCAGCGCGTCGAACAGCCGCGCCGCCGCCTCGGTCAGGTCACCACGCCCGGAGAGCACCTCCACCGCGGCCCAGTCACCGGAGGGCCGCTCGCGGAAGGCCAGGAAACCCCGCCGGGCGCCCTCGCCGGCCGCCGGCTCCGCGCCCGCGGCCAGCCGCAGCGGCGTACGCGGGGCGTAGTGCGCCGCCAGCGTGCCGGGCGCCACCGGCTGCCCCGAGCTGCCCGACCGTACGCTCACCGGCCCGACCGCCTCCTCCAGCGCCTCCACCGGCAGCGCCCCCAGCCGCAGCACCACCGGACGGTCACCCCGCACGTCCACGATCGTCGACTCGATCCCGCAGCGGGTCGAGCCACCGTCGAGCACCACGTCCACGGCCGCACCCAAGCCGCGTACCACGTGCTCGGCCCTGGTTGGACTGAGCTGCCCGAACCGATTCGCGCTGGGCGCCGCCACCGGCACCCCGGCCGCCGCGATCAGCGCCCGGGCCGCCTCGTGATCGGGCACCCGCACCGCCATCGTCTGCAACCCGGACGTGACGATCGGCGGAATCACCGCCGGCCGGTCCACGATCAGCGTCAGCGGTCCCGGCCAGAACCGCTCGGCCAGCGCCGCCACGGCCGCCGGCACCGCCCCCACCAGCTTCTCCAGCTCCGCCGCCTCCGCCAGGTGGGTGATCAGCGGGTCGAAGCTCGGCCGCGCCTTGGCCTCGAACACCCGGGCCACCGCCCGCGCGTCCAGCGCGTTCGCGCCCAGCCCGTACACGGTCTCCGTCGGGAAGGCCACCAACCCGCCGGTACGCAGGACGGACGCCGCCTCGGCGATGCCGCTGTCGGCGGGCAGGACTCGCGGGGTGCTCACACCTCGACGCTAGCCTGCCGGCCCCGCGTACCCACCGCCGACCCGATCGGCGGCCCGACGCCTTACCTCGATCGGCTTAGGAGCTGTAGCGCCGCGAGGACGATGGTCCCAGCCAGCGCGACAAGCACGAGCACAGCGGCGCCGCGTACGACGACGCGGACTGAGCGGCTGCCTCCGGTGCCGGCAGCGAGGCGGCCGGTCATCTCCGACCGGGCGTCGATCGAGTACGGGTTCGTGCTCGGATCGACGTAGCTCTGCGTCAACCAGTCACGCTCGGGATCCCGGTCCTTAATCGTGCCCATGCCTCTCAGTGTGCATCCCAAGGAGGGTCGGCCGTCTCGCGCAGGGCGGTATGCAGAACCTGGGCCACGGCGTCCTTGTCAGGCGGCGCGCGGCGGCCTGTCGAGGGCCGCCTTGAAGATGTCGCCTTGGTCGGCTGCACCAGCATCAGCCGGTTCACCGTGGCCTTCTCCGAGAAGACGCTGGCAAAACTGCGTCGCACAACAGCCGGACGGGCCAAGTGACGTTGAAGTACTAACCAGGACGACAAAGTATCGCCGTACGCCGTCAGCCTCGTCCTAAGGACAGTCACCTGACGCCAGCCGGTCCGACGACATCGCGTCGGGTCCGCTCTTCGAAGGTACGCGCACGTCGCCGCAGCGCTGGATCAGCCGACAGCCCGTTAGAGACGACCAGGCCGCGTTGATTATTACTATCCGTGTGCAGGCATTGCCAGCCAATACAGGGTGGCACGAAAACAACAAGGCGAGCTTTCATGAAGCCATCTGCCTTGCTAGGATCAAGATTCGTATTGACAGGTCTGGAAAGGATTGATATGCGAGTTGAACGGTTGGTCGCAGGGTTGATGGCCGTCATCACTGCCGTGATGGGGTTAAGCCTCGGGACTGTCTCCCCCGCTGCGGCTGCGACCGAAAACGGTACCTGGGTCGCTTACGGCAGCACGAACCCGATCACGTCCAGCTCGGCCACGTGGCGTTGCGGCTCCAGCAAGACAGTCGCCACCAATGTTCTGGCGCAGGTCTGCGCGATCAGGTCGGCAGGCGGAGTACATATGCAAGGAGCCGTAATTATCCGGAACAACCGATCCAACTCCTTCGGTGCCAGCGCATTCGTGCGTCTAGTCACTTACACACACATCCACGGCGCTTGGGCATGCTCGTCATCGGCGATCGGGGCGAACGGGTGGACGGTGTGTTTCGGCCGGACTATCGGCTACCAGTCGGTACAGGCGCAAGGGAGCGCTAATACTACTGAACTGGGGTACTCGCCATGGCTCTGAACCGATGGATTCCTTGAAATGACGTGAGTCCTGTGAGGTTCCAACGCCCTATGGTTAACTGAAGCGCCAGTCCGGGTTTGCCATGATGACGGAGAAGGGGTGCTCGTCATGTGTGACGAGCACCTTTCGTCGTTGAGCGTGACAGGAGGTCAACCGCCGACAGATTCAAAAGCGTTGCGAGCCACTGCTTGGGGTGGCGGTCAGACACAAGCCTCTACCGAAACGTGCACCCTACAGCACGGCGGCAATCGGCTGGCGCACCCGCCAACCTCCGTGTCTCGCCGGGCCTCGAAACGCCACGGCCGGGCGGTACCGCTGAGGCTCGTCGGTCCGTTCCACCAGATCGCGTGGTCCTGGGCAGATACCGTTGCGCGGTCGTCGCCTGGTCCTCGACGTCGATCGGTCCGACCGTCTCCAGCTTTCGACGGCACGTCTCCGCGATCCATCTCGGCGCAGTACTGGCGCCACTGCCGCAGCAACCTGATGCTTCGGTCTGTTCTCCTCGTAACCCCTTTACGTCCATAGGAGGGTCTGTCAAACGAACGGTGTAACTCGGGTTGTTGACGGCTACTTGCGGCCTGCGGACAGGCGTCCTTCGAAGGCGATGTCGAAGGCGTTCAGG
>NZ_JBEORU010000036.1:0-62415 GCF_040302465.1 Micromonospora sp. NPDC126480
GGCCCTTTCGTCGCCCCCGCCCACGCCACCAGGCGACACCTTCGGGGAAACTGCTGCCTCGACCCAGACGGAGGCAGCAACTTCCCCGAACCTGCGGCACAACCCGGCGCGTCGCCGCGGCAGGCGCGCGGTAGAGACCGACTCAGTCGGCGTCGCGGCGGGCCTCCAGGGCCTTCATGGCGTGCTCCATAAGCGTGATGAGCACCTCCTTGCCGGACTCCTTCTCCCGCGCGTCGCACAGCAGCACCGGCACGCCCGGATCCAGGTTGAGCGCCGCCTGCACCTCGTCCAACCGGTACTGCCGGGCACCCTCGAAACAGTTGACCGCCACCACGAACGGCGTGCCCCGCCCCTCGAAGTAGTCGATCGAGGGGAAGCAGTCGGCCAACCGGCGGGTGTCCGCCAGCACCACCGCACCGATCGCGCCGAGCGACAACTCGTCCCAGACGAACCAGAAGCGGTCCTGGCCGGGCGTGCCGAACAGGTACAACACCAGGTCGTCGCTGATGGTGATCCGGCCGAAGTCCATGGCGACGGTGGTCGTCGTCTTGTCCTCCACACCGGACAGGTCGTCGACGCCGATGCCGCTCTCGGTCAGCACCTCCTCGGTCCGCAGCGGGCGGGTCTCGCTGACGGCGCCGACCATCGTCGTCTTGCCGACGCCGAAGCCGCCCGCGATCAGGATCTTGAGCGCGGTGGGCATGGTCGGCGTTCCCGCCGGCCGCTCAGAGGGCCCGTAGTCCATTGATAACCGCCTCGAAAACGCTGTTGTCGGGAAGGCCGGCCGTCGTCCGCGGCTCGCGTACCTGAACCAGGTCCCGGGTCATGAGGTCACCGAGCAGGACCCGGACGGTGCCCACCGGGAGGTCCAGGTGGGCGGCGATCTCCGCGACCGACTGCACCCGCTGGCAGAGCCCCACGATGGCCACGTGCTCCGGGCCCAGGCCGATCTCCGGCGTCACGTCCGCCCGGGTGGCGGTCACCAAGGAGATCAGATCGAACGTGCCGGCGACCGGGCGGGCCCGGCCGCGCGTCACCGCGTACGGGCGCACCACCGGCCCGGCATGGTCGTCGACCCACTGGTGCTCCGCGGACTCTCCCTGGACCGGCATCGCCGCTACTTCCCGGCGGCCGGCTGCTCGGCACGCGACGGCGACGCGACGTACTTGCCGACGCGGGTGACAAGCATCGCCATCTCGTACGCGATCAGGCCCACGTCGGCGTCCTCGCTCGCCAGGACGGCGAGACAGGCGTTGCGGCCGGCCGCCGTGACGAACAGGAACGACGACTGCATCTCGATGATCGTCTGCTGCACCTGGCCGCCACCGAACCGCTTGCCGGCGCCCCGCGCGAGGCTCTGGATGCCGGCCGCCATCGCGGCCAGATGCTCGGCGTCGTCCCGGGTCAACCCTCGGGAGGACGCCATCAGCAGGCCGTCCGTCGACAACGCGACCGCATGCTCGGCCTGCTTCACCCGGCCGACCAGATCGTCCAGCAACCACGTCAGGTCGGCCGTCGAAGCCGTCTTCTGCGTCACTCGTCGCCCTCTTCTCCCCCGGCGCTGCTCGCCGGCTCGTCTTCGGCTGGCTGTCACGCCGGGGGCGTCCGCGACGCCTCGCCCGGCGGTGCCGATCAGGTTGCCTGCTGGTCCCCCGGGTCGGGGCCCGCGTCCGGCGGGTCACCCGCGCCGAGCAGCCGGGCCGCGTCGGTGCGGCCCCGACGGGTCCCACTCTGGTACGAGCTCATCATCCGGCGTACCTGCTCCGGTGCGCGCACGCTGTCGACGGCCTCGGTCTCGGCCGGTTCGTCGCGCAGCTCGGGTGCGATGCTGGCCTGCCGCACGCGTACCGGCAGCCCCGACTCGGTCTGCGCCGGCTGCTCCGGCGTCCCGGCCGGCTTCGCCGGAACGGTCCTCGCGGTGGGATCGCTCGCCGGCTCGGTCGCGTCCCCGATCGTCGACGCCGCCGGCCCCGCGGCCTCCGCCTCCTCAACCGGCTCGGTCGCGTCCACGATCGTCGACGCCGGCCCGGCGGCCTCCGCATTCTCGGCCGGCGGCTCGCTGGCGGCGGTCGGGGCGTCCAGCTCGGCCGGCGCGCCGTCGACCGGTGCCGCGGGCCCGGCGGGCGCCGAGGCCGCGGGTTGCTCCTCGACGAGGGCGTCCGGGGCGGCCGCGGCGGCGACCGGCAGGCCGGTCGGGATCGTCGGGCCGTCCAGCGCCGCCGTGCCGCCCTTGCGCCGGACGGGCAGCCCGTCGGTGGTCGCCTCGGCGAGGGCCTGTCCGCGCGACCGCACCGGCAGCCCGCCGTCGGCGCCACCGTCGGACTCGGGTGCCGGCCGGGGGCGCGGCGCGACCGGCGGCTCGACCAGAGCGACCGGAGCCGACGGGGCGGGACGCTTTTCCACCGCGGCGCCACTCCCGCCGGCCGGTAGGGCCGCCGGGCCGCCGGCACCCGCCAGGAAGCCGCCCGAGGCACTCGGGTCGTGCTCCGCCGTCACCAGCTCGGCGGGGATCAGCACGACCGCGGTCGTGCCGCCGTACGCCGACTCCTTCAGCTGCACCCGCACGCCGTGCCGCTCGGTGAGCCGGCTCACCACGTACAGGCCGAGCCGTGAGGCGTTGGCGAGGTTCAGCTCCGACCGGTCGACGATGCGCTGGTTCGCGGCGGCGAGGTCCTCCTCGCTCATGCCGAGGCCGCGGTCCTCGATCTCGATGACGAAGCCGTTGGCGACCAGTTGGCCCCGCACCTCGACGATCGTGTGCGGCGGCGAGAACGACAGGCCGTTCTCGATCAGCTCGGCGAGCAGGTGGATGACGTCACCGACCGCCCGGCCGGCGAGCGAGACCGCGCCGATCGGCAGCACGGTCACCCGGGTGTAGTCCTCCACCTCGGCCACCGCGCCCCGCACGACGTCCACCATCGGGACGTTGCGCCGCCACGCCCGGCCCGGAGTGGCGCCGGAGAGCACGATCAGGTTCTCGGCGTTGCGCCGCATCCGGGTGGCGAGGTGGTCCACCCGGAACAGGTCCTCCAGCTCCTCCGCGTCCTGCTCGCGCCGCTCCATCGCGTCCAGGAGCGTGAGCTGGCGGTGGACCAGCGCCTGCGTACGCCGGGCGAGGCTGAGGAACACCTCACGCACGTTGCGGCGCAGCTCGGCCTGCTCGACGGCGGTGCGGATCGCCGTCTCCTGGACGGCGTTGAACGCCTTGCCCACCTGGCCGATCTCGTCGTCGCCGAACTCCAGCGGCGGCGCCTCGGCGGCGACGTCGACGTCGTCGCCGCGGCCGAGCCGCTCGACCACGCCGGGCAGCCGCTCGTGGGCGAGCCGGAACGCGGCCTCCCGCAGCCGCTCCAGCTGCCGGACCAGGGCCCGGGCGGTGGTGATCGACACGACGATCGAGGCGATGACGGCGAGCAGACCGAGGCCGGCGGCGAGCACGAGGCGCAGGATGACGCCGACGGCGACCGGGGTGGCCCGCTCGACGATGTCGTCCCCGCCCGCGAGGACGACATCACCGATCTCGGTCAGCGCCGGCCCGGTGGTGTCGCTCCATTCGGTCGCGGTGATCGGTGCCGGCGAGCGGGGACCCTGCATGACCCGGTTCTCCAGGTCGCCGAGCCGGCGGAAGGTGTCTCCGGTCGCCATGGCCTCGTATCGACGTTGATCGGCCGCGGGGAGGCGGACCAGCGCCTGGGCTGTGGTGAACTGCCGGGCTCCCACGATCCGGGTGAACTGCGCCTGCTCGGCCGGGGTGAGCCGCCCGGCGGCAAGCGCCCCGGCGATCAGCGCGTCCTCCTGTGCCAGCAGCTCGCGGGCGCGGTTGAGCACGATCAGCGCCGCCGTGTCCTCCGCGATCTGCTTGTCGTCCAGATTGCCGAGCGCGTCGTAGACCCGGTAGATCGACTCGATGACCCCGGTGAAGGCGGCGTTGGTGTCGGTCCGGTCGACCGTCCGGCCGTCGACGGCGGCCCGGACCTCGGCCAGCCCGTCGAGGCCGTTGATCAGGTGGTCGATGCGCCGGTGAAGGGCGTCGCTGCCGAGCAGCTCCACCTGCCACCGCCCGGTCGCTTCACGGAACACGGCGGCGAGCTCGTCGGTGCGCTGCCGCACCTCGGTCAGTGCCGCGCGGCGCGCCTCGTCGGGCCGTCCGAGGTAGACCACCGATTCCCGCCGCTCCTGCTGCAACTGCAGCAGGAGCGGCTCGGTCGGCTCGAAGACGTTTGTGTCCAACGCCTGCACGCCAACCAGGTTCACGCCGTCGCGCACGGTGACCCAGGCCGTGAAGCTCCACAGCGCGACCAGCGAAGCGAGCAGGGCGATGACCTTGGTACGGAGGTTTGCACCGCGTGAAGCCATTGCACCGTCCCTGGCCGTGTTCGAGATGTCGAAGCGCGACAATGCACCTTGACCCCGGCGCACGCTAGCAGCGTCCGTACCCGTCGCTCAAGCGCTGCTGATCATGACGCTGACGGCCGGCTCCCGCGATACCGCCCGATCCGGTCCGAGGCGTACCGACCCGAGGTGCCGGGCCGCCAGCACCGCGGACCGCACGATCCGTACCGGCGCGTAGAGATCCTTGTCATGCCACAATGGAGGATCGATCGCGTCGGGATCGGCCGAGCCGAGGTGACGCAGACCGCGGTGGGCCGCCTCGACCACCACCGGCCGGAGCGGACGCCGCACCCCCAGGAGCACCTGAAGGGCGTAGGCGGTCTCCTCGCGGGTACCGGCCCACCGGCCCCAGCTCCCGTCGGCCCGCTGGGTGGCGAGGACCCAGTCGACCGCCCGGTCCACCGCGTCGCCCTCGGCCGGCGCGTACCGGTCGAGCGCGGCGACGACGCTTGCGGTCGCGTAGTACGGCGAGGCGTGCCAGCGGTCGCCCCAACAGCCGGCCGGTTCCTGCCGCTCCCGCAGCCAGACGCCGAGGGCGGCGACCCGCGCGGCCTGCCGGCGCGTCCCGCCCGGTGAGTGCTGCGCGTGCCACCCGAGTGCCTCCAGCACGTGCGCGTTGGTCGTGGTCGACCGGCCGTCCTCGCCCTGCCAGGTACAGAAGTGGCTGCCCAGGTCGAAGGCCGCAAGGCTGTCCGGTGCGACCGGCCGGCCGAGCCGCGCGAGGGCGTACAGCACGACGGAGGTGGTGTCGGCGTCGGCCGGCAGCCCCGGTCCGGTGGCGGCGCCGGCGCCGCTCAGGGCCGCCATCAGCTCGCCGACGAGCGCCTCCGGAGGGTGGACCGGCAGTCCGACCCGGGTCAGGTTGGCGAGCACCCAGGCCCGTTCGAAGACCGCCACCGGCGTACAGCACGGCACCGGTCCGGCCGGCCGCCCGACCGCCTCCAGGAGGTACGCGGTGACCGACGGGTCGACGCCCTCGCCGGTGCCGAGCCAGGCGGCGGTGGCCGCCGGCGACGCGCCCACCGCGCCCGCCACCGGAACGACGTCCGCCCGGCGTCGCAGCGCCGGTCCGAGCACCTCGTAAGCGTGGAGCAGCTTCGTCGGGATCGGCCCGCCGCGGGCGAGTCCCGACCGCAACCTGTCCAGCCGACCGCGCTCCCCGGCCGGGAGTTGGCCCACCGCGCCCCAAAACGCCGGGGCGCGCCGGCCGGCGAACCAGGCCAGGTGCTCGTTCACCCGGTCGGCCAGCGCCGGCACGATGAGGTCGGCGGCCGGCGTGTCGGGCAGTCGCGGAGGCGCGGCCACCATGGCGGCCAGCGCCGCCAGCCCTCGGCCGGCGGCGGCCGGCACCTCGGGCGCGAGCCCATCGTCAGCCTCGTGCCGACGAAGGGTGGCGAGCAGCGCCTCCACCGCGCTCACGGTCGGCACCACCGCGTAGCCGTCCCCGGCGCCCCAGCTGCCGTCGCCGTGCTGGGCGGCGATCAGCCAGTCCAGCCTCCGACGGTGGCCGGCCAGCCAGGGCGCGTCACTGATCAGCCGAGCCGTTTCGTACACCGACGGGGTGACCCCACCGGCCCGGTCCCGCTCCATCGTCGACAGCAGGTGCCGCGCCTGCGCCGCCAGCCCGTCGCCGGTGTCCGGGACCGTGGTGGTCGTCAAAGGTCACCCCAGTAGTCGGCGAGCCGGTAGAAGCCGGAGCTGAAGCCGATCTGGCGGGCCAGGTAGTCGGCGGGTTCCGGGCAGGACACCGACAGGCCGTCGATCGACCGGCGGGCGGTGGCCTGGAGGACGTCGAGGCGCTGCTCGACCTCGGCCCGATCCGCCACCAGATCGAGCGCGTTCAGGTCACCCCAGCGTCGGTCCCGCTGATACGTGCCGAAATCGTTCACGAGCCGGAGCACCTGCTGCACCTGATCGCTCACCGTCACCAGCTCGCCGAGGTGGGCGAGGGTCTCCGGATCGCCGGAGCGGATCCAGTGCGTGACGTTGACGACCGTGCAGGCGAGGTTGGCGGCGTTGCGGAGATAGTCGTCGAGACTCGGCCGGTGCCCGCTGCGCCGCCAGTCCCACTCCCGGGCCATGGCGGCGAACACGGTCCGCACCTGGTCCCGCCAGACCGGCGCGTGCGGCAGGTAGCCGGGCGACGTGACCAGTTCATCCCGTATCTCGGCGAGGAGACGGGCGAGCGGTTGGTCTGCCGCGGGCGGAGCGCCGTCCGCGACTGCCAGGCAGGCGTCGGCGAGTGAGTCGATCTCGGCCCGGGACGTGGCCTCGTGGTCGACCAGCCAGTCCACGGCGAAACCCCACAGGACGGTCCGGTTGGTCAGCCGCAGGTGTTCGGCTTCACACTCCGGAGCCCCGAAGGAGATGGCCAGGGCCACCGAGCCGAACAGCGCCGGGTCGAAGGGCGGGGCGGGGAAGAGTTGCGGATACCGCTCAGCCGTCCGCCGGAGGTCCCGCTGGCCGTCGGCCGCGAGGGCACAGATGCGGCCCTGCTCCGCGGCCTGCGCCAGCTGATCGAGGACGGGAGAGCCCGGCCCGGCGCTCATGCGGCGACGCTCGTGACCGGGCGCAGGGTCACTTCGACCCGGTCGAGGGGCCGCAGGGCGGCGGCCACCTTGATGCCCGGGATCTGGTGATTCCGGGAGTGCATCCGGAAGCGGGTGAGCAGGGTCGCCACGATCAGGGTGGCCTCCAGGTAGAACAGGTGCATCCCGATGCACTTGTGGGGGCCCCCGCCGAAGGGGAAGTGGGCGTAGTGATGGCGTTGGCGGACCCGGTCCGAGGCGAAGCGGTCCGGGTCGAAGACCTCCGGCCGGTCCCAGAACGCCGACATCCGATGGGTGATGAGCGGGCTGACGACCAACGTCGCGCCGGCGGGGATCCGCACCCCACCGATGACGTCGGCCGCCACGGCTCGGCGGGGGAAGAGCCATCCGATCGGGTAGAGGCGCAGCAACTCGTCCAGGACCTGCCGGGTGTACCGCAGCTGGCCGAGGTGCTCCCGGCGGACCGGCCCGCCCCCGACCACCCGGTCGATCTCCTCCTGGAGTCGGCCGGCGACCACCGGATCCTGCTCGAGGTGCGGCCAGAGCCAGGTGAGGACGCTGATCGTGGTCTCGGTGGTCGTAGCCACCATGGAGACGGTGTCGTTGCGGACCTGCCGCTCGTCGAGGCCCCCACCGTCGCCGTTCCGTCCACGCCAGAGGGTGGTGATGATGTCGTCGGCCTCCGGGTCGCCGTCACTGCGGGCGGCGCGGACGATGGGTAGCAGGATCTCGTCGATGAGCCGTACCGCCCGGCGGAACGCGCGGTCACCGGGCATCGGCAGGGACAGCGGCGCCCAGGGCACGAGCAGTCGCGGCATCACCGACCAGGCGATGGCGTCCTGCGCTGCCATGATGCGCATCGCATCCGGAACCGAGATCCGGTCGCCGAAGAAGACCTTCATGATCGCGGAACAGACGATCCGGGCCTGTTCGCGGCCCATGTCCACGGTGGCCCCGGTGCGCGCCGGGGCGTCCAACTCGTCGACGGCTTCCTCGACGGCCACCGCCAGGCGGTCCACCAGGGTTTCGATGCGGCGGGCGGTGAACAGGGGCTGGAGGGTCCGGCGGCTGTCCCGCCAGTGGTCCCCGTCGCTGAGGATGCCCTCACCGAAGAGGCGCTTCAGCGGCCGCCACTGGAGACCGTCGCCGGCTCGCACGTAGTTCTCCGACCGGTCCCGCAGCACCCGCTGCAGGTGCTCGGGATGCGTGACCAGGTAGGGCCGGAACGAGCCGAGGTTGAGCTTCACCACCTCGCCGCCGGACCGCTCCCCGCACTCGACCAGGGCCCGGGCCGGTTCACGCAACAGCGCTGGCAGCACGTGTCGGAGTGGCACTGAACCGGGTCGGCGGAGACCGTCCGGAGGAGACTCTGACGGTGCCACTGCTACTGCTCCCCTTTTCTGGATGGAATCACTTCCGTTGCGTGAGCATGCCATCACGGACGTGAACATCTCTAGTCTTGTTGTGAAGAATTCTTGTGATGGACATTCCCGCCGTGAAGCAAACCGGCGAACGGGATCTGCGGCCGGCCGATCCGACCGGCCCGGAGGGCGAATCCGGGCGCGGGCCGCCGTGCTGTGCCAGGCTCATGGTCATGGACGACAAGACCATCCTGAAGCGGATCTCCGAGCTGGTCGACGAGGAGCACCGGCTCCGCGCCGACGCCCAGGCCAACGAGGCGGGCACCGACGAGGAGGGCCGCAACCGCCTGCGCGAGCTGGAGGAGTCCCTGGACCAGTGCTGGGACCTCCTACGCCGCCGGCGTGCCGCGCGGACCACCCACGGCGACCCGGACGCGCAGGGCGTACGCCCGGTGCCGGAGGTCGAGCGTTATCTCCAGTGACACGGGCCGGGGTGCGGCCCGAACCACGCCCCGGAGCCACACCCGGTCCCGGGCGGCCGGCGTGGCCGCCCGGGACCGTCGTGGTCAGCGCAGGCCCGCCTCGCGCAGCAGCTGTTCGGTGAGGACCAGCGGGTCGGCCTGCGCCGCCGGCAGCCCGCGGGCCGCGAACCAGGTGGCGACCACCCGGACGTCCCGGGCCAGGAACTCCGGCCCCTGCGGGTTGGCGACCAGGTCGACCACCTGGGGCAGGTCGATGAGCACCAGGCGCCCCTCGTGCACGAGCAGGTTGTACGGCGACAGGTCCCCGTGCGCGTGCCCGGCGCGGGCCAGCACGCTGAGCGCCCCGACGAGCTGCTCCCACAGGTCACGCAGCTGGTCAGCCTCCGGGCGCAGCTGCGCCAGCCGGGGCGCGGCCCGGCCCCCGTCGGCGTCGCCGATGAACTCGAGCATCAGCTCGGTGCCGCGCAGCTGGACCGGGTACGGCACGGCGACCGTGCCGTACCGGGCGCCGATCTCCCAGAGCCGGCCGAGCGCGGCGAACTCGGCCGCCGCCCACTGACCGGCGATCATCTGGCGGCCGAAGGCCGTCCGCCCCGCCATCGCCCGCATCTCGCGGGACCGGCGGACCCGCCGCCCCTCCAGGTAGCCGGCGTCCCGGTGGAACAGCCGGCGGTCGGCGTCCCGGTACCGCTTGGCCGCCAGCAGGCAGGACCGGTCGGTGCCCGGCACGGCCCGGCGGACCAGGTGGACGTCCGCCTCCTTGCCGGTCTTGAGCACACCCAGCTCGGTGTCCTTGGCGGCCAGATCGGTGACCAGCCACTCCGGGCGCGGCTGCGGGCCGTGGACCGCGCCGTCCCAGGACGACCAGGTCTCGCCCGTCTCCGGGTCCGGCTCGGTGTCGGGGTCGGCGAGCAGCGGCTGGGCGGGCCGGCCGCGCTTCAGGAAATGTGGTTCGTCGTCGTCGAAGCGGCGCTTGCCGCGGGTACGGCGTTCGGGCGCCGGAAAGTCGTGATCGCGCACTGCGGTGAAGGTCCCTTGGTCG
This sequence comes from Micromonospora sp. NPDC126480, assembly GCF_040302465.1. Lineage (NCBI taxonomy): Bacteria > Bacillati > Actinomycetota > Actinomycetes > Micromonosporales > Micromonosporaceae > Micromonospora > Micromonospora sp. NPDC126480. The sequence continues at coordinate 9,827 of NZ_JBEORU010000036.1, forward strand.
AGGTTGTTGGAGGCCGGTGGAAGCGACCTGCGAAGACGGCCATGACCGACCCCCTCTCCTCGACCCGGCGGACACGCTCGGGTACCCGATGCGGCACCATGCTCGCCGCCCGGGGCCCGGCGGGGCAACCGATTTACGCCCCGAGCACCGCCGCGATGGCGGCGATCGTGCTGTCGACGGTGAACGTCGGGGCGAACCGCGTGTCGGTCCAGGTACGGCCCCGGTGCAGCCAGACGCTGGGCAGCCCGACGGCCGTCGCGCCGCCGATGTCCGCCTCCGGGCCGTCCCCGATCACCCAGGCACCCCGCAGCGACATCCGCACCCGCTGGGCGGCCAGCGCGAAGATCCGCGGGTTCGGCTTGCTGACCCCGGCCTCCTCGGAGATCACCCAGTCGGCGACGTACCGGTCCAGCCCGGTACGCCGGATCTTCCCCTCCTGCTGCCGCACCGCGCCGTTCGACACCACCACCGGCACCCAGCCCGCGTCGTCGGCGATCCGCAGGGCACAGGCCACCAGCGGGTCCAGCCGGGAGAAGGCGACCACCCCGTCGTGCAACTCCTCGACCAGGTCGATTGACGGAATGCGCAGCGTGTACCGGTCGCGGATCGCGTCCGCGATGTCCCACCGGTCGGTCAGCCCGTCCGCGTCGATGGACAGCAGCCAGTCGATGTCGTCGGCGGGCGCGCCGATCTCGGCCAGGAAGCGCTCACCCCAGGCGCGGAACGGACCCTCCCGGTCGAGCAGGGTGTTGTCCAGGTCGAGGAGGAGCAGCGGCACTCGGGCACCTTACGGGACCGACGTGTCCCCCCGACAGGGCCCAGGGCCCGCCACCCTCGGTCAGGCCGTGAGGAAGGCCCGGGCGGACCCCTGGTGCGGAAGCCGGTCGAGCAGCATGGAGTGGGCCGCCCGGGTGCGGGCCAGGGCGTCCGGGTCCAGCGTGGCGACCAGCACCGCCTCCCCGGTGTCGGCGCCGCGCGCCAATGCGCGGCCCTCGGGGTCGTACACCGCCGCGCCGCCGTTGAACCGCCACGGGTCGGTGCCGCCGACCGCGTTCGCGAACACCACGTACATCGTGTTGTCCAGGGCGCGGGCGGCGTAGTAGAGGTCCCGCCGGTGCTCGGAGCCCGCCAGGTAGCCGCTCGGGCAGAGGTAGCCGTGCGCCCCGTCGGCCGCGGCCGCCCGGCCGTGCTCCGGGAAACAGCCGTCGTAACAGATGCCGAGGCCGAGCCGCCAGCCGTCGACGACAAGCGTGGCCCCCCGGTCGCCGGGGTCGAACAGTTCCCGCTCGCCGCCCCAGAGCTGCTGCTTGTCGTATCCGACGCGGACGTTCCCGGCCCGGTCGGTCACGAGGGCGGAGATGGTCCGCCGGCCGTCCGGCTGCCGGACCGCCGCGCCGACCACCACCACCGCGCCGCCGTCGCGTGCGGCTTCACGCAGCGGGGTCAGGCGGGGGTCGGCGACGCGCCGCGCGGCGTCGGCCACGACGTCGGTGCCGGCCGGGTCGGCGGCCAGGGCCGGCGGATGGTACGCGGGGAGGTACAGCTCCGGCAGGACGACGACCCGGGCTCCCTCGGCGGCGGCCCGGCGGACCAGGGCGGCGGCGGTGACCGCGTTCGCGGCGACGTCGCCGGGGACGGGTTCGGACTGCACCGCCGCGACGGTCAGCGGCGCGGTGGGCGGGGCGGGGGTGGCGGGGGGTGGCGTCACGGGCCGGATCCTAACCGGCGGGCCGCCGGTACGAGGACACCAAGCCGTACGTACGGTTTGCGGGGAGCGGGGTCACCTGACACGATCGACGCGTGCCCAGAGTAAGTCAGGACCAGCTCGACGCGCGCCGCCAGGAGATCCTCGCCGCCGCGCGGGCCTGTTTCGCCCGGCACGGGTACGAGGGCGCCACCGTGCGCCGGCTCGAGGAGGCGACCGGGCTGTCCCGGGGCGCGATCTTCCACCACTTCCGCGACAAGGACTCGCTCTTCCTCGCCGTCGCCGAGGACGACGCCGCGGCGATGGTGGAGACCGTCGCCCGCAACGGCCTGGTGCAGGTGATGCGGGACCTGCTGGCCCGCGCGGTCTCCCCGGACACGACCGGCTGGCTGGGCAGCCAGTTGGAGGTGTCGCGCCGGCTGCGCACCGACCCGGCCTTCGCCAAGCGGTGGGCGGAGCGGTCGGCGGCGATCGCGGAGGCGACCCGCGACCGCCTGCTGCGGCAGCGGGAGGCCGGCGTGCTGCGCGACGACGTCCCGATCGACGTGCTGGCCCAGTTCCTCGAGCTGGCGTACGACGGCCTGGTGCTGCACCTGGCGATGGGCCGGCCCGCCGGTGACCTCGGGCCGGTGCTCGACCTGGTGGAGGAGGCGGTGCGCCGCCGCTGACGGCGGCACGTTGCGGTCCGGTAACTGGACGTCGCTGGCGGATCCGGCATGGCGGGACTGCTCCACAATGGGGCCGCCCTCTCGTGACAGGAGCAGCGCATGACCGTCCTCGCCGCACCCGGTGACACCTGGGGCATCCCCGGCCCGGTGTTCCTCCGGCTCTACCTGCTGGCCGCGGCCCTGCTCGTCGTCGGCGGCCTGATCCAACGGGCCCGGCTGCTGCGCGGCCCGTCGACCGGCACCGGCCCGCTCGGCCCGCAGCAGGTCGCCTACCTCAGCGGTGGCGCGCCGCTGGCCGTGCTGACCTCCCTCGGCGGGCTGCGCAGTAGCGGCGCGATCGGCGTGGCCCCGGGCGGGCGTCTCGCCACCGGCGGCCCGCTGCCCGTCGGCACCACTCCGCTCGACCAGGCGATCCACGTCGCCGCCGGCCGGAGCCTGCGCACCCGTGAGCTGCGCGCCGACCAGTGGGTGCGGCAGGCCCTCGACGAGCTGCGCGCCGGCCTCGAACAGCGCGGACTGGCGTTGACCGCGGAGCAGCGGGCCGCGCTGCGCGTCGCCCCGCTGCTGCTCACCGCCCTGCTCGCGCTCGGCACCCTGCGGCTCTTCGCCGGTCTGTCCAACGACCGGCCGGTGGGCTGGCTGTTCCTGGCCCAGTTCCCGCTGCTCTTCGCGACGATCCTGCTGTACCGGCGGCCGTGGCGCACGCGCGCCGCCAGCCGGGCACTGCGCGAGCTGCGCCGCGAGCACACGTACCTGGCGCCACGCTCCGCGCCGGCGTACGCCACGTACGGCGCCGCCGGCGCCGCGATGGGTGTGGCGCTCTTCGGCACGGCCACCCTGTGGGCAATGGACCCGGGATTCGCCGAGCAGGCGGAGATCCAGCGGCAGGCGCTCACGAGCGGCGGCGCCTCGGGCAGCTGTGCGGGCGGCGGTGGCGACAGCGGCGGTGGCGGCGGCTCCTGCGGGGGCGGCGGTGGCTGTGGCGGGGGCGGGTGCGGCGGATGAGCGGCCCCGCCGGGGTGGGCCTCGGCTGGCGACCGGAGATCGCCGGTTTCGTCGCCGGCCTGCCCGGGCTGCGCTTCGTCGAGGTGATCGCGGAGTCGGTGCCGGCCGCCGGCCCGCTGCCGGACGGGCTCGCCGCCCTACGGGAGCGCGGCGTCACCGTCGTACCGCACGGGGTGCGGCTGTCCCTCGGCGGCGCCGAGCCGGTCGACCCGGCCCGGGTGGCCCACCTGGCCGCGGTCGCCGACCTGACCGGCGCGCCCCTGGTGAGCGAACACATCGCGTTCGTCCGTGCGGGCGGCCTGGACGCCGGCCACCTGCTGCCGCTGCCCCGCAGCCGGGACGCCGTCGCGGCGGTCTGCGCCAACGTCGCCCGCGCGCAGGCCGACCTGCCGGTGCCGATCGCGCTGGAACCCATCGCGGCCCTGTTCGACTGGCCCGACGACGAACTGGACGAGGCGGCGTTCCTCACCGAGATCCTCGACCGCACCGGCGCGCTGCTGCTGCTCGACGTCGCAAACGTCTACGCCAACGCCCGCAACCGGGGTGCCGACCCGCTCGACCTGCTGGACCGGCTCCCGCTGGAACGGATCGCGTACGCGCACGTGGCCGGCGGGGCGGAGCACGGCGGCTTCTACCACGACACGCACACCGACCCCGTGCCGCGCGCGGTGCTCGACCTGGTGGGCGAGCTGTGCGCACGGCACCGGCCGCCGGCCCTGCTGCTGGAACGCGACGGGCACTATCCGCCGGCCGACGCGCTGCGCGCCGAGTTGGACGCGCTCGCCGCCGCCTCCGGATTCCCGGTGGTCACGTGAGCGGCGACCTGGCCGCCCGTCAGGCCGCGCTCGTCGCCGCGCTGGTCGCCGGGGCGCCCGCGCCGCCGGGCTTCGCGCCGGGTCCGCTCGCCGCCGCGCGTACCGCCCTGCTGCGCAAGCGGGCCGGCGAGGTGGCCCGGCACTGGCCGCTGCTCGCCGCCGGGCTCGGCCCGCGGTGGCCGGAGGTCTTCGCGCGCTGGGCCGACGGACGACCCACCGCCGGTTCCCTGCGCGACGGCTGGGACCTCGCCCGCGAGCTGCGCGACGCGGGCACGCTGCCGCCGCTGGGCGCGGACGAGCTGGCCGTCCGGGAGGCCGGTCACCGCTACGACGGGCGGAGCGCGCCCCGGCCGCGCCGCCCGCCGGGCTGGGGGCGTGCCGGTGGCGCCGTCGCGGTCCAACTCGCCGGCCGCGTACGCCTGCTGCGCCCCGCCCGCCGCTGAGATCCCGTGCCCGGGCGGCTCGACGCCCACCACACCGCCTGCGGCGACATCGCCGGGCCGGCGCTGCCGCGCCCTCCGCGGCGGCATTTGTGGTGTGGGTAGAGGTCGACGGCACCCCCGTGCGGCCGGCGGCCCGCTCCCGGTTGCGGACGCTCCTCGTCGATGCCGACCCGCTCCGGCTTTGGAGCTGATCCGGAAGCGTCATCGGGGCGGTCACCCCCGGCCCTGGCGACGGCCCCGGCCCTGGCGACGGCCCCGGCCCTGGCGCGGCCCCGGCGACATCCCGGACGTCGCGGCGATCCACCCACGACATCAGCTCCAAAGCGCGTACGTCGGACAGATGCGGCAGGATCAGCGGCATGGATCTGGGACTGACCGACCGGGTGTACATCCTGACCGGGGCCTCCCGCGGGCTCGGGTACGCGGCCGCCGAGTGTCTCGTCACCGACGGTGCCCGGGTGGTCCTCTCCGCTCGCGACGCGGACGCGGTCGAGGAGGCCGCGCGGCGCCTGGGCGGTCCGGCGCAGGCGATCGGGGTCGCCGGCGACCTGTCCGACCCTGACCTGCCCGAGAGCCTGGTGGCGACCGCCCGTGAGGCGTTCGGCCGGCTCGACGGCGCGCTGGTCTCGGTCGGTGGTCCGCCACCGGGCAGCGCGGCGTCGGTGACCGACGAGCAGTGGCGGCGAGCCTTCGAGACGGTGTTCCTCGGCACCGTCCGGACGGTGCGGGCCGTCGCCGCAGCGCTGACCGACGGCGGGGCGATCGGGCTGGTCCTGTCCACCTCCGCCCGGGCGCCCCTCCCTGGCCTGGGCATCTCCAACGGCCTGCGTCCCGGCCTGGCCGGAGTGGCCAAGGACGTCGCCGACGAGTACGGCCCCCGGGGCGTACGGGTGGTGGGGCTGCTGCCCGGGCGGATCCTGACCGACCGGAACGCCCAGCTGCTCGCGGCGAGCGGCGACGCCGAGCGGGCCCGGGCCGAGGCGGAGGCGGCGATCCCGCTGCGCCGGCTGGGCGAGCCGGCCGAGTTCGGCCGGGTGGCGGCGTTCGTGCTCTCCCCCGCCGCCAGCTACCTGACGGGGATCACCCTGCCGGTGGACGGCGGCGCGCTGCGGGACCTGTGATGGCCGGACCGCACTACCCGCGACCGACGCGTGCGGAGCTGGCCGCGGCGGCCGATCGCCTCCTCCCGGACGTCATCGCGCCCGGTCTGGACGTGCTGTTCGTCGGGATCAACCCCGGGCTGTGGTCGGCGGCCACGGGGTGGCACTTCGCCCGGCCCGGAAACCGGTTCTGGCCGGCACTGCACCGGGGCGGGTTCACCCCCCGCCAGTTGCACCCGAGTGAGCAGGACGAGCTGCCCGGCTACGGGCTGGGCGTCACCAACATGGTGGCGCGGGCCAGCGCCCGGGCCGACGAGCTGGCCGCCGCCGAACTCGTCGCCGGCGCAGACGTCCTGGCCGGCAAGGTCGCCCGCTACCGGCCACGGTGGGTGGCGGTGGTCGGGGTGACGGCGTACCGGATCGGGTTCGCCCGGCCAAAGGCCGGCTTCGGCCCGCAGCCGGAGGCGCTGGCCGGCGCGCGGCTCTGGGTGCTGCCCAACCCCAGTGGGCTGAACGCGCACTTCACCCCGGAGTCGCTCGGCGCCGCGTTCGGCGAGCTGCGGGCCGCCGTCGCCCGGGACTAGTTCGCGGCGGCCGGGGGCAGCGCCTCGTCGGCAAGGTACGGCCGCATCGGCACGGCCACCGGCTCCGGCCCGGTCGCGTCCTGGTACGGCGCGGGCGAGTCGACGACGGCGAACTGCGTCCGGTACAGCTCGGCGTAGAGGCCGCCGACGGCGACCAGCTCGTCGTGCCGGCCCCGCTCCACGATCCGCCCCTGGTCGAGGACCAGGATCTGGTCGGCGTCCCGGACGGTGGAGAGCCGGTGCGCGATGACCAGCGCGGTACGCCCGGTCAGCGCCACCGACAGTGCCCGCTGCACCGCCGCCTCGCTCTCCGAGTCGAGGTGGGCCGTGGCCTCGTCGAGGATCACGATCGACGGCGCCTTCAGCAGCAGGCGCGCGATCGCGATGCGCTGCTTCTCGCCGCCGGAGAACCGGTAGCCGCGCTCGCCCACGACCGTGTCCAGGCCGTCCGGCAGGGCGCGCACCAGGTCCGCGACCTGGGCGCCGGCCAGCGCGGCCCACAGCTCGTCGTCGGTGGCGTCCGGCTTGGCGTAGCGCAGGTTCTCCGCGATGGTCTCGTGGAACAGGTGCGAGTCCTGCGTGACCACACCGATCTCGTCCCGCAGCGAGTCGAGCGTGGCGTCGCGGACGTCGACGTCGCCGACCAGCACCTGGCCGTCGGTCACGTCGTAGACGCGGGAGACCAGCATGGACAGCGTCGACTTGCCGGCACCGGACGGTCCCACCAGGGCCACCATCTGCCCCGGCTCGACGCTGAAGGACACGCCGCGGAGCACCGGCTCGGTGACCGTCCGGTCCAGGGCGGCGACCTCCTCCAGGCTGGCGAGTGAGATCTCCGAGGCGCTGGGGTAGCGGAAGCGCACGTCCCGGAACTCGACCCGGCCGGCGCCCCGGGGCACCTGCACCGCGTCCGCCTTCTCGGTGATGGCCGGCCGGAGATCGAGGACCTCGAAGACCCGGTCGAAGGAGACCAACGCGCTCATCACGTCGACCCGGACGTTCGACAGCGCGGTGAGCGGGCCGTAGAGGCGGGTGAGCAGCAGGGCGAGCGTCACCACCGTGCCGGCGCTGACGCTGCCGGTGACGGCGAGCCACCCGCCGAGGCCGTAGGTGAGAGCCTGGGCGAGCGAGGCCACCAGCAGCATGGCCACGAAGAACGTCCGCGAGTACATTGCGGACTGGATGCCGATGTCGCGTACCCGCTCGGCCCGCCCGGCGAACCGGCGCGCCTCCTCGTCGGGCCGGCCGAAGAGCTTGACCAGCAGCGCCCCCGAGACATTGAACCGCTCGGTCATCGTCGCGTTCATCTTGGCGTCGAGGTTGTAGGACTCGCGGGTGATCTCCGCGAGCCGCCGGCCGACGCGGCGGGCCGGGATGATGAAGACCGGAAGCAGGACCAGCGACAGCGCGGTGATCTGCCAGGACAGGGTGAACATCACCGCGGCGGTGAGCACCAGCTGGATGACGTTGCTGACCACCCCGGACAGCGTCGAGGTGAATGCCCGCTGGGCGCCCAGCACGTCGTTGTTGAGCCGGCTGACCAGCGCGCCGGTCTGCGTACGCGTGAAGAACTGCAGCGGCATCCGCTGAACGTGATCGTAGACTCGGGTGCGCAGGTCGAGGATGATGCCCTCGCCGATGCGGGCCGAATACCACCGCTGGGCCAGCGAGAGCAGCGCGTCGGCCACCGCCAGTGCGGCGATGACCAGGGCCAGCCGCACCACCAGGTCACCGGCCGCCGAGCCGCCCCGGGTGATCGCGTCGATGACGTCACCGGCGAGCACCGGGGTGGCGACGCCGATGATCGCGGCCAGCACCACGGTCACCAGGAAGACGACGATGTCCCGCCGGTACGGCCCGGCGAAGGCGACGATCCGGCGCGCGACGCCCCGCTGGAGGCGGTGGCTGGAGATCTCGTCGCGGCTGCGCATCGACCGGAGCATGCTCCACCCGCCCATGCCGCCGCCGGACATCGGATTGGACACACTCACCTCCGGGTCATCGGGCCGACCGCGCCGTCCCAGTCAATTCTCCCGACGACTGTGACAACCTCGGCGGTAACCCGGATCTTCCCGAACGGTCCTTACTATTCTCCGCGCCCGGCGAGGTCCCGCAGCCGGCGGGTCTGCGCCTCCCGCTCCGCCCGCTGCTGCTCCGCGTGCGTCCGGTCGGCGGCGCCGGCGATCAGCGCCTTGATCTCCACCACCGCGTCCCGGTTGTTGGCGAGCAGCCCGGCGGTCAGGTCGCGGACCGCACCGTCCAGCTCGCCGGCGGGCACCACCAAGGTCGCCAGGCCGATCCGGTCCGCCTCGGCGGCGTCCATCCGCCGCCCGGTGGTGCAGATCTCCAGGGCCCGCGAATAGCCCACGAGCTCCACCAGACGCTTGGTGCCGGCGAGATCGGGCACCAGGCCGAGCGTCACCTCGGCCATGGAGAGTCGGGCGTCCTCGGCGAGCACCCGCAGGTCACAGGCGAGCGCCAGCTGGAAGCCGGCCCCGATCGCGTGCCCCTGCACCGCCGCGACCGAGATCAGATCGGGCCGGTGCAGCCACGTGAAGGCGGCCTGCAACTCGGCGATGCGGTCCGCGCACTCCTGCTCGGGCAGGGTGGACAGCTCGGCGAAGGAGCCCGGCCCGGACGCGCCGGCCACCGACAGGTCGAGGCCGGCGGAGAACGCTCGGCCCTCCCCACGCACCACGACGACGCGCACGTCACCGGGCAGGTCCCGGGAGAAGTCGCTCATCGCGCGCCACATCGCCGGGGTCTGTGCGTTGAGCACGTCGGGCCGACACAACGTCACCGTCGCGATCGGCCCGTCGCAGTCGAGCCGGACCCCGGTCGCCTCGGCGGTCACCGGGCGGCCCGGGGAACGGCGCTGATGGACGACGCTTCGGGGCGGGTCACGCCTTCTTGCGGCGCCGGGCGCCGCCGCGCTGCCGCAGCTGCACCCCGGACTCGGTGAGCACCCGGTGGATGAACCCGTAGGAACGGCCGGTCGAGGCCGCGAGGGCGCGGATGCTCTCTCCCCCGGTGTACCGCTTTACCAGGTCCTTGGCGAGCGTCTGGCGCTCGGCTCCGACGATCCGGCGACCCTTCTCAGTGCTGGTGGCTGTGCCGGTGGCTGCCATGCTGTGTCCTCACGTCCCAGACTGTGCGGTTCGGATACGGTCCCACCTATTAGACCGCCTCGAACGATCATGCGCCAGATATCAACTATTCGCCAACCGACACGCTGCGCGATGTCAGCTACCCGATAGGGTGACCCACAGCCGTTCGGCCACCGGTCGGCCGCCCGCCACGACCGACGTACCCTCCTGACGTGATCGATCTTCTCGGCACGGCCGGGGGCGCGCTCGTGGTGTTCGCCGCCACCGACGTCGACGACATCGTCATCCTGACGATGTTCTTCGTCGCCGCCCGCACCACCGGGCGGCCCCGCCCCAGCCAGATCGTCGCCGGGCAGTACCTCGGCATCGGGGCGCTCGCCCTGGCCAGCGCCGTGATGGCGGCCGGCCTGCTGGTCGTGCCCGACCCGTGGACCGGCCTGCTCGGGCTGCTGCCCATCGCTCTGGGTGTCCGGGCGCTGCTCGACCGGGACGACGACGAGGCACCCACGGTGGTGGGCGGGACGCTCGGCGTGGCCGGCGTGACGATCGCCAACGGCGCCGACAACGTGGCGGTCTACGTGCCGGTGTTCCGGGCGCTCGGCCCCGCCGACAGTGCGGTGTTCCTGCTGATCTTCGTCGTGCTCATCGCCCTGTGGTGCGCGGTCGGCGCATGGCTCGGCGGCCACCCCCGGGTGATCCGGCTGGTGCGGCGCGTCGGCCACTGGCTGGTGCCGGCGGTCTTCGTCGCGATCGGTGTGGCCATCCTGGCGACCTCCGGCGTCGTCGGCCACCTGCTCGAACTGGCCCGCTGACCGGGAACCCCGGTCAGGCCAGCTCGACCAGTTCCAGAAGGTCGTCGCTCCAGGCGTCCTCGTCGCCGTCGGGCAGCAGGATCGCCCGGTCCGGCTTGAGGGCGCTCACCGCGCCGGGGTCGTGCGTGACCAGCACGATCGCCCCCGGGTAACGCGCGATGGCGTCGAGCACCTGTTCGCGGCTGACCGGGTCGAGGTTGTTCGTGGGCTCGTCGAGCAGCAGCACGTTGGCACCGGAGCAGACCAGGGTGGCCAGGGCCAGCCGGGTCTTCTCCCCGCCGGAGAGCACGCCGGCGGGCTTGTCCACGTCCTCGCCGGAGAACAGGAACGCGCCGAGGATCTTCCGCAGGTCGGTGTCGCTCTGCTCCGGGGCCGCGCTGCGCATGTGCTCGAGGATGGTCCGCTCCACCTCCAGCGTCTCGTGCTCCTGGGCGTAGTAGCCCAGCCGCAGCCCGTGCCCCGGCCGTACCTCGCCGGTGTCCGGCTCCAGCAGCCCGCCCAGGATCCGCAGCAGGGTGGTCTTGCCCGCGCCGTTGAGCCCGAGGATGGCCACCCGGGAGCCGCGGTCCACGGCGACGTCCACGTCGGTGAAGATCTCCAGCGACCCGTACGACTTCGACAGCCCCGTGGCGGTCAGCGGGGTCTTCCCGCACGCCGCCGGGGTCGGGAACCGCACCTTCGCCACCTTGTCGGCGACGCGTACCTCGTCCAGGCCGGACAGCAGCCGCTCGGCCCGCCGGGCCATGTTCTGCGCGGCGACCGTCTTGGTGGCCTTGGCCCGCATCTTGTCGGCCTGCGCCATCAGGGCGCCGGCCTTCTTCTCGGCGTTGGCCCGCTCCCGGCGGCGGCGCCGCTCGTCGGTCTCCCGCGCCTCCAGGTACGCCTTCCAGCCGAGGTTGTAGACGTCCACCACCGACCTGGTGGCGTCCAGGAACCAGACCTTGTTCACGACCGATTCCAGCAGCGACGCGTCGTGCGAGATCACGATCAGGCCGCCCTTGTGGTTGGCGAGGAACCCGCGCAGCCAGGTGATCGAGTCGGCGTCCAGGTGGTTGGTCGGCTCGTCGAGCAGGAGGATGCCGCCGCCGTTGTCACCCGCGTCGCGGAACAGGATCCGGGCCAGCTCGATACGGCGGCGCTGGCCACCGGAGAGGGTCCCGATCGGCTGCGCCAGGGCCCGGTCCGGCAACCCGAGGTTGGCGCAGATGCGGGCCGCCTCCGCCTCGGCGGCGTACCCGCCCAGGGAGGCGAACTGGTCCTCGAGCGCGCCGTAGCGGCGGACCAGCTTGTCGTCGGCCGCCTCGGCGAGCTGCGCCTCCAGTTCCTTCATCCGGGCCATCAGCACGTCGAGGCCCCGGGCGGAGAGCACGCGGTCGCGGCCGGTCACCTCGAGGTCGCCGGTGCGCGGGTCCTGCGGGAGGTACCCGATGTTGCTGCGCCGGTCGAGCTGGCCGGCGTACGGCTGGCCCTCGCCGGCGAGGACCTTCAGGGTGGTGGTCTTGCCGGCGCCGTTGCGGCCGACCAGGCCGATGCGGTCGCCGGGCTGCACCCGCAGCGTGGTGTCGGACAGCAGGATCCGGGCGCCGGCACGGAGCTCCAGGCCGGTGGCAGTGATCATGTCGGGGGACTCGCTCTCGAGGTCTGGAAGGGCTGACTCAGGGCACGCGAGAGCGCCGGCGGGCCTGAGGACCGTCGGCGCGGGGCGGTTCAGCCTTCGCAGAGCAGCACGCGGCAAGTGTACCGGGCGCGTCCCGACCCGCCCGCCGGATTACCGGTCAAGATCATCGGGTACCGAAACGGACGTCCGGACCCGGTCCGGTACCGCAACCACAAACGGATTCAGACGGTGATCGGGGTTGACATGGAGCTGAACGAGAACGCGCGGATCGACACCAGCCAGGTGGACGACCGGCGGGGGTCCGGGGGCGGCGGTGGCGTCGGCGGGATCCCCATTCCGATCGGCGGCGGGCGCGGGGGCATTGTCGGCATCATCATCGCCGTGCTTGTCGCCCTCGTCGGCGGCGGCTTCGGCCTGAACGCGGCCATCGACGGCGGCGGCGAGCAGGGCGACAACACCTCCCTGGAGCAGAAGTGCTCCGCCGACGACGCACTCCAGCAGCTGGACTGCCGCAACACGCTGTACGTCAACTCGATCCAGGCGTACTGGCGCACCGCCCTGCCCGAGGCGTTCGGCGAGCAGTACCGGGCCACCGACACGGTCTTCTTCAGCCAGGCCGTCAACACCGCCTGCGGGCAGGCCGACTCCGGGGTGGGGCCGTTCTACTGCCCCGCCGACGCGCAGGTGTACATCGACCTCACCTTCTACCAGGTGCTGGCCCAGCAGCTCGGCGCCGAGGGCGAGTTCGCCCAGCCGTACGTGCTGGCCCACGAGTACGGCCACCACGTGCAGAACCTGCTCGGCACCAACGAGCAGGTACGCCGCCAGCAGCAGCGTGACCCGGACGGCGCGAACGAGCTGTCGGTCCGGCTGGAACTGCAGGCCGACTGCTACGCGGGCGCGTGGGCGCGCAACGCCACCGGCACCGCCGACGACAGCGGCCAGAAGATCTTCAAGAGCATCTCCGAGCAGGACATCGCCCAGGCGATCGACACCGCCGAGAAGATCGGCGACGACGCGATCTCCGAGCGCGCCAACCGGCCGGTGAACCCGGACGAGTTCACGCACGGCTCGTCCCAGCAGCGCCGCGAGTGGTTCACCCGGGGCTACGAGACCGGCGACCCGAAGTCCTGCGACACGTTCCGCGCCGGCCTCTGAGGTGCAAGGAAGGGCCCCTTGTTAACGCCTACGGTAGAGAAGGGAACCCTTCTCACCCCAAAGTGTTAACAAGGGGCCCTTCCTTACCACCGGGCTGGTCCGGTGCGTCGCGGACGAGGATCCGGACCGCCCGGGCGGCGGTCACCGCGGCGAGCAGCACCGCGTGCCGAGGCTCGGGGACGTCGAGCAGCCGGTCGGCGCGCAGTGCGGCCAGCGGGGCGAGTCGCCGGTCGGCCAGCACCGCGTCCACCGCCCGCCGGTCGCCGCCTACGACCACCGCGTCCAGGCGGTCGGCCTCCGGAAGCAGAAGCCGCGCCGCCAGGTCCGCCGCGTCGGCAAGCGCCGCCTTCGCCTGGTTGTCCCGCCGCCGGGCGAACCGCTGCTGGGACCACCCGCCGGCGGCGGTGCGGCCCTGCACGTAGCGGGTGTCCACCTTGTGCACCGGCAGCCGCTCCCCCTCGGCGACGCCGACCGCCACCGCCCCCTTGCGGGCGAGCAGCAGCCCGATCCGGCGATCCGCGGTCGCAGCGGCCACGAAGCCGTCGAGGTCGGCGGCGGCGGGCGCACCGGGCGGGGCGTGCAGTTCGGCGGTCGCCCCGTCCGGAGCGGCCAGCAGCAGCCCGTAAGCCTCCGGTGTCGCTTCCGCCGGGCCGTGCCGACCGGCGAAGCCGTCGATCCAGCGGCGGATCCGGGCCGGGTCGACGTCCACCCACCGACCACCACCGGCTGCGGGTCGGCTGGTCATGACCCGAACCTACGCCCCCCACCCACCCCTTCGCCGCCGCCCCTCCCCGCGAGCCACCGGGAGCGGAGGTGCGGTGGTCAGCCCGCGAGGAGTGTGGCGGCGGCCAGGGCCGCGATGATGGCGCTGGAGAGCAGCGCGGTGACCAGCCGGCCGCGTGGGCCGGCCAGCGCCCGACCGACCAGGGTGCCGCCCCCGGCGATCAGCAGTTGCCAGCTCGCCGACGCCAGGAACGCCCCGACTACGAACGCCGCGGCGACCGCCGGGTCCGGGTCGGCGGCGTCCCGCCGGCCCAGGACGAGCGCGGCGAAGTAGACCACGGTCGCCGGGTTCAGCAGCGTCAGCGCCAGCACCCCGGCGAACGCCCTGGGCGGCGTCTCCAGACCGCCCCGCCGGCCGGGATCGACGGTGGCCGGCCGGTGCCGGGAACGCAGGGCGCGCCAGGCGGTGTGCGCGGCGAGGCCGAGCAGCACGGCAGCGGCCACCACCCGCATCTGGCCGGCGATCGGCGTGATCAGGGCGGCCAGGGCGGCCCCGCCGAGCGCGGCGACCGCCGCGTAGAGGCCGTCGGCCGTGGCGACGCCGAACGCCGCGGCGGCGCCCACGCGGAACGAGGTACGCGCGGCCAGTCCCATGATGAGCACCGCGATCGCGCCCACCGGGATCGCCACTCCGTAGCCGGCGACGAGGCCGGCCAGGAACGCCCCGGTCACGACGACGCACGGCGGACCGGGCCGGACCCGGGCACGGTCCGCTGTCGACGCGCGGCGGTGGCCGCGCGGACGGGGACCTGCCGGGGGTACGTCTCGATCACGTCGCCATCCTGCGCCACGGTCCGCCGCACGGCCACTGATATCCGGCCCGGGTCAGCTCCGTGCTGGCGACCTCGGTTCTCCGGCGTGCGGGACCCTCCGATGACGTCCGGGCGGGACCGGCCGACCGCCGGTCGCGGCGAGCGGCGAGCGGCGAGCGGCGCGGACCGGGCCCGGCGACGCGTCGGGCGCGGCACCCCGGGTGGGGAACCGCGCCCGATCCGACCGGCCGGGACCGGTCAGACGTTGAAGCCGAGGGAGCGGAGCTGGTCGCGCCCCTCATCAGTGATCTTGTCGGGGCCCCACGGCGGCAGCCACACCCAGTTGATCCGGATGTCGTTGACCAGGCCGCCGCCCGGGCCGGTGGTCAGCGCGGTCCGGGCCTGGTCCTCGATCACGTCGGTCAGCGGGCAGGCCGCCGACGTGAGGGTCATGTCCAGGGTGGCGACGTTCTCGTCGTCGACGTGCACCCCGTACACCAGGCCCAGGTCGACCACGTTGATGCCCAGCTCGGGGTCGACGACGTCCTTCATCGCCTCCTCGATGTCGGCGACGGCGGCCTTGCCGGCCGCCGGCGCGCCGCCGTCGGCGGCACCCGGGACGACCGCGCCGGTCGTTCCCTCGCCGGCCTCCGGGGTGGCCTCGGTCGCGGTGTTCTCGCTCATGCCTTCACCTCCGTCGGGCTGACGCCCACGCCGGCGCGTGCCGCGGCGTCCTTGAACGCCATCCAGGGCAGCAGCGCGCACTTCACCCGGGCGGGGTAGCGGGCGACGCCCGCGAACGCGACCCCGTCGCCGAGCACATCCTCGTCCGGCGTGACCTGGCCACGGCCGGACATCAACTCCACGAACGCCTCGTGCACCGAGAACGCCTCGCCGGCCCCACGGCCGGTGAGCAGCTCGTGCAGCACGCTCGCCGAGGCCTGGCTGATCGAGCAGCCCATTCCCTCGTACGAGACGTCGTGCAGCACCTCGCCGTCGGTGGCCACCCGGACGGTGATCTCGTCACCGCAGGTCGGGTTGACGTGGTGCGCCTCGGCGACGGTGGTCGCCGGGTCGTCCGCGTCGCGCAGGCCCCGGCCGTGCGGGTGCTTGTAGTGGTCCAGGATGATCTCCTGGTAGAGCTGGTCGAGCTGCATCAGTCGAACACCTTCCGCACCTGCTCCAGGCCCGCCACCAGGGCGTCGATCTCCTCGGTGGTGGTGTAGAGGTAGAACGACGCGCGGGTCGTCGCCGGCACCCCGAAGCGGGTGCAGACCGGGCGGGCGCAGTGGTGCCCGACCCGCACCTGCACGCCGAGCGAGTCGAGGACCTGGCCGACGTCGTGCGGGTGGACGTCGCCCAGGGCGAAGGAGATCGTGCCGCCGCGGCCCACCGGCACGGTCGGGCCGAAGATCCGCAGCCCGGGCACGGTCGCGAGGGCGTCCAACGCGTACGCGGTCAGCTGCTTCTCGTGCCACTGGATGGCCCGCATGCCGATGCCGGTCAGGTAGTCCACCGCCGCGCCGAGCGCCACGGCCTCGGCGATCGGCGGGGTGCCCGCCTCGAACCGGGCCGGCGGGGCGGCGAAGGTGGACCCGGACAGGGCCACGGTCTCGATCATCGACCCGCCGCCGAGCACCGGCGGCATCGCCGCGAGCAGCTCGGCCCGGCCCCAGAGGACGCCGACGCCGGTCGGGCCGCACATCTTGTGACCGGTGAAGACGATGAAGTCCGCGTCGTAGTCGACGACGTCCATCGGCATGTGCGGCACCGACTGCGAGCAGTCGAGCAGCAGCAGCGCGCCCACCTCGCGGACCCGCGCGGTGATCCGCGACGTCGCGTTGACGGTCCCGAGGATGTTGGACATGTGCACCATCGAGACGATCTTCGTCCGCTCGGTGACCAGGTCGTCCAGGCCCGACTCGTCGAGCCGGCCGTGGTCGGTGACCGGGAACCAGCGCAGGGTCGCTCCGGTGCGCTCGCAGAGCAGCTGCCACGGGACGATGTTCGAGTGGTGCTCCATCTCGGAGATCACCACCTCGTCACCGGGGCCCAGCTTGAACCGCGGGTCGGCGTCCGGCCGCAGCGACGCGTTCGAGAACGCGTACGCCACGATGTTGATCGCCTCGGTGGAGTTCTTGGTGAACACCACCTCGTCCACGCTCGGGGCGTTGATGAACGCCGCGACCTTGGCCCGCGCCGCCTCGTACGCCTCGGTGGCCTCGGTGCCCAGCGTGTGCACCGACCGCGACACGTTGGCGTTGTGCCGCTCGTAGTGCTCCCGCAGCACGTCGAGCACCTGCCGTGGCTTGTGCGACGTGTTCGCGCTGTCCAGGTAGACCAGCGGGTGCCCGTTGACCTCCCGTCCGAGGATCGGGAAGTCGGCCCGCACGGCGGCGACGTCGTAGCGCGGCACGTCGCCGTACTGCGGCATGCCCGGCGGGATCGCGATGGTCGTCATCGTCGACCGACCTTTCCTTGAGGTCAGGCCCGCGCCGAACCGGCCCCGGCGACGTACCGCTCGTAACCCTCTTCCTCGAGCTTGTCGGCCAGCTCCGGGCCGCCCTCCTCGACGATCCGACCGGCGACGAAGACGTGCACGTGGTCCGGCTTGATGTAGCGCAGGATCCGGGTGTAGTGGGTGATCAGCAGCAGGCCGGTGTCGCCAGTCTCACGGACCCGGTTGACGCCCTGGCTGACCACCCGGAGGGCGTCGACGTCGAGACCGGAGTCGGTCTCGTCGAGGATCGCCATCTTCGGCTTGAGCAGCTCGAGCTGCACGATCTCGTGCCGCTTCTTCTCACCGCCGGAGAAGCCCTCGTTGACGTTGCGCTGGGCGAACGCCGGGTCCATCTGGAGGCGCTCCATGGCGCCGCGCAGCTCGCCGCCCCAGGTGCGCAGCTTCGGCGCCTCGCCGTCGATCGCGGTCTTGGCGGTGCGCAGGAAGTTCGCCACCGACACGCCGGGCACCTCGACCGGGTACTGCATGGCCAGGAAGAGGCCGGCGCGGGCCCGCTCGTCGACGGACATCTCGAGGACGTCCTCGCCGTCGAGGGTCACCGAGCCGCCGGTGATCTCGTACTTCGGGTGGCCGGCGATCGAGTACGCCAGGGTGGACTTGCCGGAGCCGTTCGGGCCCATGATGGCGTGGGTCTCCCCCGACTTAACGGTCAGGTCGACACCGTGCAGGATCGGCTTGAGCTCACCCTCGGGCAGCTTGACCGACACCTGCAGGTCACGGATCTCCAGGGTGCTCATTATCGGGTCACTCCATTGCTCGGCGTCAGGCTGACGTAGATGTCGCCGTCGCGGATCTCGACGGGGTAGACGGGTACGGGTTCGGTGGCGGGCAGCCCGGTCGGCTCGCCGGTCCGCAGGTCGAAGCGGGAACCGTGCAGCCAGCACTCCAGCGTGCAGCCCTCGACCTCGCCCTCGGAGAGCGGGACGGCGGCGTGCGAGCACTCGTCGTAGGCGGCGTAGAAGACGTCGTCCTCGCCGTGCACGATTGCGATCTGCGTGCCGTCCACGTCGGCGCTGATCGCGGTGCCCTTCGGCACGTCCTCGGTCGAGCAGATCTTGATCATCAGGCGCCGGCCTTCGTGAGGCGCGCCTCGATCGCCTCGCCGAGGCGCTCGCGCAGGGACTCCACCGGGATCTTGTTGAGCAGCTCGGCGAAGAAGCCGCGCACCACCAGGCGGCGGGCCTCGGCCTCCGGGATGCCCCGGGCCATCAGGTAGAACAGCTGCTCGTCGTCGAAGCGGCCGGTCGCGCTCGCGTGGCCGGCGCCGGCGATCTCGCCGGTCTCGATCTCCAGATTGGGTACGGAGTCCGCCCGCGCGCCGTCGGTGAGCAGCAGGTTCCGGTTGATCTCGTACGTGTCGGTGCCGGTCGCCTCGGCGCGGATCAGCACGTCACCGACCCAGACCGTGCGGGCGCTCTCGCCCTGCAGCGCGCCCCGGTAGCCCACGTAGCTGCGGCAGTCCGGCACCGAGTGGTCGACCAGCTGGCGGTGCTCCAGGTGCTGGCCCGAGTCGGCGAAGTAGACGCCGTACAGCTCGGCCTCGCCGCCGCGCTCGGTGTACTCGACGGTCGTGTACTGGCGGACCAGGTCGCCACCGAGGCTGACCTGGACGTGCAGCACCCGCGCGTCGCGGCCCAGCTTGACCTTGAGGTGCTGCGCCTGCACGGCGTCGTCGGCCCAGTCGGCAACGGTCACCAGGGTCAGCTTGGCACCGTCAGCGACCGTCACCTCGACGTTGTCGGCGAGGGTCGCCGAGCCGACGTGCTCCAGCACGAGGGTCGCCTCGGCGAACCGCCCCACCTCGACGACGGTGTGCCCGAGCGCCAGGCCGTCCGCGCCCTGCCCGACCACCCGCAGGGTCACCGGCTCGGCCACGACGGCCTCGCGGGCGACCTGCACCAGCAGCGCCTCCGCCGCACCGCCGTAGGCCAGCGCGCTGACCCGGTCGATCGGGGTGAGCACACTGCCGACGCGCGGGTCGTCCTTCGCGATCCGCTCGACGGTCACGCCGGCCGGCAGGTCGCCGTGCTCGTGCCGGACCGTGCCGGTGGCCGCCTGCGCCCCGCCGGTCAGGCCGCGGAGGCGCTTGAGCGGGGTGAACCGCCACTCCTCCTCCAGGCCGGTGAGGGCCGGGAAGTCGGCGACGTCGTACGAGCGGAGCGCCTGCGACTTGGTGCTGGGCGGCGCGGAAGCCTGGGTAGTCATCTCTTCCTTGCTGTTCTGCGACGACGGTGTCTGGTGCTGGTCGGGCGGGCGGGCGGGCGGCGTCAGCCGACCGCGCCCTCCATCTGGAGCTCGATCAGGCGGTTCAGCTCCAGCGCGTACTCCATCGGGAGCTCCTTGGCGATGGGCTCGATGAAGCCGCGGACGATCATCGCCATCGCCTCGTCCTCGCTCAGGCCCCGGCTCATCAGGTAGAAGAGCTGGTCGTCGCTGATCTTGGAGACGGTCGCCTCGTGCCCCATCGACACGTCGTCCTCGCGGATGTCGACGTACGGGTAGGTGTCCGAGCGGGAGATGGTGTCGACCAGCAGCGCGTCGCACTTGACCGTGCTCCGGCTGCTGTGCGAGCCCTCCAGCACCTGGACGAGACCCCGGTACGAGGTGCGGCCGCCGCCCCGGGCGATCGACTTGGAGACGATGGTCGAGGAGGTGTGCGGCGCGGCGTGCACCATCTTGGCGCCGGCGTCCTGGTGCTGGCCCTCACCGGCCATCGCCACCGAGAGCACCTCGCCCTTGGCGTGCTCGCCGGTCATGTAGACCGCCGGGTACTTCATGGTGACCTTGGAGCCGATGTTGCCGTCGACCCACTCCATGGTCGCGCCCTCGTGGCAGACGGCACGCTTGGTGACCAGGTTGTAGACGTTGTTCGACCAGTTCTGGATGGTCGTGTACCGGCAGCGGGCGTTCTTCTTGACGATGATCTCCACGACCGCGCTGTGCAGCGAGTCGGAGGAGTACAGCGGCGCGGTGCAGCCCTCGACGTAGTGCACGTACGCGCCCTCGTCGACGATGATCAGCGTCCGCTCGAACTGGCCCATGTTCTCCGTGTTGATCCGGAAGTAGGCCTGCAGCGGGATCTCCACGTGCACGCCCTTCGGCACGTAGATGAACGAGCCACCGGACCACACGGAGGTGTTCAGCGCGGCGAACTTGTTGTCACCGACCGGAATCACCGTGCCGAAGTACTCCTTGAAGAGGTCCTCGTGCTCCTTGAGGGCGGTGTCGGTGTCGAGGAAGACGACACCCTGCTCCTCCAGGTCCTCACGGATCTTGTGGTAGACGACCTCGGACTCGTACTGCGCCGCGACGCCGGCGACCAGCCGCTGCTTCTCCGCCTCCGGGATGCCCAGCCGGTCGTAGGTGTTCTTGATGTCCTCGGGCAGGTCCTCCCAGCTGGTGGCCTGCTTCTCGGTGGACCGCACGAAGTATTTGATGTTGTCGAAGTCGATCCCGGTGAGGTCGGCGCCCCAGGCCGGCATCGGCTTGCGGTCGAACAACCGCAGGCCCTTCAGGCGCAGGTCGAGCATCCAGGCCGGCTCGTTCTTCTTGGCCGAGATGTCCCGCACCACCGCCTCGTTGAGGCCGCGCTGGGCGGAGGCCCCGGCCACGTCGGGGTCGGCCCAGCCGTACTCGTAGCGACCGAGGGCGGCGAGCTGCTCCTCCTGGGTCAGGGGCTGGACGATCTGCTCGGTCATCTATCTGTCCTCACAGTGGTGACGGTCTTTCCGGACTGGGCACGCCCCGGCTGGGCCGGGATGTGCGTGGTGCACACCCCGTCGCCGTGCGCGATGGTGGCCAGGCGCTGCACGTGGGTGCCGACCAGACGGGAGATCACCGCGGTCTCGGCCTCGCACAGCTGGGGGAATTCGGCGGCCACGTGCGCCACCGGGCAGTGGTGCTGGCACAACTGGCCACCGGAGGCGATCGTGGACGCGTTCGCAGCGTAGCCCTCGGCGGTCAGCGCTCCCGCGAGCGCCTCGGCACGCGCGAGCGGGTCGTCGCCCGCATCCTCCATGGCGGCCCGACACCGGGCCTCCAACGCGGAGACCTGCTCGGCGGCGAACGCCGCCACCGCCGTCGAGCCGCCGCTGCGGGCGATCCAGCGCAGCGCCGCGGTCGCCATGTTGTCGTAGTGGTGGGTGCCGCAGCGGACCCGCGCGGCCTCGGTCAGCAGGAACACCTTTGCCGGGCGGCCCCGCCCCCGGTGCCCCCGCACCACCTGCTCGCGGGCGACCACGTCCCCCTCGGCGAGCATGGCGTCGAGGTGCCGACGGATCGCCGCCGGGCTGAGCCCGAGCGCGTGCCCCAGCTGCGCCGCGGTGGTGGCGCCCCGCTCCAGGAGCAACTGGGTGACCCGGTCGCGGGTCGACAGGTCGGACGCGGCAGACTGGAGCGCACCCGGCTGACCGGCGGCCCCCACGGGCGCCGGCCAGTGCCCGGAGGCCCCCGCCGCGTTTTTCACAACGCCAACGTTACGTAATTCGCCCGGGGCCCGCAAACCCGGGGTCCGGTGATCCGAACCACCGCGCCGGCGGAGTCACCCGATCGGGTTCCACTACGGTGCGTAGGATTTGCGTCGTGACTCCTGCCGTCCGGTTCCCGGTCTCCAGCACCCTGCTGCGCCGTCTGGCGTTCGCCAACATCGTCGCGAACGTCGCGATCGTCGTCACCGGTGGGGCCGTCCGGTTGACCGCATCCGGTCTCGGCTGCCCCACCTGGCCCCGGTGCACCGACGAGTCGTACACCACGACGCCCGAGATGGGCGTGCACGGAGTGATCGAATTCGGCAACCGCCTGCTCACCTTCGCGGTCGGCGTCGTCGCGCTCGCCGTGGTGGTCGCCGTCCTGCTGCACCGTCCCCGCCGGCGGGGCCTGCTGCCGCTCGCGGTCGGCGTGCTGCTCGGCATCCCGGCCCAGGCGGTCATCGGCGGCGTCACCGTGCTCACCAACCTCAACCCGTGGGTGGTCGGGCTGCACTTCCTCGCCTCGATGGTGGTGATCGCGGCCGCGTACGCCCTCTGGCGGCGGACCGGGGAGCCGGACGGCCCGGTCACGCCCACGGCGCCCGGCCCGCTGCGCACCCTCGCCGTGATCACCACCGCGGTCAGCGCGTCCGTGCTGGTCGTCGGCACCTGGGTCACGGGCAGCGGCCCACACGCCGGGGACGGCGGAGCGGCCCGCAACGGCCTCGACCCGGAACAGATCTCCCAGATCCACGCCGACGGGGTCTTCCTGCTGATCGGCCTCTCGGTGGCCCTGGTCTTCGCGTTCCGGGCGGTCGGGGCGGAGCGCGCCTACCGGGCGGCGCTGGTGCTGGTGGCCGTCGAACTCGGCCAGGGCGTGATCGGATTCGTGCAGTACTTCACCGACCTGCCGGCGCTCCTCGTCGGCGCCCACATGCTCGGCTCCTGCCTGGTGCTGCTGGCGACCCTGTCGGTGCTCTGGTCGACCCGCGAGCGTCACCCGGCCGCCGCCCCGACCCCCACCCTCGAGGCCGAGCCCTCCGTCCCGGCCCACGCCTGACACCGCCCCGCGCCGCACGCCGAGCGCCCGCGTCCCCGCGCCGTGCGCAGCGCCAAGCGCCGCACGCGCCCTGGCGCCGCACGCGCCCCAGCGCCCAGCGCCCAGCGCCCAGCGCCAAGCGCCAAGCGCCAAGCGCCAAGATCGTGCTGAAAGTGCGAAGTAGTGGCCTCCCCGTCCAACAGAGGCCACTACTTCGCTCTTCGAGCGCGATCTTGCCTGCCGCGCGGGCGCTCGGCGGGCCTGCCGGGCGCACGGCGGGCCTGCCGCGCGGGCGCTCGGCGGGGCTGTGGTCCCCGCGCGGTGCGTCCCCGCGTCAGGTGCGGCGGTCGAGGTGCGCGAGGATGCCGTCGGCCAAGCGGTCGGCCGCGCCGGCGGCGTGCCCGAGGAACAGCGACGGCTCGGTCAGCTCGAGCTCGACCAGCACCGGCGTGCCGTCGGCGCCCGGGATCAGGTCGACCCGGGCGTACAGCAGGCGGTCCGGCCCGCCGGGCACGGCCGCGAGCGTCTTCTCCGCCACCGCCAACTGCTCCGGCGTGGCGGTACGGGCGGTGATCCGCTCGGGCTTGTAGAGGCCGTCCACGCCCAGGTCGGGGCCGGTCAGCATCGCGCCCTTGCGGATGGCGTGGCTGAAGGCGAGCCCGTCCGGCCCGGCGACGAACAGCAGCGCCGTCTCCCCCTCGGTGTCGACCGCGGACAGGTACGGCTGGACCATCGTGACCCGTCCGGCTGCGGCGAGCCGCCGGACGTGTGTCCGGGCCAGTTCCCGGTGCTCGGGGTCGGCCAGGTCGTACCTGCCGGTGTCCTGGCTGCCGGCGCTGATGGCGGGCTTGAGGACGTACTCCCCGTGCTCGGCGGGGAGGTCCCACTCCGCTCCGGGCGCGACCCAGGAGGTGGGCACCGTGGGCACTCCGGCGGCCGAGAGCTCGTCGAGGTAGCGCTTGTCGGTGTTCCAGGTGACGACGTCCGCCGGGTTGACCAGGGTGGGCACGGCCGCCGCCCAGGCGACGAACTCGTCCCGCCGGGACATGTAGTCCCAGGGCGAGCGGAGCACCGCGAGGTCGTACGCGGCCCAGTCGACGGCCGGGTCGTCCCAGACGGCCGGCTCGGCGGTGATGCCTCGGGCCGCGAGCGGAGCGAGGACCAGGCGGTCGTCGTCCTCCAGCTCGGGCAGGGCGGCACAGGTGACGAGAGCGACCCGGGGTTTCCCCCGGGTCGACTGGTGGTGATTGGACAATTCAGTTATCTCAACGGGCCATCGTGCGCCGGGCCATCGACCGCCAGAGGTCGTTGCTCGGACGCATCTGGTCCATCAGTTCACGCTCCCAGGCGTTCTCGACGGTGACTCCCGCCTTGGCGCACGCCTGCCGCGCGACGACGGTGTCGTCCGCGAACTGGTCGCCCCAGGCTCCGTCGGAGCCGACGAGGACGATGCGTGCGCCGCGCTTGCCGACGTACTCGATGACCGCCTTCGCCCCGCCGTGTCCGGCGGCGAACGACTTGATACCGGCGACCAGGCCGCTCGGGGCCGGGTCGTTGGCGGTCTGCTCAGCCGTCAGCGTCGTATCGGAACCATCTGCCATGACGCGAAGCCTAAGCAGACTCGCACCCGGGCGGGCGACTTCCGTGAACCTTTTGTGATGCCAATTACCTTGAGGTTTAAGGAAGACCACAGGCGATTTGGCGGGATATATCGGTACATCCTTCATGATTTCGCCGCGACAAAGTTGCGCAGAAGTGAACACGCAGGTCACGCCGGATGTGTGCGAAATACCTCTGTCTCATTGTCAAAAGCCGGACAGCTCATCGATCGCGATGATCTGTCCGGCTCCGGACGACACCCGGTCAGATCAGCGCGTCCAGGGCGACGGCCGCGAACAGGATGGTCAGGTATGTCGTGGACCAGTGGAACAGCCGCATGGGCTTGACCGCCTCGCCCCGCGCCGCGCGGCCCGCGAGCCGGTGCGCCTCGACCAGGAAGACGGCGCCCACGACCAGGGTCGGTACCCCGTACACCGCGCTCATCCCGAGCGGCCAGACCGCGAGCGAGGTCAGCACGGTCAGCCACGCGAAGATCAGGATCTCGGCGTTGACCCGGCGGGTCGACGCCACCACCGGCAGCATCGGTACGCCGGCACGCGCGTAGTCGTCCTTGTACTTCATCGCGAGCGGGTAGAAGTGCGGCATCTGCCAGAAGAAGACCACGCCGAACAGCGCCCAGGCCGCCGGCGCGAGCGTGCCGGTGACGGCGGCCCAGCCGATCAGCACCGGGGCGGCGCCGCACGCCCCGCCCCAGAACGTGTTCGCCGCCGTGGTCCGCTTCAGCCAGAGGGTGTAGACCAGGTCGTAGTAGAGGATCGCGGCCAGGGTCAGAGCGGCGGCCAGCAGATTCGTGAACACGGCCATCAGGACGACCGAGACCACCGCCAGCGTCACGCCGAAGACCAGCGCGTTGCGGGGCGACACGGTGTGCGCCGGCAACGGGCGCCGCTTCGTGCGCCGCATCACCTGGTCGATGTCCCGGTCGATGTAGCAGTTGATGACGCTGGCCGCACCGGCGGCGAGCGAGCCACCGACGAGCACCACGGCCACCAGCCACAGCGACGGCATGCCGCCGTGCGCGAGCATCATCGCCGGCACCGTCGTGACCAGCAGCAACTCCACGATCCGCGGCTTGGTCAGCGCCACGTACGCCGCGACCACGCCCCGCAGGTCCCGCGGGCCGGTCGTTGACTCGGTGGCCGCCGTGCGCACCGGCTGCCCGGCAGGAGTGCTGACGGGGCGCTCGGTGATCATGCTCACGGATTGCCACCTTCCGGCGTCGGCGGGGGAGGTCGGATCGGCCGGTCCCGCTCGGGGCCCGGACGCCGCCCCACACACTACGCGCTGTCGTTTTGGCTGCCCGGGCGACCCGGCAACGGTGCGAGGCGTCACACCCTCGATCGAACGGTGGAACCACCCGGAGCCGTACAGAACAGCATGCAGAGATCCCCGGGCGGACGTTTAGGACCGCTCGATAGGGTCACCAGTGAGGGTTCCGCCCATCTGCCGAGGAGCACAACCAACGTGGCTGCCAACCGATCCGAGCATCCCCCGCTGAACTGGTCCGACCTCGACCGCCGGGCTGTCGACACGGTCCGCGTGCTGGCCATGGACGCCGTCGAGAAATCCGGCAACGGTCACCCGGGCACCGCGATGAGCCTCGCGCCCGCGGCGTACCTGCTCTTCAACCGCGTGATGCGGCACAACCCCGCCGATCCGACCTGGCCGGGGCGGGACCGCTTCGTGCTGTCCGCCGGGCACTCCAGCCTCACGCTCTACATCCAGCTGTTCCTCTCCGGCTACCCGCTGGGCCTGGACGACCTGAAGGCGCTGCGGCAGTGGGGTTCGCTCACCCCCGGGCACCCCGAGCACGGGCACACCCCGGGTGTGGAGACCACCACCGGCCCGCTCGGGCAGGGCCTCGGCAACGCCGTGGGAATGGCGATGGCGGCCCGCCGCGAGCGCGGCCTGTTCGACCCCGAGGCCGAGCCGGGCGCCTCGGTCTTCGACCACGACATCTGGTGCATCGCCTCCGACGGCGACATCGAGGAGGGCATCAGCCACGAGGCGAGCGCCCTCGCCGGTCACCAGCAGCTGGGCAACCTCTGCGTGATCTACGACGACAACGAGATCTCGATCGAGGACGACACCCGCATCGCGAAGAGCGAGGACGTGGCCGCCCGCTACGAGGCGTACGGGTGGCACGTGCAGACCGTCGACTGGCGCCGCGGCGACGCCGACCAGGGCGACTACCACGAGGACGTGGAGGCGCTGCACCGGGCGCTGCTGGCCGCCAGGGCCGAGACCGGCCGCCCGTCGTTCATCGCGCTGCGCACGATCATCGGCTGGCCGGCGCCCAACAAGCAGAACACCGGCAAGATCCACGGCTCCGCGCTCGGCGCCGACGAGGTCGCCGCCACCAAGGAGATCCTCGGTTTCGACCCGCAGCGCACCTTCGAGGTCGACGAGGAGGTCCTCAAGCACGCCCGGCAGGTGATGGAGCGCGGCGCGCAGGCGCAGCGCGAGTGGACCGCCGGCTTCGAGACGTGGGCGCAGGAAAACCCCGAGCGCAGGGCCCTGTACGACCGGCTGGCGGGGCGGAAGCTGCCGGAGGGCTGGGCGGACGCGCTGCCGGAGTTCCCGGCCGACGCCAAGGGCATCGCCACCCGCGCCGCGTCCGGCAAGGTGCTGGAGGCGCTCGCGCCGGTGCTGCCGGAGCTGTGGGGCGGCTCGGCCGACCTGGCCGAAAGCAACAACACCACGATGAAGGGCGAGCCATCCTTCGTACCGGCCGTGCACGCCACCAAGGACTTCCCGGGCCACGAGTACGGCCGCACGCTGCACTTCGGCATCCGTGAGCACGCGATGGGAGCGATCCTCAACGGCATCGCCCTGCACGGCGGCACCCGCCCGTACGGCGGCACGTTCCTCGTCTTCAGCGACTACATGCGCCCGTCGGTGCGGCTGGCGGCGCTGATGAAGCTGCCGGTGGTCTACGTCTGGACGCACGACTCGATCGGCCTCGGCGAGGACGGCCCGACCCACCAGCCGGTGGAGCACCTGACCGCGTTGCGGGCGATCCCCGGCCTGGACGTGGTGCGCCCCGCCGACGCGAACGAGACCGCCTGGGCGTGGCGGCAGGCCCTGGAGCACACCGACCGGCCGACCGCGCTGGCGCTGAGCCGCCAGGCGCTGCCGACCCTGGACCGCTCGGCCCTGGCCGGCGCCGAGGGGGTCACCCGCGGCGGATACGTGCTGGCCGAGGCGTCGAGCGGCAAGCCGCAGGTGATCCTCATCGGCACCGGGTCGGAGGTGCAGCTCTGCCTCACCGCCCGGGAGCGGCTGGAGGCCGACGGCACCCCCACCCGGGTGGTGTCGATGCCGTGTCAGGAGTGGTTCGCCGAGCAGGACGAGGCGTACCGGGAGTCGGTCCTGCCACGCGGGGTAAAGGCACGGGTGAGCGTCGAGGCGGGCGTCGCCATGTCGTGGCGCGCGCTCGTCGGCGACAGCGGCGAGTGCGTCAGCCTGGAGCACTACGGGGCGAGCGCCCCGCACTCGGTGCTGTTCGAGCAGTTCGGGTTCGCCCCCGACCGGATCGTGGCCGCCGCGCACGCGGCGCTGGCCCGCGTCGGCGACATCACTGGCTACACCACCGGCAACTGAGGGGAGCGTGACGGCATGACGGACAGGTTGGGTGAGCTCACCGCCGCGGGGGTGGCGGTCTGGCTCGATGATCTCTCGCGGGTACGGCTGAGCTCCGGCGGGCTGGACCAGCTGCGCCGGGAGAAGCACCTCGTCGGCGTGACCACGAATCCGACGATCTTCGCCAAGGCGCTGAGCGACGCCGACGAGTACGACTGGCAGCTGCGTGACCTCGCCACCCGGGGGGTGGACGTCGAGGAGGCGGTGCGCAACCTGACCGCGTACGACGTCCGGTGGGCGTGCGACGTGATGCGCCCCGCGTACGACGCGACGGCCGGCGTGGACGGGCGGGTCTCGCTCGAGGTGGACCCGCGGCTGGCGTACGAGACGGAGAAGACCGTCGCCGAGGCGAAGGCGCTCTGGTGGCTTGTCGACCGGCCGAACCTGTTCATCAAGATCCCGGCCACCGAGGCGGGCCTGCCGGCGATCACCGCCGCTCTCGCCGAGGGGATCAGCGTCAACGTCACCCTGATCTTCGGCCTGGACCGGTACTCGCAGGTGATGGAGGCGTTCCTCGCCGGCCTGGAGCAGGCGAAGGCGAACGGCCACGACCTGTCGAAGATCGGCTCGGTGGCGTCCTTCTTCGTCTCACGGGTCGACACCGAGGTCGACAAGCGGCTGGAGAAGATCGGCTCGGACCAGGCCCGGGCGCTGCTCGGTCGGGCCGCGGTCGCCAACGCCCGGCTGGCGTACGAGCGGTACGGCGAGGTCTTCTCGTCCGCCCGCTGGCAGGCCCTCGCCGACGCGGGAGCGCACCCGCAGCGGCCCCTGTGGGCGTCCACCTCGACGAAGAACCCGGACTACCGGGACGTCATCTACGTCGAGGAGCTGATCGCACCGGGCACGGTCAACACGATGCCGGAGTCGGTGATCGACGCGTACGCCGAACACGGCGAGACCCGCGCCGACACCGTCACCGGGGCGTACGACGACGCCCGGCAGGTCTTCGCGGACCTGGCGTCGGTCGGGGTGGACATGACCGACGTGATCGAGACCCTGGAGCGCGAGGGCGTCGAGAAGTTCGAGACGAGCTGGAACGAGCTGCTCGACGGCGTCCGCAAGTCGCTCGCCGCCGCCGGCCGGGGCATCGGCCACCCGGGCGACGCCGCCAAGCCCAACGCGCAGGCCGCCGAGCAGGCCGGAGGAAATGCATGAGCGAGCTTCTCGCGCAGCCGGCCGAGACGGCTGCCGGTCTCACCGTGCACGGCGCCGACGCGGTCGACAAGGCCGCGGCGGCCTCCACCCGGGCGGCGGTCGTCGCGAACGGCGTGCCGGGCCGGCTGGCCGCGAAGGACCCGACCCTGTGGGGCCCGGACGCGGAGGCCGAGGCGAAGATCCGGCTGGGCTGGGTCGACACCCACGCCCGCAGCCGGGACCTGCTCCCCCAGCTCGCCGAGCTGACCGCGGAGCTGGGCGACCTGGACCACGTGGTGCTGGCCGGGATGGGCGGTTCGTCGCTGGCCCCGGAGGTGATCGCCCGTACCCTCGGCCGGCCGCTTACCATCCTGGACACCACCGACCCGGGGCAGGTGCGGGCGGCGCTCGCCGACCGGCTGGAGCGCACGGTCGTCGTGGTGGCCAGCAAGTCCGGCTCGACGGTG
Source organism: Micromonospora sp. NPDC126480 (assembly GCF_040302465.1). Lineage (NCBI taxonomy): Bacteria > Bacillati > Actinomycetota > Actinomycetes > Micromonosporales > Micromonosporaceae > Micromonospora > Micromonospora sp. NPDC126480. Next base: position 39,266 of record NZ_JBEORU010000036.1, read on the forward strand.
GAGACCGACAGCCACCGGCGGGCGTACTGGCAGGCGTTCCTGGACGCGGGGATGACCGAGGCGGAGGCCGGACGACACTTCGTCGTCGTCACCGACCCGGGCTCCCCGCTGGAGGCGACCGCCGCCGAGATGGGCGCGTTCACCGTGCTGGCCGACCCGAACGTCGGCGGGCGGTTCTCCGCGCTCACCGCGTTCGGGCTGGTGCCCACCGCGCTGGCCGGTGTCGAGGTGGCCGAACTGCTGGACCAGGCCGACGCGCTCGCCGCCTCGCTCAACGGCGAGCGGGACAATCCGGCGCTCGCGCTGGGCGCCGCCCTCGGCGCCGCGGCCACCATGGGCCGGGACAAAATCGCGCTGGTCTCCGACGGCACCGGCATCGACGGGCTGGGCGACTGGGCCGAGCAGCTGATCGCCGAGTCGACCGGCAAGTCGGGCGTCGGCATCCTGCCGGTCGTCGTCGAGTCGCCGACCGGCCCGGGCGCCACCGGCGACGACGTGCTCACGGTGACGTACGGCGGGGCGCTGGCCCCCGGGACGGTGCCCGGCGGCGGGTGCGAGCCGGACGTGGCGGTCAACGGCCCGCTCGGGGCGCAGTTCCTCGCCTGGGAGTACGCGACCGCGGTCGCCGGCGTGGTGCTCGGCATCGACCCGTTCAACCAGCCGAACGTCACCGAGAGCAAGGAGAACACCAACAAGATCCTGGCCGGGGGCCCGCCGGCCGAGACGCCGTCGTTCACCGACGGGGCCATCGAGGTGTACGCCCCGGCGGGCGCGCCGGGCGACCTGGCGGGCGTGCTGCGCTGGCTGGTCGACGGGCTCGGCGACGACGGATACCTCGCGGTGATGGCGTACCTCGACCGGTTCGCCGACGTGGACGCGGCCCGGCTGCGGCCGGCGCTGGCCGAGGTGGCCGGCCGGCCGGTGACCTTCGGATGGGGTCCGCGGTTCCTGCACTCCACGGGGCAGTACCACAAGGGGGGCCCGCAGGTGGGCAGCTTCCTTCAGATCACCGGTGCGGTCGACGTTGATCTGCCGGTGCCCGGTAAGCCGTACACCTTCGGGGAGCTGCAGGCGGCGCAGGCCGCCGGCGACCGGCAGGCGCTGGCCGGCCGGGAGCGCCCGGTGCTGCGGCTGCACCTGACCGACCGGTCCACGGGCGTGGCCCAGCTGCTGGATGCGGTGGGGGCACTGCGCGCGTGACGATGACCGACGTGACGAGGCGGAGCGAGGAGACGGTGTGACGAACCCGCTACGCGACCCGCAGGACCGGCGGCTGCCGAGGATCCCGGAGCCCTGCGCCCTGGTGATCTTCGGCGTCACCGGGGACCTGGCCCGCAAGAAGCTGTTGCCGGCCGTGTACGACCTCGCGAACCGGGGGCTGCTGCCCCCGGGCTTCGTCGTGCTCGGGTTCGCCCGCCGCGACTGGGGCGACGGCGACTTCGAGTCGCTGGCCCACGAGGCGGCCAAGGCGCACGCCCGCACCCCGTGGCGGGAGGAGGTGTGGGCCCGGCTGGCCGGCAACATCAAGTTCGTCGGCGGGTCGTTCGACGACGACGCCGCCTTCGACCACCTGGCCGCCACCCTCGAGGACCTGCGCCAGTCGCATGGCATCTCGGGCAACGCGGCGTTCTACTTCTCCATCCCGCCGGCGGCGTTCCCGGTGGTGCTCAAGCAGCTCGCCCGCACCGGGATGGCCGACAACGAGAAGTGCGGCGGGTGGCGCCGGGTGGTGGTGGAGAAGCCGTTCGGGCACGACCTGCCGTCCGCCAAGGCGCTCAACGATCTGGTCGACGACGTCTTCACCCGCCGGGACGTCTTCCGGATCGACCACTACCTGGGCAAGGAGACCGTCCAGAACATCCTGGCCCTGCGGTTCGCCAACAACCTCTTCGAGCCGCTGTGGAACTCGAAGTACGTCGACTCGGTGCAGATCACCATGGCCGAGGACGTGGGCATCGGCACCCGGGCCGGGTTCTACGACTCGGCCGGTGCGGCCCGCGACGTCCTGCAGAACCACCTGCTCCAGCTGCTGGCGCTGGTGGCGATGGAGGAGCCGACCAGCTTCGACGCCGACGAGATCCGCACCGAGAAGCTCAAGGTGCTCAAGGCGATCACCCTGCCGAAGGACGTCAGCCAGGGCACCGTACGCGGCCAGTACCTGCCCGGCTGGGTCGCCGGGCAGCGGGCGGTCGGCTACCTCGAGGAGGAGGGCGTCCCGCCGGACTCCACCACCGAGACGTACGTGGCGGTGCGCCTGGGCATCCAGAACCGCCGGTGGGCGGAGGTGCCCTTCTACATCCGCGCCGGCAAGCGGCTGCCCCGCCGGGTGACCGAGGTCGCCATCATGTTCAAGAAGGCCCCGCACCTGCCGTTCCAGGCGACCGACGTCGAGTCGCTGGGCAACAACCAGCTCGTCATCCGGGTCCAGCCGGACGAGGGTGTGGTGCTCAAGTTCGGCTCCAAGGTGCCCGGCACCGCGATGGAGGTCCGGGACATCGCGATGGACTTCCAGTACGGCGAGGCGTTCACCGAGGCCAGTCCGGAGGCGTACGAGCGGCTGGTGCTGGACGTGCTGATCGGCGACCGCACGCTCTTCCCGGACGCCGCCGAGGTCGAGCAGAGCTGGGCGGTGGTGGACCCGCTGGAGCACGCGTGGGCGGACACGAAGCCGGAGCCGTACCGGGCCGGTGAGTGGGGGCCCCGCGCGGCCGACGAGCTGCTGGCCCGCGAGGGCCGCGCCTGGCGGCGGGCGTGACGACCGAGCGACGCGAGCGGACCGGGAGGCTCCTGTGATCAGCCTGTGGGACACCACCGGCAACGAGGTGGTCAAGGCACTCGCCGCCGAGCGGCGCAGCGCCGGCGGGGTGGCCAGCGGCATGGCGCTCAGCCTGATCGTGGTGGTGGACGAGAAGCGGGTCCGGGAGGCGGAGGTGGCGGCGACGATCGCCTCGGCCGCGCACCCGTGCCGGCTGCTGGTGGTGGTCCGCTCGGACATCGAGCGGGACCGCAACCGGCTGGACGCGGAGATCGTCGTGGGTGGGCGGCTCGGGCCGGGCGAGGCGGTGGTCACCCGGATGTACGGGCGGCTGGCCCTGCACGCCGAGTCGGTGGTGCTGCCGCTGCTGGTGCCGGACGTGCCGGTGGTCACCTGGTGGCACGGCGAGCCGCCGGCGGAGATCGCGACCGACTTTCTCGGCGTGGTGGCCGACCGGCGCATCACCGACGCGGCGCAGGCCGCCGACCCGATCGAGGCGCTGCGGCAGCGGGCCCGGGACTACGCCCCCGGTGACACGGACCTGGCCTGGACCCGGATCACGCTGTGGCGGACCCTGGTGGCGGGTGCGTTCGACACCACCGCGGCGGAGGTCACCGAGGCGACCGTGGTGGCACCGCGGACCGACCCGACGGCCGCGCTGATGCGCGGCTGGCTGGCCGCCCGGCTCGGCGTCGAACCGCGGTGGGAGCACACCGACGAGCACCCGCGGATGCACGAGGTGCAGCTGCGCTGCGCCAACGGCGACGAGCTGACGCTGACCCGCGACGACAGCATGGCGGTCTTCCGGCGTACCGGCCAGGAGGACCGGCTCCTGCCGCTGGTGCGCCGGCCGCTCGGCGACGAGCTGGCCGAGGAGTTGCGCCGGCTCGACGCCGACCAGGTGTACGCCGAGGCGCTCGGCGCGGCGGCGGGGCTCACCGGGCTGGAGGAGCGCCCCGTCCAGCGGGTGCACGTCTGGAAGGACCCGGCGGAGGCCCAGCGGGCCGAGGCGGGGGTCACCGCGCACACCGGGACCGCGCAGGCATGAGCGGGCGGATCATCGAGTTCAGTGCGGCCGTGGTACCGACCGATCGGCCGAGCGGAGTGGTGGCATGAGCGAGGCTAGCGTCGCCGTGCACGCCGACGCCGACCTGCTGGCGCAGGCGGTGGCGGCCCGGCTGGTGGTCCGGCTCCTCGACGCGCAGGCCGAACGCGGCCAGGCGTCCGTGGTGCTGACCGGCGGACGGATCGCCGCCGCCGTGTACCGGGCGGTGACGGCGCTGCCGGCCCGGGACGCGGTGGACTGGGCCCGGGTGGACGTGTGGTGGGGAGACGAGCGGTTCCTGCCGGCCGGCGACCCGGAGCGCAACGAGACACAGGCGCGGGCGGCGCTGCTGGACGTGGTCCCGCTGGACCCGGCCCGGGTGCACCCGATGCCGGCCTCCGACGGCCCGACCGGCGACGACCCGGAGGAGGCCGCCGCCCGGTACGCCGTGGAGCTGGCCCGGGCGGCCCGCCCGGGCACCGCCGCTCTCCCCCACTTCGACGTGCTCATGCTCGGGGTGGGCGAGGACGGGCACGTGGCCTCGGTCTTCCCGGAGCACCCGGTGCACTACGAGAGCCGCCCGGTCAGCGCGGTGCGGGGCAGCCCGAAGCCGCCGCCGGTCCGCACCACCCTCACCCTGCCGGCGATCAACACCGCCGAGGAGGTGTGGCTGGTGGCCAGCGGCGCGGACAAGGCCCGCGCGGTGGGCATGGCGCTCGCCGGGGCGGGCCCGGTGCAGCTGCCGGCCGCCGGCGTGCAGGGCACGAGCCGTACCCTCTGGCTGCTCGACCGGGCCGCCGCGGCGGACGTGCCGGCCCGCTTCCGCAGCCTGCGCTGAGATGTAAGGAAGGGCCCCTTGTTAACGCCTGGCGTTGTAAAAGGGACCCTTCCTAACACTCGGGCCGGCCGCGGCGGCGGCGCAGGGCGTCCAGAGCCTCGGCGAGGATCGCCGCGCCCTCCGCCTCGGTACGCCGCTCCTTCACGTACGCCAGGTGGGTCTTGTAGGGCTCGGACCGGGTGCGGCCCGGCGGGTTTCCGGGGTCGCGGCCGGCGGGATGCCCGCAGCGCGGGCAGTCCCACAGCTCGGGGACCGGCGCCTCGGCGGCGATGCGGATCTCGACGTGGTGGCCGTTGCGGCACCAGTAGGTGACCGGCCGGCACGGCGCCGGCTCGTAGCGTTCGCTGGGGCGGGCCGGGGTGGACCCGACCCGGCTGCCGCGGAGGACGTTACCGTTGCGCACGGCTGCTCGCTCCTGTCGTCGGAGGGGAACCGCCGCCGGAGGGGGGTGGCGGCGGGCGACGCGGTGCAGCGGGTTGGAAACGGACTGCGCGCGGCCCGTCGGGGACGGACCGCGCGCAGATTCTACGACTTGGCGCGCCTGCTCAGGCGACGCCGCTGGTCTGCTGGAGTCGCAGCCACAGCCCGAGCCCGACGATGCAGGCGAACCAGACGATGCCCACCAGCACGGTGTAGCGGTCCAGGTTCTTCTCGGCGACCGACGACCCGGCCAGGCTGGAGCTGACCCCGCCGCCGAACATGCTGGACAGCCCGCCGCCCTTACCGCGGTGCAGCAGGATCAGCAGGGTGAGCAGGATGCTCGTGATGACCAGCAACACGATCAACGTGTATGCGAACCAGATCGGCATGGCTGGGGACAGTCCTCTCGTTGCGATCCTCGCCCGGGCAGATCGGGCACGGTGGCACCGGCCGGCGGACGGGCGGAACCAAGGATAGCGAGCGATCAGCCGGTGGTGTGCTCCGGGAACCGGCAGATCTTCGCGAACTCCTCCGCGTCCAGGCTGGCGCCGCCGACGAGGGCCCCGTCCACGTCCGGCTGCGCCATGATGGCCGCCACGTTCGAGGACTTGACCGACCCGCCGTACAGGATCCGGACCTGGTCCGCGGTGTCCTGGCCGAAGTTCTCGGCCAGGCGCTGGCGGACCGCCCCGCACACCTCCTGCGCGTCCTCCGGGGTGGCCGTCTTGCCGGTACCGATCGCCCAGACCGGCTCGTACGCGACGACAACCTTCGTGACCTGCTCGGCGGAGAGCCCCTTGAGGGCGCCGTCGAGCTGGTCGCTGCAGTGCGCCACGTGGGTGCCCTGGTCCCGGACGTCCAGCCCCTCCCCCACGCACAGGATCGGGGTGAGACCGTGGGTCAGGGCCGCCTGCACCTTGGCGCCCACGAGCGCGTCGTCCTCGTCGTGGTACGCCCGCCGCTCGGAGTGGCCGACCACCACGTACGTGCAGCCCAGCTTCGCCAGCATCGGACCGGAGATGTCCCCGGTGTACGCGCCGGACGCGTGCGGCGAGAGGTCCTGCGCGCCGTAGCCGATCAGCAGCTTGTCGCCGTCCACGGCGGTCTGCACCGTGCGCAGGTCGGTGTACGGCGGAAGCACGACCGTCTCGACGTCGGTGAGCTGCTTCTCGGTGAGGCTCGCGGCGAGCTTCTGCACCAGCAGGTTCGCCTCGAGGTGGTTGAGGTTCATCTTCCAGTTGCCGGCCATCAGGGGCCGGCGGGTGGTGCTCGCCATTCAGTTCTCCAGGGCCGCGATGCCGGGCAGGGTCTTGCCCTCCAGGTACTCGAGCGAGGCGCCGCCGCCGGTCGAGATGTGCCCGAAGGAGGACTCGTCGAGCCCCAGGGCACGCACCGCGGCCGCCGAGTCGCCGCCACCGACGACGGAGAAGGCGTCCGCCTTGGTGATCGCCTCGGCGACGCCCCGGGTGCCGTGCGCGAACGGCGCCATCTCGAAGACCCCCATGGGGCCGTTCCAGAAGATGGTCTTCGCCTGGGACAGCGCGGCGGCGAAGCCGGCCACCGTCTCCGGGCCGATGTCCACGCCGAGCCGGTGGCTCGGGATGCCGTCGACGCGGACCGTGTCGTGGGCGGCGTCCGGCGCGAACGCGTCCGCGGCCACCACGTCGACCGGGAGCATGATCTTGCCCGGCGCGCGCTCCATCAGGTTGCGGCAGGTCTCGACCATCTCCTTCTCCAGCAGCGACGTGCCCACCTCCAGGCCCTGGGCCTTGAGGAAGGTGAAGCACATGCCGCCGCCGATGAGCAGCCGGTCCACCGTCGGCAGCAGCGCCTCGATGACCGCCAGCTTGTCGGAGACCTTGGAGCCGCCGAGCACCACCACGTACGGGCGCTCCGGCTCGCCGGTCAGCCTGGAGAGCACCTCCACCTCACGCAGCACCAGCCGGCCGGCGACGTGCGGCAGCCGGGCCGGCACGTCGTACACGCTTGCGTGCTTGCGGTGCACCGCGCCGAAGGCGTCGTCGACGTACGCGTCGCCGAAGGCGGCGAGCTGGTCGGCGAACGCGCCCCGCTCGGCCTCGTCCTTGCTGGTCTCACCCTTGTTGAACCGCAGGTTCTCCAGGAGGGCGACCTGACCGTCGGCCAGCCCGTCCACGGTGGACCGGGCGGAGTCGCCGACGGTGTCCTCGGCGAACCGGACGTCGGCGCCGAGCAGTTCGCCCAGTCGCCCGGCGACCGGGCGCAGGCTGAACGCCGGGTCCGGGCTGCCCTTCGGGCGGCCCAGGTGCGAACAGACGACGACCTTCGCGCCGGCCCCGACCAGCGCGCCCAGGGTCGGCAGCACCGCCCGGATGCGGCCGTCGTCGGTGATGTCACCGGTCTGCTTGTCGAGCGGGACGTTCAGGTCGGCGCGCACCAGCACGCGCCGACCCGACACCCCCTCGCCGAGCAGGTCGTCGAGGGTCCGGATGCTCACAGCGACGAACCCACCAGCTTGACCAGGTCCACCAGGCGGTTCGAGTAGCCCCACTCGTTGTCGTACCAGCCGACGACCTTCACCTGGTTGCCGATGACCTTGGTCAGCGGCGCGTCGAAGATGCAGGACGCCGGGTCGGTCACGATGTCGGCCGAGACGATCGGGTCCTCGTTGTAGGACAGGATGCCCCGCAGCGGCCCGTCGGCGGCGGCCTTCATCGCGGCGTTGACCTCGTCCACCGAGGTCTCCCGGCCGACGGTGACGGTCAGGTCGGTGGTCGAGCCGGTCGGGATCGGCACCCGCAGCGCGTAGCCGTCCAGCTTGCCCTTCAGGTCCGGCAGCACCAGGCCGATCGCCTTCGCCGCACCGGTGGAGGTCGGCACGATGTTCAGCGCGGCGGCGCGGGCGCGGCGCAGGTCCTTGTGGGGGGCGTCCTGCAGGTTCTGGTCCTGCGTGTACGCGTGGATGGTGGTCATCAGACCCTGCTGGACGCCGAACGTGTCGTGCAGGACCTTCGCCATCGGCGCCAGGCAGTTGGTGGTGCAGGAGGCGTTGGAGATGATCGTGTGCTTGGCCGGGTCGTACTGGTCCTGGTTGACGCCCATGACGACCGTGACGTCCTCGTTCTTCGCCGGGGCGGAGATGATGACCTTCTTGGCCCCGCCGTCGACGTGTGCCTTCGCCTTGGTCGCGTCGGTGAAGAAGCCGGTCGACTCGATCACCACGTCGACGCCCAGGTCGCCCCACGGCAGCTTCGCCGGGTCCTTCTCGGCGTACGCCTTGATGGTCTTGCCGCCGACGGTGATCTCGTCCGCGGTGGCCTTCACCTCGTGCGGCAGGCGGCCGAGGATGCTGTCGTACTTGACAAGGTGGGCGAGCGTCGCGTTGTCGGTCAGGTCGTTGACCGCAACGACCTCGATGTCAGCGCCGGACGCCAGCACTGCCCGGAAGAAGTTGCGGCCGATCCGGCCGAAGCCGTTGATGCCAACCCGGATGGTCACAGGTCCCATCTCCTCGCGTTCTGGTCCGCCGGCGTGGTGACCCAGGGCCGGCGGAATGGTGTGCGCCGACCGTTGGAGCCGGCCGTTGACGGTTCATCTCGGCCGCCCCGCCGCGGTCTGAGGGACCTGACCGCCCGAGGCGGTGAGCACGGCGAGGAGCCCGGTGCCGGCCCCCTTGCCGTACCCAGCGACCATATCCGAGCGCACGTGCTCGCGCTGCGGCGGGTGGTGATCCCGACCGCATCGTGAACCCGCCACCGTCCTATCAGACCACGAGCATGTCGGGCGTGACGGCCGCTTCGGTATCCGGGATGCCCAGGTCACGGGCGCGCTTGTCGGCGAGCGCGAGCAGCCGCCGGATCCGGCCGGCGATCGCGTCCTTGGTCAGCGGCGGATCGGCGAGCGCGCCGAGCTCCTCCAGGGAGGCCTGTCGGTGCTCCAGCCGCAGCCGGCCGGCCGAGGTGAGGTGGTGCGGCGCGTCGTCGGCGAGGATCTCCAGGGCCCGGGTGACCCGGGCGGCGGCGGCCACCGCGGCGCGCGCCGAGCGGCGCAGGTTCGCGTCGTCGAAGTTGGCCAGCCGGTTGGCGGTGGCGCGTACCTCCCGCCGGACCCGGCGCTCCTCCCAGGCCAGCACGCTGGCGTGGGCGCCGATGCGGGTGAGCAGGGCGGCGATGGCGTCGCCGTCCTTGACGACCACCCGGTCCACGCCGCGCACCTCGCGGTTCTTCGCGGTGATGCCGATCCGGCGGGCCGCGCCGACCAGGGCGAGCGCCGACTCCGGACCCGGGCAGGTGATCTCCAGCGCGCTGGAGCGGCCCGGCTCGGTCAGCGAGCCGTGCGCCATGAACGCGCCGCGCCACGCGGAGACCGCGCAGCACACGTTTGCCGCGACGACGTGCGGCGGCAGGCCCCGCACCGGACGGCCCCGCACGTCGAGCAGGCCGGTCTGCCGGGCCAGGGACTCGCCGTCCTTGACCACCCGCACGATGAAGTGGCTGCCCTTGCGCAGGCCGCCGGAGGCGAGCACGTGGATCTCGCTGGGGTAGCCGTACACCTCGGCGATCTCCCGCCGCAGCCGCCGGGCCACCGCGCCGGTGTCCAGTTCGGCCTCCACGACCACCCGGCCGGAGACGATGTGCAGCCCACCGGCGAAGCGCAGCAGCGCCGCCATCTCCGCCCGTCGACAGCAGGGCTTGGGCACGTCGACCCGGCTCAGCTCGTCCTTGACCGCCGCCGTCATCGCCATTGTGCGTCCCCTCACGGACCGGTTCCGGCGTGTCGCCGGAGATTACGTACGTGTCTAACGAGCGGCGCCCAGGACCGGCACCAGAGCGGCGCCGAGGGCGGCCGGATCATGACGGGGAGTGCCGTCGGTGACCGCGACGGGGGCGAGGACCAGCCGGGCACCCAGCGATTCTGCCGCACGCTCGACCGGTTCGGGGTCACCCACCGCCTTGGAATCACCGAGCACGTAGTCAACCTTCAACTCCGGGAGGTACCACCGCAGCTCAGCCAGGTGGTCGGCGACCGACAGGCCGAACGTCTCCTTCTCGGCCGCGAGGTTCAGCGTGACCAGCCGGCGGGCGGGGCTCGCGACGATGGCGGCGGCCAGCTCCGGCACCAGCAGGTGCGGCAGCACGCTCGTGTACCAGCTGCCCGGCCCGAACAGCAGCCAGTCGGCCGTGCCGATGGCCGCCAGGGCGTGCCGGCAGGCCGCCGGCGCGTCCGGGCTCAGCCGCAGCGACTCGACGCGCCCGGTGGTGACCGCCACCTGGTGCTGGCCGGTGACGGTGGTGACGTCGTCCGGACGGGCGGGATCGGCGCCGCGGACCCGGGCCTCGATCCCCACCGGCTCGCACGACATCGGCAGCACCCGGCCGACCGCGCCGAGCATGGCGCCGGCGTGCTCCAGGGCGGCCACCGGGTCGCCGAGCAGCTCCATCAGACCGCAGAGCACCAGGTTGCCCACCGCGTGCCCGGCCAGGCCGTCGCCCCGCAGCGCCGTGCCGTCAGCGGTACGCGGACCGGCCACGCCGGTCCCGGCACCGCCCGCCGGCGCCGGGACCTCCGCGAAACGGTGCTGGAACAGCCCGGCGCTGCGCCGCGTCGACGGGTGGTCCCCGGCGAGCGCGACAAGCGCCTGCCGCAGGTCACCCGGCGGCAGGCCGCCCCGCTCGGCACGCAGCCGCCCGCTCGAACCACCGTCGTCGCCGACGGTGACCACGGCGGTGATGTCGAGGTCGAGTTCGGGGGCGCAGCGGCGCAGCGCGCGCAGCGAGGCGGAGAGGCCGTGCCCTCCACCGAAGGCGACCACCCGGGTGGCCGTCATTCGCGCCCCAGGTCGCGGTGCTGCGCGTTGGCGGCGATGCCGATCCGCCGCAGCCGCGCGGCCAGTTCCTCCGCGATGGCGACGCTGCGGTGCTTGCCGCCGGTGCAACCCACGGCGACGGTCAGGTACCGCTTGCCCTCCCGCTCGAAGCCGGCGGTGGTGGCGTTGATCAGGTCCGCGTACGTCGCCACGAAGGCGTCGGCGCCCTCCTGGCCCAGCACGTACGAGCTGACCGCCTCCTCCTGACCGGTGTGCTCCCGCAGCTCGGGCACCCAGTACGGGTTGGGCAGGAACCGGGCGTCGCACACGAAGTCGGCATCCGGCGGGACGCCGTACTTGAAACCGAACGACACCACCGTGACCCGCAGCCGGCGCGCGTCCTCGCCGCCGAACAGCTCCTCGATGCGCCGGCGCAGCTGGTTGACGTTGAGGTGACTGGTGTCGATGATCACGTCGGCCTGGTCGCGCGCGCCCTCCAGCAGCCCGCGCTCGACGGCGATGCCGTCGGCGAGGCGCCCCTCGCCCTGCAGCGGGTGCGAGCGCCGCACGCTCTCGAAGCGCCGGATCAGCACTTCGTCGTCCGCGTCCACGAAGACCACCCGCGGCGCGAACCCGCGCTCCTTGAGCTCGCGGATCGCACCCACCAGGTCGGTGGAGAACGCCCGCGAACGCACGTCCAGCACCATCGCCGTACGCCGGGCCGCGCCGCCGGCCTTCATCGCCAGCTCGGCCATGTCGAGCATGAGGGCCTGGGGCAGGTTGTCCACCACGTAGTAGCCGACGTTCTCCAGGGCCCGGGCGACCGTGCTGCGCCCGCCGCCGGAGACGCCGGTCACCACGACGAGCGTGGTGTCCGACTCCGCCGGCGCCGGCCGGCCCATCGTCTCCCCGGCCGTGTCGGCCGGCACGTGCTGCTCCGCCGTCCGCGCCTCGCTCACCTGAAAACCCCCACCCCGGTGACGCCGCGGCCACTCGGGCCGCGCATGGTCAGTCAGCGACTCTAACGGCTGCGACCCCGGCGGGGATTCCACGGGTGACGCCCGGAACACCTGCTCGTCCCGTTACGCCCGGTTCCGCGGGCGTTGCCGGCACTCCGCCGCCCGGGAGTTCACCGACGGCCGCACCGGCTGGCCGGCCGGGCCGCCGCGCCGTACCGGCCCGGTCGGTCGGCGCTCGTAGAATCCCCGGATGACCTCCCCCACGAGCCTGCGGACCGACCGTGCGGAACAGGTGCTGCGCCGGGTGTTCGGCTACGACGCGTTCCGGGGCTTCCAGCGGGAGGTCGTCGACCACGTGGTGGCCGGTGGCGACGCCCTGGTGCTCATGCCGACCGGCGGCGGCAAGTCGCTGTGCTACCAGATCCCCGCGCTGGTCCGCGAGGGCGCGGGGGTGGTGGTCTCGCCGCTGATCGCCCTCATGCAGGACCAGGTCGACGCGCTGACCGCGGTCGGCGTCCGGGCCGGTTTCCTCAACTCGACGCTGGACCTCGACGCCCGGCGCCGGGTCGAGGCGGCGTTCCTGGCCGGCGAGTTGGACCTGCTCTACCTGGCGCCGGAGGCGCTCGCCGGCCGCGGCACGGTCCAGCTGCTGGAGCGGGGGCGCATCGCGCTGTTCGCGATCGACGAGGCGCACTGCGTGTCGCAGTGGGGGCACGACTTCCGCCCCGACTACCTCAACCTGTCGATGCTGCACGAGCGCTGGCCGGACGTCCCCCGCGTCGCGCTGACGGCGACGGCGACCAGCGCCACCCGGGCCGAGATCGCCACCCGGCTGCGGCTGGCCGAGGCCCGGCACTTCGTCGCGAGCTTCGACCGGCCCAACATCCAGTACCGGATCGTCCCCAAGCGCGAGCCGCGCAAGCAGTTGCTGGGCCTGCTGCGCGACGAGCACCCCGGTGACGCCGGCATCGTCTACTGCCTGTCCCGCGCCTCGGTGGAGAAGACGGCGGAGTTCCTGGTCGACAACGGCATCCCCGCGCTGCCCTACCATGCCGGCCTGGACGCGGCCACCCGCACGGCGCACCAGCAGCGGTTCCTCCGGGAGGACGGGCTGGTCATGGTCGCGACGATCGCGTTCGGCATGGGAATCGACAAGCCCGACGTGCGGTTCGTCGCCCACCTGGACCTGCCGAAGTCGGTGGAGGGCTACTACCAGGAGACCGGCCGGGCCGGCCGGGACGGCCTGCCGTCGACGGCCTGGCTCGCGTACGGGCTGCAGGACGTGGTGCAGCAGCGCAAGATGATCGACACCTCCGAGGGCGACCTGGCCCACCGGCGCAACCTCGCCGCCCACCTGGACGCGATGCTCGCGCTCTGCGAGACGGTCCGCTGCCGCCGGGTCCAGCTGCTCGACTACTTCGGCGAGACCGCCGCCGCCTGCGGCAACTGCGACACCTGCCTCGACCCGCCCGAGTCCTGGGACGGCACGATCCCGGCGCAGAAGCTGCTTTCCACGGTGTTCCGGCTGGACCGGGAGCGCAACCAGCGGTTCGGCGCCGGGCACTGCGTCGACATCCTGCTCGGCCGCGACACCGAGAAGATCCGGCAGCACGGGCACGACTCGCTGACGGTGTTCGGGATCGGCACCGAGCTGAGCGAGGCGGAGTGGCGGGGCGTGGTCCGCCAACTGCTCGCCGAGGGGCTACTGGCGGTCGAGGGCGACTACGGCACCCTGGCCCTCACCGACACCAGCGGCGACGTGCTCGGGCGCCGCCGCACGGTGATGCTGCGCCGCGAGCCGGCGCGCCCGGCGTCGAGCCGGTCGGCGAAGCCGCGGGGCGCGGCCACCGTCGTCGCCGAGTTGACGCCGGCGGCCGCCGGCACCTTCGAGCGGCTGCGCTCCTGGCGGGCGGCCGCCGCCAAGGAGCAGGGCGTCCCGGCGTACGTCATCTTCCACGACGCCACGCTGCGCCAGATCGCCACCGACGCGCCGGCCTCCCTGGCCGACCTGTCGCGGGTCAGCGGGGTCGGTGAGGCGAAGCTCGCGAAGTACGGCGAGCAGATCCTCGCGGTCCTCGCCGACGGCTGACCCGACCCGTCACGCCCGCACCGCCCGACGCCGCGTCGACCCAAGATCCGGGCAATATCGGGGAAGTTGCTGCCTCCCGCACGGCTGAGGCAGCAACTTCCCCGATGGTGCCGTCTCGTCGGGGGTGCGGGCGGCCTCAGTCGGCGGCGGGGGTCTTCGACTCGCCGCCGAGGGCCGCCAGGATCGCCTCGGCCGTCCGCCGGCCGACGCCGGGCACCTCGGTGATCTCCTCGACGCTCGCGGCGGAGAGCCGCTTGAGCGAGCCGAAGTGGCGCAGCAGCGCCTTGCGCCGCACCTCCCCCAGGCCGGGCACCTTGTCCAGCGCCGACTCGGTCATCCGCTTCGAGCGTCGCTGCCGGTGGAACGTGATGGCGAAGCGGTGCGCCTCGTCCCGGATCCGCTGCAGCAGGTAGAGGCCCTCCGAGGTGCGCGGCAGGATGACCGGGAAGTCGTCGTCGGGCAGCCACACCTCCTCCAGCCGCTTGGCCAGCCCGCACAGCGCCACGTCGTCGACCCCCAGCTCGGCGAGGGCCTGGGCGGCCGCCGCGACCTGCGGCGCGCCGCCGTCGACCACCACCAACTGCGGGGGGTACGCGAACTTGCGGGGCCGCCCGGTTGTCGGGTCGACCAGGGCGCCCACCCGTGGCTCGTCCGGTACCCCCTGACCGGCCGGGGCGTCCGGGTCGTCGGCCGACTCGACGCCCGCCTCCCCGGTCTCCGCCCGGGCGTCGAGGTAGCGGGCGAATCGGCGGCGCAGCACCTCGGACATCGCCGACAGGTCGTCGGTGGCGCCCCGGATGATGAACCGCCGGTACTCGCCCTTGCGCGGCAGCCCGTCCTCGAAGACGACCATGCTGGCCACCACGTCGGTGCCCTGGATCTGCGAGATGTCGAAGCACTCGATGCGCAGCGGCGACGTGCGCATGCCCAGCGCGTCGGCGATCTCGTCGAGGGCCTTGCTCCGGGTGGTCAGGTCACCGGCCCGCTTGAGCTTGTGCCGGGCGAGCGCGTCCTTCGCGTTGCGCTCGACCGTCTCCAGCAGGGCACGCTTGTCGCCGCGCTGCGGGACCCGCAGGGTCACCCGGCTGCCACGGTGGCCGGAGAGCCAGTCGGCGAGCGCGTCGGCGTCGCCGGGCAGCTCGGGCACGAGCAGCTCCCGGGGGACGTCGGTCTCGCCCTGCTCCCCGCCGTACACCTGGGTGCAGAAGTGGTGGACGAGATCACCGGTGGTCAGGTCCTCGGTCTTCTCGACCACCCAGCCGCGCTGGCCGCGTACCCGGCCGTCGCGGACGTGGAACACCTGGACGGCCGCCTCCAGCGGGTCGTCGGCGAACGCGACCACGTCGGCGTCGGTGCCGTCGCCGAACACCACCGTCTGCTTCTCCATGGCCCGGCGCAGGGCGGCCAGGTCGTCGCGCAGCCGCGCGGCCCGCTCGAACTCCAGCTCCGCGCTGGCCTGGCTCATCTCGCGCTCGAGCCGGCGGACCATGGTGTCGGTCCGGCCGGCCATGAAGTCGCAGAAGCCGTCGACGATGGCGCGGTGCTCCTCGGCGGAGACGCTGCCGACGCAGGGCGCGGAGCACTTGCCGATGTAGCCCAGCAGGCACGGACGGCCCACCTGGCCGGCCCGCTTGAACACGCCGGCCGAGCAGGTGCGCGCCGGGAAGACCCGCAGCAGCAGGTCGAGCGTCTCGCGGATCGCCCAGGCGTGCGAGTACGGCCCGAAGTAGCGCACGCCCTTGCGTTTCGCGCCCCGCATCACCTGCAGGCGGGGGAACTCCTCGTCGAGGGTCACCGCCAGGTAGGGGTAGGACTTGTCGTCCCGGTAGCGGACGTTGAACCGGGGGTCGTACTGCTTGATCTCGGTGAACTCCTGCTGGAGCGCCTCGACCTCGGTGGCCACGGAGATCCAGTCCACCGACTCGGCGGTGAAGACCATCTGCCGGGTGCGCTGGTGCAGGTTGACAGGGTCGGCGAAGTAGGAGTTGAGCCGGCTGCGCAGGTTGCGCGCCTTGCCGACGTAGATCACCCGGCCGGTGCCGTCGCGGAAGCGGTAGACCCCGGGGGACTCGGGGATCGTGCCGGGCGCGGGGCGGTAGGTCGAGGGATCAGCCACGCCATCGAGCCTAGTCGGCGGGGCTGACAGCCCCGGTCACACCGACACCGCCTTTGCCCGATCGACGTCTTCCGATCCCCGACCCGGGACCGTTACCATCCGGTAACCGAAACTTCTTCGTGTCCTGCTCGCCGGTCCCGTCGCACCGTCCGTCCCGTCCTGATCCCCATCCCCCGGGAGATCGCCATGACCCGTCCCCGCCGCCTGCTGGCCGCCGCGACCGCCCTGACCACCACCGCCGCCCTCCTGACCGCCACCCCCGCGGGCGCCACCCCCGCAAACGCGGCCCCCGCCACCTCGGCGGCCCGCGGCTCCGTCACGACCTTCCACCCCGACGACCACTGCCTCGGCGAGTGCTCCGACATCCTGCCGCCCGGGCAGAACGGCAACGCCACCCTCGTCGAGATCCTCGGAAACCAGGCGCTCGGCACCCTCCCCCGGCACTCCGCCGACCAGCTCGGCCGCTACGCCAACCTCGTCTACGGCTACGCCGGCCTGCGCGCCGACCAGATCGGCACCTTCTTCAACGACGCCTCCTTCGGCGTGCCGCCCGGCCAGGTCGAGCGCGACTACTCGCCCCGCGCCGACGTGCGCATCGTCCGCGACCGGGCCACCGGCGTACCGCACATCACCGGCACCACCCGCGGCGGCACGATGTTCGGCGCCGGCTACGCCGGCGCCGAGGACCGGCTGTTCACGATGGACCTGCTGCGCCACGTCGGCCGGGGCACCCTCACCTCGTTCGCCGGGGGCGCGCCCGGCAACCGGGCGCTCGAGCAGAGCGTCTGGCGCAACTCGCCGTACACCGACGCCGACCTGGAGACGCAGGTGCAGGCGCTGCGGACCAAGGCCGGCGCCCGCGGCGAACAGCTCTACGCCGACGTACGGGAGTACGTCGCCGGCATCAACGCCTACATCGGCACGTGCATGGCGAACCGCAACTGTCCCGGCGAGTACGTGCTCGCCGGTCACCTCGACGCGATCACAAACGCCGGCGGTCCGAAGCCGTTCCGGCTGACCGACCTGATCGCCATCGCCGGTGTCGTCGGCGGGCTGTTCGGCGGCGGCGGCGGAGCCGAGCTGCAGTCCGCGCTGGTCCGCATCGCCGCCCGCGCCCGGTACGGTCCGGTCGAGGGCGACCGGGTGTGGAACGGGTTCCGGGGCCGCAACGACCCGGAGACCGTGCTGACCCTGCACGACGGGCAGAGCTTCCCGTACGGCGACGCCGCCGACGACGCGCCCAGCGTGGTGCTGCCCGACGCCGGGTCGGTGCGGCCCGAGCCGGTGGTGACCGACGCGACCGGTTCGGCGACCGGAGCCGCCGCGACCGCCGCCGGCCGCTCGTCGGAGCTGGCCGCCGCCCTGTCCGGGCTCACCATCGGCAGCGCCCACCGGGGCATGTCGAACGCGGCCGTCGTCTCCGCCGCGCACTCCGCCACCGGCCACCCGATCGCGGTCTTCGGCCCGCAGACCGGCTACTTCTCGCCGCAGCTGCTCATGGTGCAGGAGCTGCAGGGCCCCGGCATCAGCGCCCGCGGCGCCGCGTTCGCCGGGCTCAACCTGTACGTGCTGCTCGGCCGCGGACGGGACTACGCGTGGAGCGCCACCTCCGCCAACCACGACATCACCGACACGTACGCGGTCCCGCTCTGCTCCCCCGACGGCGCGGCCCCGACCCTGGCGAGCAACCACTACCTGTTCCGCGGCACCTGCCTGCCGATGGAGGAGGTCACCCGGGTGAACCGGTGGAGCCCGACGGTGGCCGACGGCACGCCCGCCGGGTCGTACAAGCTGGTCGCCCGGCGGACAAACCTCGGCCTGGTGGCGTGGCGCGGCACCGTCGACGGCCGGCCGCACGCCTTCACCCGGCTGCGCTCCACCTACCACCACGAGGCGGACTCGGCGATCGGCTTCCAGCTGTTCAACGACCCCGACCAGATGGCGACCGCCGACGCCTTCAACACCGCCGCGAACAACGTCGAGTACGCGTTCAACTGGTTCTACGTCAACTCCACCGAGGCCGCGTACTTCACCTCGGGGCTCAACCCGGTGCGGGCCGCCGGGTCCGACCCGAACCTGCCGATGCGGGCCGAGCAGCGCTACGAGTGGCAGGGCTACGATCCGGCCCGGAACACCGCCGCGTACGCGCCGCTGTCGGCCCACCCCCACTCCGTGGACCAGGACTACTACGTCAGCTGGAACAACAAGCAGGCCCGGGACTTCGGCGCGGCCGACGGCAACTTCAGCTTCGGTCCCGTGCACCGGGGCGACCTGCTCGACAAGCCGGTGCGGGCGGCGCTCGACGCCGGGCAGAAGTTCGACCGGGCCTCGCTGACCGCGCTCGTGCAGCAGGCCGGCCTGACCGACCTGCGCGCCGCCGAGGTGCTCGGCGAGCTGATCCGGGTGCTGGAGAGCCAGCCCGTCACCGACGCCGCACTCGCCGCCGAGGTCAACCGGTTGAAGGCGTGGCGGGCCGCGGGATCGCTGCGGGTGGAGACCGCGCCGGGCTCGAAGGTCTACCGGCACGCCGAGGCGATCCGGACCCTGGACGCCTGGTGGCCGCTGCTGGTCCGGGGCATCTTCCGGGCGCCGCTCGGCGCGGACCTCTACCAGTCGCTGGTCGACGCCCTGCAGGTCAACGAGTCGCCGTCCGGCCGCCAGGCCGGCGACGTCTCCACCCTGCCCGGGTCGGCCGGCAGCGCACAGAGCCACAAGGGCTCGGCCTTCCAGTACGGCTGGTGGGGCTGGGTCGACCGCGACCTGCGCGCGACCCTCGGCGAGCCGGTACGCGGCGGCCCCGGCCGCACGTTCTGCGGCGAGGGGAACCTCGCCGCCTGCCGGCAGGTCCTGCTCGACACCCTGCGCGCGGCGAGCACCACCCCGGCGAGCGAGGTGTACCCCGGCGACGAGCACTGCGCCGCCGGTGACCAGTGGTGCGCCGACGCGATCGTGCAGTCCCCGCTGGGCGGCATCCGGCACGCCACCGTCGCCTGGCAGAACCGGCCCACGTACCAGCAGGTCGTGTCGTTCCCGGCGCGGCGCGGCGACGTCCTGCCGAACCTGGCGGCGGGCCGGCCGGTGACCGCCTCCAGCAGCCAACTGTTCCACGGCGCCGGGCGGGCGGTCGACGGCGACGACCGCACCCGCTGGGCGAGTTCCTGGTCGGACGGCCAGTGGCTCCGCGTGGACCTGGGTACCGCCCGGCAGGTCGGCCGGGTGGTGCTCGCCTGGGAGGCGGCGTACGCCCGGTCGTACCGGATCGAGGTCTCGACCGACGGGAGCACCTGGCGGACCGTGTGGTCGGCCACGGCCGGTGACGGCGGCACCGACGTGGTCGCCTTCCCCGCCACGTCGGCCCGGTACGTGCGGATGCACGGCCTGACCCGGGGCACCTCGTACGGGTTCTCGCTCTGGGAGCTGGCGGTGTACGCCCGCTGAGCCGAGCAGCGGCGCGGTCTTCCGTCGAAGATCGTGCTCGAACGCGGAAGTAGTGGCCTTCCGGCGCGTTGGAGGCCACTACTTCGGCGTTGCGGCACGGTCTTGGCGCCGGCCCGCCAGCGTCATCCCGGGCGCTGGCGGGACCGACCGTGGTCAGGCGAGCGAGATCTGGTCGCCGGTGACCTTGACGTCCTTCGGCGCGAGCGGCTTGGTCGCCGGGCCGGCCTTCACCGAGCCGTCCTCGATGGAGAACTTGCTGCCGTGGCAGGTGCAGTTGATGGTGCCGCCGTCGACGCTCGACACCGGGCAGCCCTGGTGGGTGCAGATCGGGTCGAAGCCCTTGAACTGGCCCGGCGACGGCTGGGTGATCACGATCCCCTGGGCGGCGAAGACGGCGCCGCCGCCGACCGGGATGTCGGTGGTGCGGGCCAGGGACTGGGCGCCCTCCCGGTCGCCGCCGCCGGCGTCCCCGCTGCTGGGAACGGCCGGACCCGGGCTGACCGGCGCACCGTCGCCGGAGCCCTCGCCGCCGCAGGCGGACAGGACCACCGCCGCGCCGACCGCGCCCGCGCCGGTCAGCACGGCGCGCCGGGTCTGCGTACCGGTCCCGGTCAGCACCTGATCGTCGCTCATTGCGCACCCTCTCCTCGGCTGTCGCCGCCCGTCATGATCCACGGCCTCGCCCGGATACACGCACCACTCTGCCGGACGGTTCACCCGATCGGCGACCCGGGAAGGGCGCCCGCGGGCCGGGCACCCGGCACCTCGACCGCTCGGCGGCTGTCGTGCGCCGGCGGGTGCCCCACGGCCGCCCGCGCGGGTGGTCAGCGGGCGCCCGCCGGCACCTTCCGGGCCGGACGCGCCTTCGTGCCGTTGGCCTTGGCCGCCCGCGAGGTCGCCGCCGCGGCCCCCTTGGCGTCGCCGTCGAGCTTGAGCACCTGGCGGAGGAACCGCCCGGTGTGGCTCTCCGGGACCTCGGCGACCTCCTCCGGGGTCCCGGTGGCCAGGACCGTGCCACCGCGGTGGCCACCCTCGGGCCCCATGTCGATGATCCAGTCGGCGGTCTTGATCACGTCGAGGTTGTGCTCGATGGTGATCACCGTGTTGCCCTTGTCGACCAGCCCCTCCAGGACCATCAGCAGCTTGCGGATGTCCTCGAAGTGCAGGCCGGTGGTCGGCTCGTCGAGCACGTAGACCGTCCGCCCGGTGGAGCGCTTCTGCAACTCGGAGGCGAGCTTCACGCGCTGCGCCTCACCGCCGGAGAGGGTGGGCGCGGGCTGGCCCAGCCGGACGTACCCGAGACCGACGTCGACAAGCGTCTTCAGGTGCCGGTGGATGGCCGGGATGGCGGAGAAGAACTCCGCCGCCTCCTCGATCGGCATCTCCAGCACGTCCGAGACCGTCTTGCCCTTGTAGTGGACCTCCAGGGTCTCCCGGTTGTAGCGGGCGCCCTTGCAGACCTCACACGGGACGTACACGTCGGGCAGGAAGTTCATCTCGATCTTGATGGTGCCGTCACCGGAGCACGCCTCGCAGCGCCCGCCCTTGACGTTGAACGAGAACCGGCCGGGGCCGTACCCCCGGACCTTGGCCTCGGTGGTCTCGGCGAAGAGCTTGCGGATGTGGTCCCAGACGCCGGTGTAGGTGGCCGGGTTCGAGCGCGGGGTGCGGCCGATCGGCGACTGGTCCACGCCGACGACCTTGTCCACGTGCTCCAGCCCGGAGACCCGGGTGTGCCGGCCGGGCACCAGCCGGGCGCCGTTGATCTGATTGGCCAGCACGGCGTGCAGGATGTCGTTGACCAGGGTCGACTTGCCCGAGCCACTGACCCCGGTGACCGCGATCAGCTGACCGAGGGGGAAGCTCACCGTGAGGTTGCGCAGGTTGTGCTCGCGGGCCCCGTGCACCGTCAGCTCCCGGTCCGGCGTCTGCGGGCGGCGCTGCCGGGGCGTCGGGATCTGCTTGCGGCCCGCCAGGTACGCGCCGGTCACCGAGTCCGGGTTCTCCAGCAGGGCCGGCACGGACCCGCTGTGCACGATCCGGCCGCCGTGCTCGCCGGCGCCGGGGCCGATGTCGACGATCCAGTCGGCGGTGCGGATCGTGTCCTCGTCGTGCTCGACCACGATCAGCGTGTTGCCGAGGCCGCGCAGCCGGACCAGCGTCTCGATCAGCCGGTGGTTGTCCCGCTGGTGCAGGCCGATCGACGGCTCGTCGAGCACGTACAGCACGCCGACCAGGCCGGAGCCGATCTGGGTGGCCAGCCGGATGCGCTGCGCCTCGCCGCCGGAGAGAGTGCCGGCCGGCCGGTCCAGGGAGAGGTAGTCCAGCCCGACGTCGAGCAGGAACCTGAGCCGGGCGTTGATCTCCTTGAGGACCCGCTCGGCGATCAGCTTCTGCCGGTCGGTCAGCTCGATACCGGCCAGCAGGTCGGCGCACTCGCCGACGGACAGGTTGCACACCTCGGCGATGCTCCTGCCGGCCAGGGTGACCGCGAGCACCTCGGGCTTGAGCCGGGCGCCGCCGCAGGCCGCGCAGGGCACGTCCCGCATGTAGCCCTCGTACTTCTCCCGGGACCACTCCGACTCGGTGTCCGAGTGGCGGCGCTCGATCCACTGCACCACACCCTCGAAGCCGGTGTAGTAGGACCGCTCGCGGCCGTACTTGTTGCGGTAGCGCACGTGCACCTGGTCGTCGGAGCCGTGCAGGATCGTCTTCTGCGCCCGGGACGGCAGCGCCCGCCACGGCGTGTCGACGTCGAAGTGCTCCGCCTCGCCCAGCGCCTCCAGCAGGCGCAGGAAGTATTCCAGGTTGTGGCCGGTCGCCCAGGGCTGGATCGCACCCTCGCGCAGGGTGCGCTCCGGGTCGGGGATGACCAGCTCCGGGTCGACCTCCTTCTTCGTGCCCAGGCCGGTGCACTCGGGGCAGGCCCCGTACGGCGCGTTGAAGGAGAAGACCCGCGGCTCCAGGTCCTCGATCGCGAGCGGGTGGTCGTTGGGGCAGGCCAGGTGCTCGGAGTAGCGGCGCTCCCGGTCCGGGTCGTCCTCGGGCAGGTCGACGAAGTCGAGCAGCACCAGACCGCCGGAGAGCCCCAGCGCCGCCTCGACCGAGTCGGTCAGCCGCTGCTTGGCCGTCGGCTTGACGGTGAGCCGGTCGATGACCACCTCGATGGTGTGCTTCTCCTGCTTCTTGAGCTTCGGCGGCTCGGTCAGCGGGTGCACCACACCGTCGACCCGGGCACGGGCGTAGCCCTTCGCCTGGAGCTCGGCGAAGAGGTCCACGTACTCGCCCTTGCGACCGCGGACGACCGGCGCGAGCACCATGAACCGGGTGCCCTCCGCCATGGCGAGGACCCGGTCGACGATCTGCTGCGGGGTCTGCCGGGAGATCCGCTCGCCGCAGACCGGGCAGTGCGGCTCGCCGATGCGCGCGAACAGCAGGCGCAGGTAGTCGTAGACCTCCGTGATGGTGCCCACGGTCGACCGGGGGTTGCGCGAGGTGGACTTCTGGTCGATGGAGACGGCCGGGCTGAGCCCCTCGATGAAGTCCACGTCCGGCTTGTCCATCTGACCGAGGAACTGCCGCGCGTACGACGAGAGCGACTCGACGTAGCGCCGCTGCCCCTCGGCGAAGATCGTGTCGAACGCCAGGCTGGACTTGCCGGACCCGGAGAGCCCGGTGAACACGATGAGGGCGTCCCGCGGCAGG
>NZ_JBEORU010000037.1:0-61252 GCF_040302465.1 Micromonospora sp. NPDC126480
CCCTAGGATTCTCAAGATCCAGGCGACGAGAGTGCTCACCGGCCGGCGGCTACCGGAGCCGAGTGTCCTACAACAACTCGGTACGACCCATTAGGCGACCGGGGTGACCTGCCCGGCGCCCAGCTCGACCAGGCCGGTGTCGTCGACGTCGTACGCGATCGTGCTCACCACCCGCACGACGCCGGTGACCTGACCGGCGAGCCGGGCCGCCAGGTCGGCGGCGCTGCGCCGGTCCACGCGTCCGTCCATCGTCACCTCGCCGTCGCGAACCTGGACGGTCACCAGGCCGTCCCGTACGGCGAGCACCCGGCGCAGCACCTCCTGCACCACGTCCTCGCGGATCTCGGCGTCGGTGCGAAGGTGCACCCGGAGCAGGTCGCCGCGCGTGACGATGCCGATCAGGCGGCCGAGGTCGTCGAGCACCGGCAGCCGCTTCACCGACTCCTGGTCCATCAGCCGGGCCGCGGCGGGGATGGTCGCCGTCGGCCAGGTCGTGACCGCCGGGGCGGTCATCAGGTCCCGCGCCACCAGCGCGTCCGCCTTCTCCCGCGCGGAACGGTGCCGCCGCCCCTCGAAGATCCGCCGCTGGTCCGGGTGACCGGCCCGCTCGATCTTGTGCAACAGGTCCGCCTCGGAGACGACGCCGAGCACCCGACGGAACCCGTCGATCACCGGTACGGCGCTGATGCCACGCCGGACGAGCACGTCGACGATCTCCCGGTACGGGGTCTCCTCGCCCACCGTCGCGACGTCCCGGGTCATCACGTCGCCTACCTGCCAAGTCCTCATCACGACCTCCTCGCCGTTTCCACCTCGGACGGTATGGCGGCGACGGGTGGCGCGGTCAGGGTCGCGGGACCGCATCCGCACGGCCGAGCGGACCGACCGGAAGGGGTCCAAGGTCCCGGTCCGGGAGGGCCCGGTCGCCTCTGACGGGCCGACGGCGCCCCGGCGTCCAATGGAGGTGCCACCGGGAAGCGCGGTGCGAGCAGAGGAAGGGACGTGGAGACGATGACCGCGACGACCAAGCGGAACACCGCCAAGACCATCAACCCGGCGGACGCGAACCGGCCGCAGGCCGAGACCCGCCGGGAACGGGCAGCCCGCTACGTGCTGGCCGGCACCCGCCTGGCGCTCGGCTGGGTCTTCCTGTGGGCCTTCCTCGACAAGCTGTTCGGGCTGGGCCTGGCGACCGAGGCCAAGAACGCCTGGATCAACGGTGGCAGCCCGACCAAGGGCTTCCTGGCCTTCGGCGCGGCCGGACCGTTCAAGGGCTTCTACAACGGCATCGCCGGCGCGGTCTGGGCCGACTGGCTGTTCATGATCGGCCTGGCGGCCATCGGCACCGCCCTCCTGCTCGGCATCGGCGTGCGCGTCGCCGCCGTCACCGGCGGGCTGCTCCTGGTCCTCATGTGGACGGCCGTCCTGCCTCCCGAGAACAACCCGTTCATGGACGACCACCTCGTCTACGCCGCGGTGCTGGCGGTCATCGCCCTGCTGAACGCCGGCGACACATGGGGCCTCGGCAGGACCTGGGCCAGGGTCCCCCTCGTCCAGCGCTTCCCCTGGCTGCGCTGACCGATCCCGCAACACCCCCGACGGCGGGCGCCACCACCGGTGGCGCCCGCTTCGTCCGCGCCACGCCCGGCCCGGGTCTCCCTGCGCGCATCGGCCGATCACGATCCGGCAGGATCACGGTACGAAGCACGTCACGACGGTCACGGCAGGAGACTCCCGGATGAACCAGGCAGGCAAGCCCGAGGTGGGCCCGATCGAGGGCGCGCCGCCGGCCGACCTCGTCGTCGAGGACATCAGCGTCGGCGACGGACCCGAGGCACGGGCCGGACAGGTGGCCCGCGTGCACTACGTGGGCGTCGCGCACTCCACCGGGCGCGAGTTCGACGCGTCCTGGAACCGGGGCGAGCCCTTCGAGTTCCCGCTCGGCGGCGGCCGGGTCATCGCCGGCTGGGACCAGGGCGTGGTCGGCATGAAGGTCGGTGGCCGGCGTCGCCTGACCATCCCGCCGCACCTCGGCTACGGCGAGCGGGGCGCCGGCGGCGTGATCAAGCCGGGCGAGACCCTGGTCTTCGTCGTCGACCTGCTCGCCGTCCGCTGACGGTGTAAGGAAGGGCCCCCTGTTAACGCCTGCGGTAGAGGAAGGGCCCCCCGTTAACGCCTGCGGTAGAGGAAGGGTCCCCTGTTAACACCGCGGGCCGCAGCCACGTCGACCGGCCGCGGAAGCGAGGCTTCCGCGGCCGGTCGACGAAGAAGTGATCGGTCAGGCTGCGACGAGGGCGGGGCCGGCGGCCGGGTCGGGCACGTCGTCGACGACCCGGACCACCCGACACAGGCCGGTCACCCGCAGGACCCGGGCCACCACCGGATCGGGGCCCACCAGCACCAGCTCGCCGCCACCGGCGCGGAACCGAAGGTGCGCGGCGGCCAGCGCGCGGACCCCGGCGGCGGAGAGGACGCGGACGCCGGACAGGTCGAGCCGGAGCACCGACCGGGCCGGCGCGGCCCACAGGGCCGACCGCAGCGCGCCGACGGTGGCGATGTCGACCTCGCCGGTCGCTCGCACGTCCACCACCCGGTCGCCCACGCGGACCTCGACGTGGAACCGCTCGTCCCGCTGTCCCATGGCCACGAATCTAGCCGGCACCACCGACAGTTCCCTCGTGCCGCGGTACGGGATCCGGGTACGACCAGGGTCGCACCCGGAGGCGTCGGGGATCCCCCTTCCGGGCGACACCCCCGCATCGGCGGGTGAGAATGGGCGGATGAGCGTACCCCGCCCCCGCGCACCGTGGCTCATCCGTCCCGTCCGCGAGCCGGCCACGGTGCCACCGCCGCTCGACGGGCCGTGGGCGCCCACCGACCGCCGGCTCGACGCCGTCGACCTGCTGCCACTGCCCGCCGGCCGGTCCGGACCGGAGGACGTGGTGATCGATCCGGCGGGCCGGGTGGTCAGCGGATCGGAGGACGGCGCCATCTGGTGGTGGCCGGTCGACGCGCCCGCGGGAACCCGGCCGGAGCTGCTGGCCGAGACCGGCGGCCGCCCGCTGGGGGTGGAGATCGACCCGCGTGACGGCAGCCTGGTGGTCTGCGACGCGTACCGGGGGCTGCTGCGGGTGACCGGGGACGGGACGGTCCGGGAGCTGGGCGGTGCCGGGCCCCGGCCGCACCTGGCCGACAACGCGACGATCGCCCGGGACGGCACGGTGTACTTCACCGATTCGTCCAGCCGGTTCCCGGTGTCGCACTGGAAACGCGACCTGCTGGAGCACCGTCCGAACGGACGGGTGCTCGCGTACGACCCGGGCAGTGGGCGCACCGAGGTGGTCTGCGCGGGGCTGTACTTCCCGAACGGTGTGGCGCTCACCCCGGACGAGTCCGCGCTGATGCTGGTCGAGACGGCGACGCACCGGCTGGTCCGGGTCGGCCTGCCGGACGGCGCGGTCACCGTCCTGGCGGACCTGCCCGCGTACCCGGACAACGTGGCCGCGGTGGGTGACGGGACGTACTGGATCGCGTTGCCCAGCCCGCGTGTGCCGGTCGCCGAGCGGCTGCTGCCGCACCCCAGGCTGCGGCAGCTCGTCGCCGTGCTGCCGGCGGCGGTGCAACCGAAGCCGCTGCGCTACGGCCTGGTGGCGCTCGTGGACGGTGAGGGCCGGGTGTTGCGGACGCTGCACGGTCCGGACGGGAGGTACGACATGGTCACCGGGGTCCGCCAGCACGGCGAGCACCTGTGGCTGGGCAGCCTGACCGGCGCCGGGGTGGCCCGGGTGCCGCTGCGTTGATCAGCTCGGCCCCGGTGCCGAGCCCGGACGGAGGCCGGAGCGCGACGCGCGGGAGGGCCCGGATCAACCTCGGATCCGGGCCCCCGCGTACCTGACCGGTCAGCCGCCGCGGACGGACGGCGCCGGCACGGGTGAGCCGCCGGCCACGGCGCCCGGGTGCGGCGCCTGGGTTGGGCTCGGACCGAGGCCGGCCGGCACGGGCAGGGCGCTGCCCTTGACGTACCGGTCCCAGCTGACGTTCCACGCGGTCCAGCCGTTGCCCTCGTTCAGCTCCACCTCGGTGCCCTTGACCGTCACCAGGTCACCGACCTGGGTGACGTTCATCAGCCAGTCCGCCGCCATCGCGGAGACGTTGGTGCAGCCGTGGGAGACGTTCCGGTTCCCCTGGTCCCCCTCCGACCATGGCGCGCCGTGGATGAACTCCCCGCCCCAGGTGAGGCGCTGCGCGTCCTCGACGTCGACGACGTACGGGTCGGCCGAACCCCGGGTGTCGAACGTCGTGAACTGGTGCTTCTCCATGATCACCATCTTGCCGCTGGAGGTCGGCGTGCTCGGCTTGCCGAGGCTCACCGGGATCCTGCGGAGGAGCTTGCCGTCGCGGTGGACGGACATCTGCTTGGTGGCGTTGTCGATCTCCAGGGACACCTGCCGGCCGATCTTGGACGTCGCCCGCCGGTCACTGTCGCCCACGTACTCCTTGCCGATCGGCAGGCCCTTCAGCCCGGCCCGGACGCTGATCGTGGTGCCTGGCCGCCAGAATTCGGGCGCCCGGTAGTAGACCTGGCTGCCGTCGGACACCCACGACCACACCCCCGGCTGCGGCGGGTTCGTCTTCACGAACAATCGCCGCTGCACCGCCGCCCTGGCTTCTTTCGGAATGGGCGGGTCGAACGCGACGGTTACCGGCATCGCGGTTCCGTACGTCCGTTTGTCGGCGAAATACAACGTGCTGGTGATCTGCGGTCGGGTGGATTCGGGCATCGTCGTGAACGTCGTCTTCCGGGTGGTCGTGGCACCCGAGTCGCCGGTTGCGGTCACCTCGGCGGTGTACGTCCGTTTCGGCTTCAGTGGAGTCGCCGGCACCCACCCGGAGCCGTCCTCCCGCGGTTCCGCCTCGACCTTCGTGCCCTTGTCGTCGGTGATCCGGACCGAGGTCACCTTGCCGCCCTTGACGGCGGTGCCCACCTCGGCGCTGATCGGGACGTCCCGGGTCCGGTCGGACGGTGTGACGGTCAGTTCCGGCGGGGCGGCCCGCCCCTCGGCCCGCCGTTCGCCCGGTTTGCCGTCGGCGGTGCATCCGACGAGCGCCAACGGTGCGGCCGCGACGGTCACCGCGAGCAGCGTCATTCGCCGCCTGAAATCCATGAGCGTCCCCCCGTTTATTGCTTTCCCTCCGCCACATTCTCTCGGCCGCACGCCGTCGGGAACGCATTTTCGGAGAATCGCCCGGCGCAATTATCGCCCGCGTTTTCCGGTCCGGCGCGCCCTGCGCCGGCCGTTACCGACCGTGCCTGATCGCCGTCGACCGTCCGCCTTCGGCCCGCCCGGCCCGTTCGCCCGAGCCTCGTTCGGCCGCCGCCCGGAACATCTTTTGCTTCGGTCATCGAAAGTTTCGATCCCGATAACAGACCTTTGCGTCGGACCAGCCGTAAGGGTACGGTGGCCAACTAGATACAAAGTTGTCCATCGGTCGATATCGGACCTGCCAGCGGTGACGGGCGCCCCGGTGCGCGCCCGCGCCGGCGTCGTGACCGCCATCGCCGGGCGACCGCCCGGCCGGTCCGTCGTGCCCGCGCGGGGCCGGTGCGGCCGCCGACGGCCGGACTTCTCGGTCCGGCAGGGAGGACCACCACCGTGGACCAGCACCACCACCAGCCCGGGCGGGACCCGCTGACCCGTCGGGGCGTCCTGCGCGCGGCCACCGCGTCCGCCGCCGCGCTCGGGACCGCCGGAATGATCGCCTCGCCGGCCGCCGCGGCGGCGGCCCCCGGCCCACACGGGGCCACCGACGCCCCCGGGCACGCCCGACCGGGTCGCCGGCGCGTGCCGCTCGACCGGATCAGCATCCAGCTCTACACCCTCCGCGACCAGCTCGCCGTCGACCTGCCCGGCACCCTCGCGGAACTCCGGCGGATCGGCTACCGCCGGGTCGAGCACGCCGGCTTCGTCGGCCGCACCGCGGCGCAGTTCCGCGCGGCCCTGGACGACGCCGGCCTGCGCGCGACGTCCGGGCACGCCGGCATCCCGCAGCCGTTCGACGCGGACGCCTGGGAGCGTACGCTCGCCGACGCGGTCACGGTCGGCTGCCGGTACCTCGTCCACCCCTGGTTCGGGCTGGACGAGCAGGGCCAGCCGATCCGGGACCCCGAGCGGTACCGGGCGCTCGCCCGGGACCTCGACCGGGCCGGCCGCCTGGCCGGCCGGGCCGGTATCGACTTCGGCTACCACAACCACCAGCTGGAGTTCGTCCCGCTGACCGACGGCCGGACCGGGTTCGACATCCTCGCCACCGGCACCGACCCGCGCAACGTCCACTTCGAACTCGACCTGTTCTGGACCTGGCGCGGCGCCCACGACCCGGTCGACGTGATCCGCGCGCACCGCCGCCGGATCCGGCAGGTCCACGTCAAGGACATGGACGTCAACGCCAGCTTCGCCGACCTCGGCGACGGGTTGATCGACTTCGGTCGTGTCTTCGCGCAGGCACCCGGCATCGAGGAGTACATCGTCGAGCGCGACGACGCCGGCACCCCGCCGCGGTCTCCCGCGGACGCGCTCACCACCGCCCGCGTCGGCTACGACCACCTCGCCTCGCTGCGCTACTGACCACCACCTCTCGGGGGACGAGCACATGACGAGAAGGACCGCGTACCTGTCCGCCCTGCTGCTGGTCGGCGCCGGCCTCACCGCGCCGGCCAGCCCGGCCACCGCCGCGCCCGCCACCGCGCCGCCGCCGGACAGCAGCTTCCAGAAGGTCACCCTCAACGACTTCCCCGGCGAGCCGATGAGCCTCGCCGTCCTGCCCGACCTACGGGTGCTGCACACCGCCCGCACCGGTGAGGTCCGCATCCACGACCCGCGTACGGGTTTGAACACCCTCGCCGCCGACGTGCCGGTCTACGAGCACGACGAGGAGGGGTTGCAGGGCATCGCGATCGATCCGGGCTTCAGCCGCAACCGGTGGGTCTACCTGTACTACTCACCGCGCCTGGACACCCCGACCGACGACCCGGCCACGCCGGACGTCAACGAGGGCGACGCCCCGCTGGTCGGCACCGAAGCCGACTGGGCGCCGTTCCGGGGCGTCCTGCGGCTGTCCCGGTTCAAGCTGACCGGCGCGACCCTGGACCTGCGGACCGAGCAGCGCATCATCGACGTCCCGACCGACCGGGGCATCTGCTGCCACGTCGGCGGGCAGATCGACTTCGACAGCAGGGGCAACCTCTACCTGTCCACCGGCGACGACACCAACCCCTTCTTCTCCGACGGCTACACGCCCATCGACGAGCGGGCCGACCGGCACCCGGCGTTCGACGCGCAGCGCACCTCGGCGAACACCAACGACCTGCGCGGCAAGCTGCTGCGCATCCGGGTCGGCCCGAACGGCGGCTACCGCGTCCCGCCGGGCAACCTGTTCCGGCCGGGCACCCCGAAGACCCGACCCGAGATCTACGCGATGGGGCTGCGCAACCCCTTCCGGTTCGCCGTCGACCGGCGCACCGACGACGTCTACCTGGCCGACTACTCGCCGGACGCCTCGTCGGCCGACCCCGACCGCGGCCCGGCCGGGCACGGCCGCTGGATGCGAGTCGACCGGCCGGCGAACTACGGCTGGCCGTACTGCGTCACGCCGGACCTGGCGTACCGGGACCACGACTTCGCCACCGGGCGGTCCGGTCCCGAGTTCGACTGCCGGCGGCCGGTGAACGACTCGCCGCGCAACACCGGTCTGCGCAACCTCCCGCCGGTCGCCGCGCCGCAGGTCTGGTACCCGTCCGCCGCCTCCGGCGAGTTCCCCGAGCTGGGCACCGGCGGCATCGGTCCGATGGCCGGTCCGGCGTACGACCACGACCGGCGCAGCGCCTCCCGGACGAAGTGGCCGGCGTACTACGACGGGGTGCCGCTGTTCTACGAGTGGACCCGGGACTACATCAAGGAGTTCCGCCTCGACCGCCGCGGCGACGTACGCGACATCCGGCCGGTCGTTCCGTCCCTGGTCGTGGACAACCCGATGGACCTGGAGTTCGGGCCCGACGGCGCGCTCTACGTGCTGGAGTACGGCGACGGCTACTTCGCCGAGAACCCCGACGCCCAGCTGGCCCGGATCGACTTCGTCCGGGGCAACCGGACCCCGGTTCCGAAGATCAGCGCGACGCCCACCGCCGGGCAGGCGCCGCTGACCGTGCAGTTCTCCAGCGCGGGGACGGTGGATCCGGACGGCGACCGGCTGCGGTACGCGTGGGACTTCGACGCCGACGGGACGGTCGACTCGACGGAGGCGAACCCGGGCCACACCTACACCGCGAACGGCTCGTACCAGCCCACCGTGAAGGTCACCGACCGCACCGGGCGGTCCGCCGCGGCGACCCTGCCGCTGCTGATCGGCCCCCGCCCGCCGATCGTCGAGTTCGCCAGCCCGGTGGCGGGCCAGCCGTTCGAGTTCGGCCAGACCGTCGCCTTCGAGGTGAAGGTCACCGACGACCTGCCGGTGGACTGTTCCCGGGTCACGGTCACCTACATCCTCGGGCACGACCAGCACGGTCACCCGCTGTCGTCGGCCTCCGGGTGCACCGGCACGATCACCACGTTCGTCGACGGCGGGCACAGCGGGGCGGACAACCTGACCGCGGTGTTCGTCGCGGAGTACACCGACGCGCCGACCGAGCCGGGCGTACCGCCGCAGACCGGGACCGCGACGGTGGTCCTGGCACCGACGCCGGCGAGCTGACCCGGACCGGCGGCGGCCCGCGCGGACCGGGGGCCGCCGCCGGTGTCCGGGGTCAGTCCCAGTCGGAACCGTCGTCGTTGCCCGTCCAGCGGCCGCCGATCGGCGGCGTGTCCAGCCGCATCCCGCCGAGCTCGTTCCCGACGAGGTCGTTGTCCTGCACCCGGCACCCGGCGGCGCTGCCGGCCTCGGTGATCCAGATTCCGTACGTCTGGGTCTGCGGGTCCTGGCTGTCCCAGATCCGGTTGCCCCGGATGGTCAGCGAGTCCACCGCCGCGTTGATGGTCAGCCCGGCCCGCACGGGCGGCGCGTCCGGCAGCTCGTAAGCGCTTCCCGGCGGCGGGGTGTCGGCGCTCCAACTGGTCTCCGAGCCGGGGCGGATGGGCGCCAGCCGCAGCTCCGCCCCGTTGTTCTCCACGACCACCGCGTACCGGCGGCCGACCCGCAGCACCTTGCCCCGGTGCGCGTCGTCCCGCCAGGCCGCCTGCCGGTCGATCATGCTGCGCTCGCTGTAGCGGACGAAGTCCCCGCCCCCGGTGGCGGCCGGTGCGCACTGCCGGCCGTTGTTGCGGATCCGGTTGTTGAGCACGACCGCCTCGCGCATCGGCCGGTCGATGCGGATGCCGTCGGCGCTGTTGCCGTAGAAGTCGTTGCTCTCGATGATGATCTCCTCGGCGACGCCCGCCTCGGATGTGCTCTCGCCGAGGGACCGGTGGTGGTAGCCGTAGCGGCCGTTGCCGCTGACCCGGTTGCCGCGGATCGTGTACGGGCCGGGGGTGTTGCCGATGCTGATCCCGTCGCGCAGGTTGCCGTCGATGACGCAGTCGGTGACCAGGCCGCCCTTGCCGGCCGTGTTGGTGGTGCCCTTGGCCGAGACGTGGAAGCCCGCGTCCAGGTTGCCGGTCATCGTGCACGCCGTGACGATCAAACCGTTCATTCCCCAGTCGGAGATCCCGAAGCGGTTGCCCTGGGCGTGACAGCCGATGATCCGTACGCCGAGGGGGCGCGGCTGGTCCGGGTCCTGCAGCTCCACGAAGATGCCGTTGGTGGCGTTGCCGACCGCGCTGCTGTTGGTGATGTTGAAGCGTTCGACGGAGTCCCGCCAGCCACCGACCCCGACACCGATGCCGGCCCCGCCCATCTGGGTGCCGTCGTCCTCCCGGCCACAGCCGGCCACCAGCACCGTGTCGATCAGACAGTCCTGGAGGAAGTCGCAGCCCAGACCGGTGGCCGCGGTGTGGTGGATGTAGAGGTCGCGGAAGATGCCCCGGGTGATGAACTGCAGGCCGATTCCCTTGGCGAGCGGGTTGTAGTCGGCCATCGCCACCCCGGAGCCGTCGATCTCGAAGCCGGAGAACTCGACGTGCGCCAGGTGGTGCGTCGGGCTGGCGCCGTGCAGCTGCGCCGTGAAGTACGCCAGCGGCACCGGCTCGGCCCGGTTTCCGTCGTTGCTGAGGACGAACCGGGTCGCGCCCGCGCCGGCGCCGACAAGCGAGACTCCGGAGCGCCAGACGGTCCCGGCGTCCCGGATGGAGTACACCCCGGGCGGGCAGTAGATGAGCCGGGCCCGGCCGTCGGCGGCGTACGCGGCGCCGAGCCGGTCCACGAGCGCCGCGAGGGCGGGCTGGTCGTTGGTTTTCCCGTCGCCGGTCAGGCCGTGTTCCCGAGCGTCGCAGAACAGGGGTGAGCCGGCCACCGCGTGCCGGCGCACCCCGATCGAGGTGAGCACGTCCGGATACCCCACCCGAGCCTCCTCCGCGGTGCCGGTCCCGGTGCGGCGTTCCCGGCCGTCGGCGCGCGAAACACCGGCGCCCCTGGCGGCCGAGCGGCCGCCAGGGGCGCACCCCGCGTCCGTTCAGAGGTTGGCGATCAGCACCGCCGGGCGCTCGACGCAGTCCGCGACGTGCCGCAGGAAACCGCCGGCCACCCCGCCGTCACAGACCCGGTGGTCGAAGGTGAGGCTGAGCTGCGTCACCTTCCGCACCGCGAGCTGCCCGTCGACGACCCACGGCTTGTCCACGATCCGCCCGACCCCGAGCAGCGCCGCCTCCGGGTGGTTGATGATCGGGGTGGAGCCGTCCACGCCGAAGACGCCGTAGTTGTTGAGCGTGAACGTGCCGCCGGTGAGCCGGGCCGGTGGCAGGGTGCCGGCCCGCGCCGCCGCGGTGGTCTCGGCCAGCGCGGCGGCCAGTTCGGCGGTGGTGAGCCGCTGCGCGTCCCGCAGCACCGGCACCACGAGGCCCCGCTCGGTCTGGGCGGCGATGCCCAGGTGCACCCCGGCCGACTGGACGATCCGCTGCGCCTCGCTGTCCACCCGGGCGTTGAGCTGCGGGAACCGTCGCAGCCCGGACAGGCAGACGCGGGCCAGCAGGGCCAGGATGCTCACCGGAGCGTCCGGCGTGGCGGCGTTGATCGCCGCGCGGGTCTCCAGCAGGGCGGTCGCGTCGACGTCCACCCAGATGGTGACCTCGGGGATCTCCCGGCGGCTGCGGGACAGCTTGTCGGCGATCGCCTTGCGGATGCCGGTCAGCGGCACCACCACGTCGCCGTCGCCGAGCCCGACGTGCGGGTCCGGGACGTCCGGCACGGCGGCGAGCCGGGCCGGCGCGGCCGGGGTGGCGGCCGACTCGACGTCGGCGCGGCGGATCACCCCGCCCGGGCCGGTGCCGCGGACCGTCGCCAGATCGACGCCCCGCTCCTTCGCCAGCCGCCGCACGATCGGCGAGATGACCAGGACCGGGTGCCGGCCGACGGACGCCGGCGCGGCGGCGACGGGCGCCGGTCCGGTCGCCGCGTCCACCGTCGCCGGGCGTGGCCGGCGGCGGCGCCGGCCGGCGCCGCCGTGCCCGGTGCCGTACCCGATGAGCACGTTCCCGGAGCCGGCCCGCTCCTCCTCGCGGTAGGTGGCGTGCCCCGGCGGCTCGGCGGGCACGGCGGCGTCCAGCGGCGCGATCGTGATCAGGGGCTGGCCGACCGGCCGCACCTCACCGGCCGCGCCGTGCAGGGCCACGACCCGGCCGGCGTACGGGCACGGCACGTCGACGACCGCCTTGGCGGTCTCCACCTCGACGACGGTCTGGTCCACCGTCACGGTGTCGCCGACGGCGACCCGCCACTCGACGATCTCCGCCTCCGTCAGCCCTTCCCCCAGGTCGGGCAGGAGGAAGACGCGCTCGCTCATGCCGCCGCCCACCGCTCGTCCGGCTGGTCGTCCCACTGGAGCCGGGCGACCGCGTCGAGCACGCGGTCCACCGACGGCAGGTGGGTGTGCTCCAGCATCGGCGCCGGGTACGGGATGTCCAGGCCGGACACCCGCAGCACCGGGGCGTGCAGCGCGTGGAAGCAGCGCTCCTGCACGCGGGCGGCGATCTCGGCGCCGACCCCGGCGAAGCCCTGCGCCTCCTGGATCACCACGCAGCGGCCGGTCTTCCGCACCGACGCCGCCACGGTGCCGTCGTCGAACGGCACGATCGTCCGCACGTCGACGACCTCCAGCTCCCAGCCCTCCTCGCGGGCGGCCTCGGCGGCCTCCAGCGCGACCGGCACCGCCGGCCCGTAGGCCACGAGCGTGGCGTCGGTGCCGGTGCGGCGGACGACGGCACGGCCGAACGGCTCGGTCCGCGCCGGCAGCTCCGCCTCGGCGCTGGCGAAGTAGAGCTTCTTCGGCTCCATGAACACGACCGGGTCCGGGTCCTCGATCGCCTCGCGCAGCAGCGAGTACGCGTCGGCGACGGTCGCCGGGGTGACCACCTTCAGGCCGGGGGTGTGCGCGTAGTACGCCTCGGAGGAGTCGCAGTGGTGTTCGACGCCACCGATGCCGCCGGCGTACGGGACGCGGATGACGATCGGCACGGCGAGCGCGCCCCGCGTGCGGTTGCGCAGCTTCGCCACGTGCGAGGCGATCTGCTCGAACGCCGGGTACGCGAACGCGTCGAACTGCATCTCCACGACCGGGCGGAGGCCGGACATGGCCAGGCCGACCGCGAACCCGACGATGCCGGCCTCGGCCAGCGGGGTGTCGAAGCAGCGCTTGTCGCCGAAGCGGGCCTGGAGCCCGTCGGTGATCCGGAAGACGCCGCCGAGCTGTCCGACGTCCTCGCCGAAGACGACCACCCGCTCGTCGTCGAGCAGCGCGTCGGCGAGCGCGGCGTTGAGCGCCTTCGCCATGGTCATGGTGGCCATCAGGCGTCCCCCTCCTGGTCGGCGGCCAGTTCGGCGCGGACCTGCTCGCGCTGCTCGACCAGCTGCGGGGTCGGCTCCGCGTACACGTGCTCGAAGAGGCTCAGCGGCTCGACGGTGGGCTTGTCGTGCATCCGGACCCGCAGGTCCGCCGCGTACGCCTCGGCCTCCTCCGCCACCGCGGCCACGGTCGCGTCGTCGAGCGCGCCCCGGGCCCGCAGGTACGTCCCCAGCCGGGCGACCGGGTCCCGGTCCCGCCAGGCCTCCACCTCGTCGGCGTCCCGGTAGCGGGTGGCGTCGTCGGCGTTGGTGTGCGGCTCCATCCGGTAGGTGTGCGCCTCGACCAGGAACGGACCGTGGCCGGCGCGGGCGTGTTCCACCGCCCGGGTGAGCACGGCCAGGACGGCGACCGGGTCGTTGCCGTCGACCTGCTCGCTGGGCACGCCGTAGCCGACGCCCTTGTACGCGAGGCTCGGCGCGGCGGTCTGCCGGGACAGCGGGACGCTGATCGCGTACCGGTTGTTCTGCACGAAGTAGACGACCGGCGCTTTGAACACGGCGGCGAAGTTGACCCCCTCGTGGAAGTCGCCCTCGCTTGTCGCACCGTCGCCGATGAACGCCAGCGCAACCGTGTCGCGCCCCTGGTACGCCTCCCCGTACGCCAGGCCGGCGGCGTGCACGCACTGGGTGGCGAGCGGGGTGCACTGCGGGGCGGTGCGCCGGGCGGCGGAATCGTAGCCGCAGTGCCAGTCGCCGCGCAGCAGGGTCAGCACCTCGACCGGGTCGATGCCCCGGGCGGTCAGCGCCATCGACTCGCGGTAGGTGGGGAAGACCCAGTCGTCGTCGCGCAGGGCGAGGATTGCCCCGACCTGGCAGGCCTCCTGGCCTCGGGAGGACGGGTACACGGCCAGCCGGCCCTGCTTGGTCAGGGCGGTGGCCTGGACGTCGAAGCGGCGGCCGATCACCATCCGGCGGTACATCTCGGCGAGGGCCTCGACGGGCGGCTCGGGGTAGTCGGCGGGGGCCGGCAGCGGGGTGCCGTCGGGGGCGAGCAGGCGTACCGGCTCGCCGGCCGGCAGCAGCGCGCGGGCCGGTTCCGGCGTGGTGGCCGGCCGGGGCGCGCGCTGGGACGCCCGGCGGACCTGGGGTGTGGTCGTCACGGCGGTACCTCCTGGACATCTGGTGCGCCTATGCTCCTGCTGTCGGATGATTGACTCAAGATTCACCGTGAACGCGGGACGGTTGGCGAACGAGGGGCGGTTCGATGAGCCAGGAGTCCGGTCCGGGGATGGCCGGGGAGGCCGGAACGGGACGATCGGCCCGCGTCCTGGACGAGGTGGACCGGCGCATCCTGGCCGAGCTGGTGCGCGACGGGCGCACCTCGGTGCGGACGCTGGCCGAGCGCATCCACATCTCCCGCACCAACGCGTACGCCCGGGTGGAGCGGCTGGTGCGCGAGGGTGTGATCACCGGCTTCCGGGCACAGGTGGCGCCGGAGGCGGCCGGCCTGGGAACGTCGGCGTACGTCGCCATCACCATCGAGCAGAACACCTGGCGCGAGGTGTCCGCCGAGCTGGCCCGGGTGCGCTACATCGAGCACGCCGCCCTGCTCGGCGGCGACCACGACGTGCTCGCCCTGGTCCGCGCGCCGGACAACGCCACCCTGCGCGACGTGGTGCTGAGCCGGGTGCAGAGCATTCCCGGGGTGCTGTCGACCCGCACCTGGCTGGTCTTCCACGAGTTCGACGGCGATCTCAGCCCCTGGGAGTGACGCGGGCTGCAACAAACCTGCACATCGCAGTCCTTGCCTTCGGGGAAACCGCTTTCCTAGCATTGCGTTTCATCGATGTTTCGTTCGGGTGCCGGGGCGAAGACCACGTGGACGCAGCATCCCGCGTTCGAGGACGAAGGTGAGACGAGATGAGACGACAAGGCACGCTGCGACTCCAGGCAGCGCTGGCCGCGGGCGCCCTCGGCGCCGCGATCCTGGTGGCCCTGCCGCTACCCCAGGCGTCGGCGGCGACCGGCACCGCCACCGGCTACGCGAGCAGCAACGGCGGGACCACCGGCGGCGCCGGCGGGCAGACCGTCCGGGCCACCACCGGAACCGCTGTCCACGCGGCACTGTGCGGCCGGGCCAGCAGCAGCACCCCGATCATCATCCAGGTCGAGGGGACCATCAACCACGGCAACACCAGCAAGGTGTCGGGCGGGAGCTGCAACACCGCCGACGGCGTCATCGAGCTCAAGCAGATCAGCAACGTCACGATCGTCGGCGTCGGCAGCGGGGCCGTCTTCGACCAGGTCGGCATCCACATCCGCGAGGCCCGCAACATCATCATCCAGAACGTGACCGTCCGGAACGTGAAGAAGTCGGGCTCCCCCACGTCCAACGGCGGTGACGCCATCGGCATGGAGAGCGACGTCCGCAACGTCTGGGTCGACCACGTCACCCTGGAGGCCTCGGGTGGCGAGTCGGAGGGGTACGACGGCCTCTTCGACATGAAGAACAACACCCAGTACGTGACCCTGTCCTACAGCATCCTGCGCAACTCCGGCCGCGGTGGCCTCGTCGGGTCCAGCGAGAGCGACCTCTCCAACGGGTTCATCACCTACCACCACAACCTGTACGAGAACATCGACTCCCGCACCCCCCTGCTGCGCGGCGGGATCGCGCACATCTTCAACAACCACTACGTACGGCTGAACGAGTCCGGCATCAACTCGCGGGCCGGCGCCCGGGCCAAGGTGGAGAACAACTACTTCGCCAACTCCAAGGACGTGCTCGGCACCTTCTACACCGACGAACGCGGCTACTGGCAGGTCGCCGGCAACATCTTCAACAGCGTGACCTGGTCCTCCCCGGGCAGCGACAACTACCCGGCCGGGCCCAACGTCCAGTCCACCACCAGCGTCAGCGTCCCGTACTCGTACCGCCTCGACGGGGCGAGCTGCGTGCCGGACATCGTCCGGCAGACGGCCGGGGCCAACACGGGCCTGCGGGTGTCCGACGGAAACTGCTCGCCGCAGTCACCGACACCGGGGCCGACCAGCCCCGCGCCCACCACGCCCGCGCCGACCACGCCCGCGCCCACCACTCCCCCGCCGACCAGTCCCACGCCGACGCCGAGCCAGCCCAGCGGCACGAACCTCAGCATCGGGGCCGGCTCCGACGGCTCCAGCAAGGCCAGCGGGACGAGCTACGGCAACGTGCGGGACGGCAACATGAGCACGTACTGGTCGCCGACCGGCTCGACCGGCTCGATCTCGATCAAGTGGGACTCCGCCACCACGGTCGCCCGGATCAACATCCGAGAAGCGTCCGGCGCCGTGGGCAACATCGGATCCTGGCGGGTCGTCAACCACGACACCGGAGCGGTCCTGCGGACCGGCAGTGGCGCCGGCGTCATCACCTTCCCGGCGACCTCGCTCCGCAAGATCACCTTCGAGATCACCAGCGCGAGCGGCACGCCGCGGGTCGCGGAGTACGAGACGTACGCCTCGTAGCGGCGGGCCCGGGATCGGCACCCGGGATCGGCCCGCGACCGCTGCTCAGCCGAGGGGTGGGACCGTCGGAAGCGACGGGCCCACCCCTCGACGCCCGGGGCCTGCCCGATGTCCCCGGTACCCGGGACGCCGTTGCCGGCCCTAAGCTGGGGACCACCCGATCCGGGAGGTCGCGAGGCCATGGACGACGCCGGCCCACTCGAGCGGATCCGCTCGTTCTGCACCGCTTTTCCAGCGGTGACGGAACGACTCAGCCACGGCGCGCCGACCTGGTTCATCCGCGGCCGGACCTCCTTCGTCATGCTCTGGGCGGACGGGCACCATCAGGACCAGTTCCCCCACCTGTGGTGTGCCGCACCGCCCGGCGCGCAGCAGGAGCTGCTGGCGGCCGACCCGAGGGTCTACT
Source organism: Micromonospora sp. NPDC126480 (assembly GCF_040302465.1). Taxonomy (NCBI): domain Bacteria; kingdom Bacillati; phylum Actinomycetota; class Actinomycetes; order Micromonosporales; family Micromonosporaceae; genus Micromonospora; species Micromonospora sp. NPDC126480. The sequence continues at coordinate 16,838 of NZ_JBEORU010000037.1, forward strand.
TCCGTCCCCCGTACGTGGGACATCGCGGGTGGCTCGGGATGCGGCTGGACCAGGGCGCGGAGTGGGCCGAGGTCGCGGAGGTCTGCGAGGACGCGTACCGGGCGGTGGCGCCGAAGCGGCTCCTCGCCGAACTGGACGGTCGCCGGCCGGGCGGACCGGCGGGCTGACCTCCGGCACCCGAAACGCAACCAATGGTTGCGTCATGGCCACTCCCCGGGTAACGTCATGCGCAACCAAAGGTTGCAGAAGGCTGCCGTGGAGTTCGGAACCATCCAACGCGAGATCTACGTCGAGGCGTCCCCCGAGGTCGTCTACGAGGTGGTGAGCAGCCCCGAGCACGTCCGGCAGTGGTGGCCGGACGACGCCCGGTACGACCCGACCCCCGGTTCGACGGGAGAGATCGTCTTCGGCGTCCGCGACGCCGGTGGAACCGTGTTGTCGTTCAACGTCATCGACGCGCGGCCACCACGGACGTTCTCGTTCCGGTGGACGCACCCGGCCGACGAGGTCGCCGCGGCGGGCAACTCGCTGCTGGTCACCTTCGACCTGACCCCGTCCGGCGACGGCACGCTGCTCAGGATGACCGAGACCGGCTTCCGCGAGCTGGGCTGGGAACTCGCGGTCCTGGAGCAGCAGTACCAGGAGCACGTCGCCGGCTGGGACTTCTACCTCCAGCGACTGACGCGGTACCTCTCCACGCTGCGGGTGCGGCCATGAGCACCGCGGTTGCCGAGAAGATCGACGACGACCTCTGGGCGGCGATCGGCGACCCGACCCGGCGCCGGATGCTCGATCTGCTGCTCATGGAGGGCGACGGCACCGCGACCACGCTGAGTCAGCGGATGCCGGTCACCCGTCAGGCGGTGGCCAAGCACCTCGGCGTCCTCGACCGGGTCGGTCTGGTCCGGGCGACGCCGGCCGGCCGGGAGAAACGGTACCGGGTGGACGACGCCCAGCTCGCCCGCGCGGTGGCCCAGCTGTCCTCGGTCGGGTCGGCATGGGACGCCCGACTGCGGCGGATCAAGCGGATCGCCGAGGCGATCCAACGCACACAACCGGATTGACGACACAAGACCGACGAGATCGGAGATTCGAGATGGTGGACATTCTGCACCGGATCGGGGTCGAGACCCCGACGCCGGAGAAGGTGTACGACGCGCTGACGACCGTCGATGGCCTGGCCGGATGGTGGACCGACGACACCACGGGCAGTGGTGACGTCGGCGGCATCCTCCAGTTCCGCTTCCTGCCCGGTGGCTTCGACATGGAGGTCGTCGAACTACGGCCCTCCGAGCGGGTGGTGTGGCGGGTGGTCGACGGGCCCGAGGAGTGGATCGGCACCACTGTCGACTGGAACCTGCGCCAGGACGGCGACTACACGATCGTGCTGTTCACCCACCGGGGCTGGAAGGAACCGGTGGAGTTCATGCACCACTGCAGCACCAAGTGGGGCTCGTACCTGATGAGCCTCAAGTCGCTCGTGGAGACCGGTGCGGGCGCACCGTCGCCGCGGGACGTGCGGATCAGCGACTGGCACTAGTCGGTGTCGCCCCGCCGGGTCAGCGCTCCGGCGGGGCTTCCAGCCCTTCCCGATCGGCCAGCTCCAGCAGTGGCTCCAGCGAGTACGCCCGCTCGTCGAGGCCGGCGTGCGGGTCGCCGCACTCGGCGAAGCGGGTCGGCATGGTGGTGACGTCGAAGTCCTCCGGCCGGGCGTCGGCCAGCTCGAACCAGTGCAGCGGCGCGGACACCAGCGCGGCCGGAGTCGGTCGGATCGAGTACGCCGACGTCATCGTGTGGTCGCGGGCCATCTGGTTGTAGTCCACGAAGACCGGCCGGTCCCGCTGCTCGCGCCACCACGTCGTGGTGACCAGGTCCGGGCGGCGGCGCTGCATCTCCCGACCCAGCGCCAGCACCGCGCGCCGGCAGTCACCGAAGCTCCACCGCGGTTCGATGGTGAGGTAGACGTGCAGCCCCCGGCCTCCGGTGGTCTTCGGGTAACCGACCAGCCCCAGCTCGTCGAGGAACGCGCGTACCTCCTGCGCCACCGGCACCACCTGGTCGAACCCGACGCCGGGCAGCGGATCCAGGTCGATGCGCAGCTGGTCGGGCCGCTCGACGTCGCTCTTGGACACCGGCCACGGGTGGAAGCGCAAGGTCCCGAGGTTGACCGCCCAGGCCACCACGGCCAGCTCGCTCGGCGCGACCTCGTCGGCGGTGCGGCCGCTGGGAAAGGTGATGTGGGCGGTCTGCACCCAGTCGGGTGCACCGGCCGGGAGCCGTTTCTGGTAGAAGGCGTCGCCCCGGTTGTCCTGCCGGGTCGCGATCTTCGCGCCCTCGAAGACGCCGCGCGGCCAGCGCTCCAGCATGGTCGGCCGGTCCCGCAGGGCGCGCAGGATGCCGTCGCCGACGGCCAGGAAGTACTGCACCACGTCGAGCTTGGTCAGTCCCCGCTCCGGAAAGTACGGCTTGTCCGGGCTGGAAACCCGCACGACGCGCTCCCCGACCCGGATCTCCTCCGCCGCCGTCGTCGCCACGCCTCACACCGTAGCCGCCGGCGGGCCGCCGGGCAGGGACACGCCGCCGGCCGGACGGCTCCGGTGAGCGGTCCGGCCGGCGACTCGCCGACGGTCAGCGCCCCTCTTGCTGCATGCGCGCCATCAGCATCTGCTTGCCCTGCTCGCCCGCCTTGCGGTTGTTCTCCTGGATCTTCTTGAACCAGGTGGCGAGTTCGCTGTCTCCGCGCGCCTCGGCGTCGGAGATGTACGTCTCCATCCGGTAGATGTTCTCCAGGGACATCTGTATCGCGTGGATGAGGTCGTAGTTCTTGTCCTTCAGGGCGCTCTTCTGCTCCATGGTCATGGTCGCCACGGCGTACCTCCCCTGTCCGTGTCCGGTCGGGCCGCGCTTACCCGGTCGCCCCTCCTTTACGCGCGTCGGTCACGCGACGAGATGGCGCACGCCAGTGCATGCCGGAGCGGCTGGTTGCGCCCACGGAAGTGGTGTACGACTTGCCCGTGATGGGCGTGTTGCGTAGATAGGAGACGGCCACCGCGTGATGCTTCGAGACAACCAGGTCATATAGAAGGAGAGGAACCGATAGCCGCATCTGAGAGTGCGAACCCCGTTGACCTGCTGTGCGAGCAGATCGAGGGCGCGTCGCCGGACGTGTTGCAGGCGCTGATCAAGACGTTCACGCCGGCGTTGATGTCCGCCGAGGCCGACGCGATATGCGGCGCCGCATACGGGCAGCGCAGCGACGAGCGGGTCAACTCCCGCAACAGCTACCCGCAACGGAGTGGGACACACCCGCGCCGGGACGATTGACCTGGCGACCCCGAAGCTGCGCACCGGTTCGTACTTCCCGGACTGGCTGCTGACGCACCTCCGGCGAGCCGAGCAGGCACTCGTCTCGGTGGTGGCGACGTCCTATCTGCTCGGCGTGTCGACTCGGCGGGTGGAGAAGCTGGTCGAGCAACTCGGGATCCGGCAGCTGTCGAAGCCGCAGGTCTCGGAGATGACCGCCCACCTGGACGCCCAGGTCGAGGCGTTCCGCAACCGGCCCTTGGACTCAGGGCATTACACCGTTCCTGTGAACCGACGCGCTGACGATGAAAGTCCGCGAGCACGGCCGCACCGTCAACGTCCACGCGCTGATCGCCGTCGGAGTCAACGCCGACGGCCAACGCGAAGTCCTCGGCCTGGACGTCGCCTCCGACGAAGACGGCGCCGGCTGGCTGGCGTTCCTGCGCAGCCTGACCGCCCGCGGCCTCACAGGGGTCCGCCTGGTCATCTCCGACGCTCACGCCGGCTTGGTGCAGGCCATTGGGGCGGCCCTTCCCGGAGCGTCGTGGCACTGCCCTGCGGAGTGCGGCGTCCGCACGAGCGTCCTATCATCGTGGTCCATGACGATCGAGGACGGCAGGCTGGCTCGGGGACGGCGCACCAGGAGCCGTCTACTCGACCAGGCCGCAGCCACCGCGAGCGTCAACGGGCTCAACGCTCTCTCGCTGGCTCAACTCGCCGCCGACGTGGGGATGAGCAAGAGCGGTGTGGCCGCCCTGTACGGCACCAAGCAGGCGCTCCAGCTCGCAACCGTTGAGCATGCACGGCAGGTGTACATCCGAGCGGTGATCGAGCCGGCGTGGGCGAGCCCGGCCGGTGCCGAACGCCTGGCCGCGCTCCTCACCGCCTGGCTGAGGTACGTACGCGGCGGCGTCTTTCCCGGTGGATGTTTCCTCCAGCGCTGCGTCGCAGAACAGGCCGGCCGTCCAGGGCCGCTCCAGGCGGCGGTCGCGGACCTACGCGGTGAGTGGCTCGAGGCTCTCGCCACCGAACTCCGGGCCGCGTCGGACACGCTCGCCGCAGACGCCGAGCAGGTGGCGTTCGAGCTGGACGCCCTGTTGGCCGCCGGTGTCCGTGGTCATCTGCTCGGTGACGGGCGCGCGCTACAGCAGACAGAGACGGCATTCACGGCGCGCGTTCGCGTCTTCTCCGGACTGGTCGGCGAGGGATAGCGGGCGACACGACGGCGATCCCTCCATGAGAACGGCCGCCGGCAGGTGCGGCATCACGAGCCCAGGAGCCGGTGCGCGAGCGACGCCAGCGAAGCGCTGATGCGCTCGCGCGACAGGCCCCGTTCGGCACGCTGAAAGCGGTACAGGTCCGGCGCGAGTGGCGCGAGCAGCATGTCGGCCAGGACCTTCGGATCGGCGACGCCGGCAGCAACCAGCAGCGCGTGGACGTGTGCCCGCCAGAACCCGTACGCTCCGGTCGTGTACCGCACCTGCCCGATCTCGGCTGCCAGCGCCAAATGGACGTGCCGTTCCAGCAGAGTCGTCATCGCGTCATAGAAGGCTGCCATCCGTTCGGCCGGAGGTGCACCGGGGCCCAACGGCGGAGCGCCGTGCAGCAGTTCTTCCTGCAGGGCGCGCTCGTGGCGGTCGAGTAGCGCCAGTGCGATCGACGCGCGATCGGGATAGCGCCGATACAGTGTCGCCCGTCCCACCCCGGCCGCTCGGGCGATGTCGTCCATCGTCACGTTGTCCGCACCCCGCGTCGCGAACAGCTCCTCCGCTGCGCTCAACACCAGTGCACGATTACGGGCGGCGTCGGCACGTTCCCGGGTTCCGTCAGCAGCCACAAACCTCACCGTACCGGCACCCAACCGACGTCCTGCGGTGGTTGCTCGGCCGTGAGGCCCGCGTGGAAACCAACGCGCGGGCCTCACGGCCGGCACATGCTCGATCGGCGAGCACCCGCCGATCACGAAGCGGCAGACCGCGCGCCCCCGATACCTTGCGCCCGGCGGTCTCGCCCCTCGCTCAGGTACCGGACGGCTGCTGGCTCGTAGCAGGAGAGAGATGCGGCAGGACCGCCTCGGCCAGCTCCCGCAACACGTCGTCGACCGGACGGCGACCGTACTTGAGATTGATGATTACGTGGTTCACGCCGATCTCGCGAAGGGCGGCCAGATGTTCGATCAGGTAGTGATGCCCGGTGCGGTAGCCGAGATGGATCGCCACAGGCGCAGCCCCCGGCTGGTCAACCAGGTCGACATAGAGTGACTGGGCGAACGGTTTGCGGTTCGAGCCGACCTCCTCCAGCGCCTCCTCCCAGGACCGCAGGACGTGGTACTGCTGACGGAGCGGGCGCGGGTACATCAGCCAACCGTCGCCGTGCTCGGCGATCCACTGGACAGTCTGTCGGCTGTTTCCGGTGATCAGCACCGGGATCCGTCGCCCCGCAGGCTTGGGAAGCAGGCCTGCGTCACGCATCACCCCGAACGGAGAATCCAGAGCCGGAAAGTCATCGGCCCACAGCCGGCGGACGGCCCCCACCCCGGCACGGAAGAGGTCCCCGCTGAGCTGCCGGTCCAGGCCGTACGCGGGAAATTCGACTCCCCGGTCACCAGTGGCTGCGCCGAGAATGAGCCGTCCGTCGCAGAGCAGATCCAATGACGCTGCCGCCTTGGCGATGTCGATCGGATTGCGCAACGGAAACACCGTCGAACCGGTGGCCAGAGCGATCTGCGATGTGTTACCGGCGATATGGGTGAGCCACACCCACGGGTCGAACATCTGCCCGGCGTCACCGAATCCCGGGTCGAGCAGCGGTACGTCGCGGGCCCAGAGTGCGGCGAAGCCGACCCGCTCGGCGAGCTGCGCGAGGGCCACCTGCTCGCCGACATCCATCCGCGGGATCGGTCCGTCGTACGACTCGAGGGGGAACATGAGCCCCAATGTCAGGTCGTCGGGCCGGAAGGTGCGGGCGAATCCGGGACGAGTGGCGAGCCCTTCGTCGACGAAGGTCATCTCACCTCCAGACTGGATCGTGCGCTTGTACGATGTTTGTCAAACTACTGTCCCGGTCGGCACCCCGCAATCCCTGGTGACGAGCGCCACCGGATAACCGCGCAGACCCGGAGCAGGCCGGGCGACAGTCCACCTATGGGTCGAACGTCAATGTGCCCACCGCGGAAACCTTGGCCTTGCTGTGGGCGTCCTGATCGGCCCTGCCGACCCGAGGCAGCTCATCCGACGTAACACGGTGCCGTCCACCGGTTGCTGCGCCACAGTCACCTCCAGCGGATCTGCGACACCCGCACGGTCCGTGGCCGAATCCGGATGAGAGCTCTGGCCACTAGCTGCCGCCGACGACCTTCCCGCCAAGCCCGGACCGAGACGTGGGTTGGCCGACCAGTTCGACGAGAACTTCGTCGCGACAATCGGCAGGACCCTGCGTCCAGGCTCTACATACCTGCCGCTAGGTCCCTGGCTCACCTGTGGCACGGCAGGCGGCGGAGAGGTGTCGAGGATCGGCCGGATGGCTGCGGTGGTGGAGGGTGGTCGCCGATTCCGAGGTGGGGGGCGCGCTGATAGACGTGGACTATAGGCGAAGACGGTGTTACGCCGTCGTCGTAGCGCTGCGGTCACGGCACCAGGACCAGCCGGCCGCGTACCCCACCGGCGGCAAACGTCTCGTGTGCCTCGGCGACGCGATCGAGTGGCATGGTCCGCGCGGTCGGTGGCGTCAACTGGCCGGCGTCGACGAGGGCGACGAGGTCGGCCAGCCGAGTGCCGTCGGCCCACGACTCGGCCACGACGACCCGCGTGGAGCGGAGAGGAGGCGGCGCAAACGGGCGCACCAGTGTCACGAAGGTGCCCCCCGCACGGAGCGCCTCATGAGCAGCGATGCCGATGACCGCGGCGTCGATCGCGGCATCCACTCCGCCGGGCACGATCCGCCGTACGTCGGCACCGAGGACGGTCAGCCCTTCACGGGAGATGAACTCGTCGGCGCCGTACCCCCGAACCGCCTCTTCGTCCTTGGCGCCGGCCACGGCCACGGTGCGCACGCCGCGTCGCGCGGCCAACTGGACGACGAGCGCGCCGATGCCGCCGGCCGCACCGGTCACCAGGAGGGTGTCGCCGCGGCACACCCCCGACAGGTCCAGCGACTCGAGCGCGGTAAGGCCGACCAGGGGCAGCGCGGCCGCCTCGACGAGCGGGATCGACCTCGGCGCCGCCGCGACCGCCGCTGCGTCGAGCACCACCCACTGGGCCTGCGCGCCGGGCGCCGACAGCACATCGCGCAGCCCGATGACCGCATCGCCTTCCACGAACGTGGAAACATCGGCGCCCACCTCGTCCACCACGCCGGCGACGTCCCAACCGAGCCCTGTCGACGGCAACGGCGGCAGGAGCCCGGCAGCGGTCAACGCGCCACTCCGGGTGGACAGGTCGATGCGATTGACGGCGGCGCCGACGACCCGGATACGCACCTGGGCGCGCTCCGGTCGCGGCTCGGGAACCTCTGCAACCTCGAGGACATCGGGGCCCCCGAAGTGACGAACGATCACAGCCTTCATGGCAGCGACCCTAGGCACGCTAACGTCGGCTCAGTAAGGACGCACTTCAAGGTGCGTTGGCCACCGAGGGGAGAGGCACCGATGACCACACTGACCGCTTCAGAGCGGCGGGCGGAGGCACGCCGCCGGTACAACGCCAACCTCGCCGAGTGCCCCGGCCATGAGCTTCTAGCCACACTCAGCGACAAGTGGCTGACCCTCGTGGTCAGTGCGCTGGCTGACGGACCGCTACGCTACGCCGAGCTCTCTCGCGTCGTCGCCGGTGCCACCGAGAAGATGCTCACTCAGACACTTCGGACGCTGGAGCGCGACGGCCTGATCACCCGCACGGTGACTCCCTCGGTGCCGGTCCGGGTCGACTACGCACTCACCGACCTCGGGAGAGAACTCCTGCCCCTGCAGCGGGCCATCAAGGAGTGGGCCGAGACCCACATCGAACGGGTGCATCAGGCCCGCGCCGCGTACGACCGTCTCGACCGCTGATCGAAGGGCTGTGTGGGGCGGCGGCTGGCTCTTTCTTCGGCGCACCGCTCGACGTCAAGTTGCCGGTGTCCGTCGGCGCAAGCGGACCGGCCGCCGGCCTCGTCGACGTACCGCCAGGTTGCCGCCATCGCCCCCGCCGAAGTCGCCGATGACGGCGTCGAGCGCGGCGACCGTACGCCCGAGCCGCTCGATCTGGTCGAGGATCCGCTGGCGCTCTTCGTGCAGGCGCAGCGCCAGGTAGGGGGTGCGGACCGCGGCGTCGGTGATGCAGGGCAGCAGCTCCGCCATGGTCCGGCTGGTGAGTCCGGCGTCGAGGAGGCGCCGGATCAGCGCCACCCGCTCGACTGCCTCCTCGTCGAAAATCCGCTGGCCACCGTGGCTGCGGGTGGCACCGAGGAGGTTCTGCTTCTCGTAGTACCGGATCGAGCGCACACTGGCCCCGGTCCGCGCCGCCAGTTCCCCGATCCGCACGGCTCTCACCCTTCTGGCCGGCCTGTGACCGGCACCACCCTTGCCCCTGACATCAGTGTCAGCTCCTATGGTGCCGCCATGAACGGGCTTCCTGTACACCAACTCCGCGTCGTCCTGACCGTGGCAGACTTCGACGACGCGGTGACCTACTACCGCGACATATTGGGCCTGCCGGAGTCGGGTGCCGTCTCCGGGCCCGACGGCGCGCGGGTCGTCATTCTCGACGCCGGCCGCTCCACGCTGGAGCTGGCCGACGAGGCCCAGGCACGGTTCATCGACGAGGTGGAGACCGCCGCTGTCCCCAGCGGACCGGTACGGCTGGCCTTCGAGGTCGCCGACACCGCCGCCACGACCGGTCGGCTCACCCGGGCAGGGGCACACCTCGTCGCACCGCCGGTGCGGACGCCGTGGAACTCCCTCAACTCCCGTCTGGCCGGCCCCGCATGTGTCCAGGTGACGCTCTTCCAGGACCTCGCCGCTCCCGACGACGGTGCGGACCTGATCGGTGCGACGATCGCCTCCCTCGGCGGCGAGCCGGGCATGCTGGCGCGCACCGTCGGCCTTGCGCGGCGCCGCGGCGCGGCCGGGCATCCGCCGTTCGCTGCCGTCGTCGTCCGGGACGGTGTGGTGATCGGCGCAGGGGTCAATACCGTGCTTTCCGACATGGATCCTGCGGCGCACGGCGAGGTCGCAGCGGTCCGCGACGCCGCTCGGCGCACCGGTTCGGTCGGCCTGACCGGGGGGTGGTCTACTCGAGTTGCGAGCCGTGCGCACTTTGCCGCACGGTGGCCGCGGCGGCTGGGATCCGCGAGATCGTCTTCGCTGCGAGCAAGGAGAGCGTCCCTACCGAGATCGATCCGGAACCCGAGACGACCGCGCGGCTCATCGACGCGGTGACCGCGGTGCTGCCCGGCATCGCCCGGCGCGGTGAGACCACACTGACCGAAGCCGAGCTGTCCGAACCGTTCCGGGCGTACATCCCGGGGTCGGCAGGATGATCCGCATCGGCCTCAACGTGCCCAACTTCGGCCCGGAGACCGATCCCGGCACGCTCCTGGCGTGGGCGCGCTTCGCCGAGGACAACGATTTCGCCACCCTCGTGGTCTCCGACCACGTCGCGCCCACGCCGCAGGTGACGGAGACCTATCCGGCGCCGTTCTACGACCCCTTCGTACTGCTGGCCTGGCTGGCGGGACAGACCACGCAGCTCCGTCTTGGCACGTCGGTGGCCGTGCTGCCGTACCGGCACCCGCTGCTCACCGCCCGGATGAGCGCCATGGTGCAGCAGATGAGCCGGGGCCGGTTCGTGCTGGGCGTCGGTTCTGGATGGGCCGACACGGAGTTCGCCGCGCTCGGGCTGGACGCGACCGCCCGCGGTCGGACCACCGACGCGTACCTCGAGATCATTACTCGGGCGTGGACACAGGAGACGGTCAGCGCCGACGGCGACGGGCTGCGGTTCTCCGACGTCGCAACCGGTCCACAGCCAGCGAGCGGAAGGGTGCCGATCTGGGTCGGTGGTGCAAGCCGGCCGGCTCTCCGGCGGACTGTCCGGCACGGCACCGGCTGGCATCCGATCAACCCCGACCTGGACTGGCTGCGCCGGGTCGGTCTACCGGCGCTGGCCGACGCCTCCGCCGCCGCCGGTCGGCCTGCTCCCCAGCTCGTCCCTCGGATCAAGGCGCGGCTGACGGCTGAACCCGCCCCGGCGGGCCGCCCCCTCGGCGTGGGCACGCTCGATCAGGTGGTCGACGACGTGGTCGCGCTGGCGGGAACCGGGGCCGCCGAGGTCATTCTCGACCCCAATCCGGACACCCCGCGACCACGCAACTTCGCCGTCGAGCAGGACCACCTGCTCCAGATCAAGGACGCCTACCACCAGCGGGTAGGGCTTGTCTCGCCGGATGCCACCTGACCGTCGCCGCAGGCTCGAGGTACTGCGCCGGGGATGTCGAGATTGCCGGCACCAGGTTCACCCGTGACGGACGAGGTCCAGTGCCGCTTCGTTGAAGGCCAGGACGCGGGCGGACGCGGCGCCTCTTCCCCACACGAGACCCCACTGGACGGGTGTCGCGCCGGCGACCACGACGTAGGTGACGTCGGGTCGGGCGTAGTAGCGGCGTACGTGGGCACCGACGGGGAGCATGCCGCGACCGGAGCCGACGAGCGTCAACAGTTCCTGAAACGTCGCGGTCGCTGGTTCGTTGACCGGAGGTGCGGCCGATTCGGTCGTCGGCGTCCGGGCATCAGACCGCTCTGCGGCCGCCGGTGGCGGTGCCAGCAGCGGTAGCGTCGCCAGGTCTTCGACCGGAATGCTGTCCCGGGCCGCGAGCGGGTGCTGCGCCGGCACGGCCAGCATGCGTGCCTCGCTGATCAGCGCACCTCCCGCGACCACATCAGGCACGCCGATCGGGTAGGCGGCCAGCACCACGTCGACCACGCCGTCGCGTAACCACGCCCCGACCTCGCCGAGCTGGACCTCCCGGATTCGCACGTCGCAATCGGGGTGCCGCGCCCGGAACAGCTCGGCGATCTCAAGCACGAGTTGGCCACCGGCAGCGCCGACAAAGCCCACCCGTAGCGTCCCGGCCGTGCCTCGGCCAGCCGCGACCGCCCGCTGCAGCGCCGCGGCGATCTGCACCCAGGCGGGCTTGACGTCGTCGTACAGTTCACGTCCGACCCTGGTGAGCTCCACGCGACGGCTGGTGCGATTGAACAGGGGCACGCCGACCCGCCGCTCCAGTCTGCGGATTGTCTGACTGACTCGGGTCGTCGACACGAGGAGCCGCTGCGCGGCGCGACCGAAGTGCAGTTCCTCGGCGACCGCGATGAACGCGTCGAGTTCCTGTCGTTCCAGCACCCATCGCCCTTCCGATCGTGAAGCCCGGCTTCACGATCGTTGCAGACACTCATGTTGATCCGGCATTCCGACCGGTCCAGGCTTGCGGCATGTACGTCACTCGAAGCCATGCTCTCGCCGCCCCGCCGGTCGGGCCGGCCGCCATCGACCGGGAATTGCGTGACCACCTTGAGATCGTGGACGCGCTGTACCGCTTCGGGCTGGGCCAGGACCTGGCCGACCGAACGCTGGTCGCGTCCTCCTTCGCGGCCGACGCGGAGCTCGACTTCCGGCCTGCCGCTGCCCGCTGGGGCGGGCGGCCCCCGCTCATGGTCAGCCGGGACACCATCGTCGACACCATTCTCGGTGGCTTTGCCGGTCGGGTTGTCACCACCCACCAGGTCACCAACCCGAGGTCCGACGTCGCCGGGGACGGCGCCACCCTGACCGCACTGGTAGAGGCCCAGCACGTGCTCGTCGCGGACCGCGGGACGCACGCGCTGCTCAAGAACCGCTACGACGTGGCGCTGATGCGCGATGGTGCGCGCTGGGTGATGCGCCGGGTCCGGATCGACAACGTCTGGTACACCGGCACCCCGGCGGCAATCTTCGGCTCGCCGGATGGCGTGTGAGGAAGCAACTCAAGGTCGACGCGGTCGCACTGTACCGGTCTCGGCCAGGGGCGACGCCGGCGCAGATCGCTGACGATCTCGGGCTTGCTCGATAGACGTTGCGCAGCGCGGTCCGCGCTGATGATCAGCGTCGACCTGCAGCGGCCGGGCACCCCGGATCAGCGTGTGGGCCTGCGGGCCGGGCAACCCCGGCGGACGACGCGGTGAAACCACGAAACTCCTGGGTGCGGCACGGGTTGCCACCACCCCTAGCCACGAACCGACCGCCGCCGCTATGCGTTGACCAGATCGAGCAGGCCGGGGAAGCGGGCGTCGAGATCCGCACGCCGCAGCCGGTTCATACGCCGGTTGCCCTGCTCCCGTTGTTCGATGATCCCGGCCTCGCGCAGGACACGGAAGTGGTAGGTCATCGTGGCCTTGGTGACTGGCAGGACAAAGGCGGAGCAGGGCAACGGCTCGGTCGCGGTAACAAGATCGCGGACGACCGCCAGCCGAATCTCATCGCTGAGAGCCGCGAGCACGGCGGTGAGTCGCAGCTCGTCGCGGCTCGGCTGCGGAAGTTGCCGCCGGGGCGCTGCACCTGTCACGTGCTTCGTCCTCCTGTGATGAGTGACCGACGCCATTGTACGAGGGATCTCGCACAACTGCTAAGTTGTATGACATCCTTCGTACATGCGCGCAGGGGACGCGCGGCACCGGCCCTTCGGCCAGGACAGGAGTGCAGTCATGAAAGTGGTCGCCATGCGCGATTTCGGTGGTCCCGAGGTGTTGGAGTACGCGGAGGCACCCACACCCGAGCCAGGGCCCGGTGAGGTTCTGCTCAGGATCCTCGCCAGTGGCACCAACCGGTTGGAGCACTACATCCGGGAGGGCAGTGTCACACGCGACCTGCCGCTGCCCCACGTGCTCGGATCCGACGCCGCCGCCGAGGTCGTCGAGCTGGGCGCCGAGGTCGAGGGCTTCACCACGGGGGATCGGGTGATTCCGCTCCCGGGCTTTCCGCTGGAGCCGCGCGATCGTGACTTCACGCCGATGGCCGCCGCACCGAGCTACGCCATCGGCGGAACGGCGCAGTGGGGCACCTACGCGGAATACCTCTGCGTGCCGGCCGAGTACGTCGTACCGGACCCGACCGATCTGCCGCCCGAGCAGGTGGCGACTCTTCCCATGGCGCTGATCACCGGCGTCCGGGCCGTCCGCACCGTCGGCGGAGTCCGATCCGGTCACCGCGTTCTCGTCCAGGCCGGATCGTCGGCGACCGGGGCGATGAACATCATGGTGGCCAAGGCCCTGGGCGCCACCGTGGCAGCCACGGTCGACGGTGCGGAGAAGGTTCCGACGGCTGAGGCAGCGGGTGCCGATCTCGTCGTCGACGTGACGGCCACCGACATCGTCGAGGCGGTCCTCGACTGGACCGACGGGCGGGGCGCCGACGTAGCCATCGACAACCTCGGCGGCAACGTTCTCGGGCAGAGTCTCGACGCCGTGCGACCCCAGGGCACCGTGGTGGCCATGGGCTTCGTGGCCGGCGTCGAGGCCAGCTTCCACGTGCGAGAGTTCTTCTTCGCGCACAAGCGGATCCTGGGCACCTTGATGGGCGGGCCGGAAGACCTCGCCTGGGGCCTGGAACTGGTCGCCGCCGGACTCGTCCGGCCACTGCTCGATCGCACCCTCCCGCTCGCGGATGCCCGCCAAGCGCACGCGCTCATGGCCGCCAACGCCACTCGCGGCACCGTGGTGCTCGTCCCGTGACCGGCCCGGCAGTCGGTGACGGGCTGACAGCCGCAGCCGTGCACGCGGCTGCGGCTGCCAGACAGATCGCCCTTCCCCGGCCTCCAGTGCCGCTCGGCGCGTACGCCGCCGCCGTGCGCCGTGGCGACGTCGTGGCGCTGTCCGGCCAACTGCCGCTGGCCGACGGCACACTGACGCACACCGGAAGGGTCGGCGTCGAACTCACGGTCGCTGAAGGCGTGGCGGCCGCCCGACAGGCTGCACTGAACGTGGTCGCCCAGATCGCGGCCGTTCTCGCGGACGGCGGAACGCTCGTCGGTCTGTCACGCGTCGACGGCTACGTCGCCGGTGGCGACGATTTCACCGAACAGCCGACCGTGCTCGACGGTGCATCGGCATTGTTCGTCGACCTGCTCGGTGACGAGTTCGGGCAGCACGCGCGAACGGCGGTCGGCGTGTGTCGACTGCCGATGGACGCAGCGGTCGAACTCGGCGTGACGTTCCTGTTGGGCAAGGACCGGTAAGGGATTGCCAGTGGGGAGGCGGCGCCGCTCTCGCCGTTCGATGTCGAGACGCGATCATCAGGCGACCACGACGGTCCGCCTCCCCATGCCCGGCCGGCCGACCTGCGGCCCGTCACCGCTGCCGGGCATCCAATGCAGGCCGCCCGCCAGCGAAGGTCCCTTTCCCCGGGAAGACGTGTCACACCTGACCGCGCCGTCTCGTCTCTCGACGTGGTGCCGACGTCGGCACCACGTCGACCGTCTGGTTAATAAGATCGGGCCGCCGCCGGCCCCGCGACCGAGGAGCTCACATGAGCCGGGCCCACCCGCCCAGAGACCTTGACCCCCGATCCGCCCGTGCGCGGTCGTCCCGCGCACCGCGCTACCACCAGGACTGGTTGTGAGCTCCGCCGGCAATCGCCGCGGCCCGGTCGGTTCCGGTGCCGCGCGGCGCGTAACGATCGTCACCGGCGGGTCTCGTGGTATCGGGGCCGCCACCTGCCGGGCGCTCGCAGACGACGGCCACGACATCGTCGTCGGCTATCGCGCCGACACCGCCTCCGCCGCCTCGATCGTCAAGGCGGTTCGCGACGCCGGCCAGGCAGCGATGGCGGTCGCGGTCGATACTGCCGACGCGGCCTCCGTACGGACGTTGTTCGAGACCGCGACGGACACCCTCGGGCCGGTGACGGGCCTGGTCAACAACGCGGGCGTCACCAGTCGGATCGGCCGCCTCGTCGACCTGGACGAGTCGGACCTTCGCCGCGTCGTGGACGTGAACCTCGTAGGCGCCATTCTCTGCCTGCGCGAGGCGGCCCGCCGGATCGCCGCGGGCGGAGCGGTGGTGAATGTGTCTTCCGCTGCGTCGACACTCGGCAGCCCGAACGAGTACGTTCACTACGCCGCCACCAAGGCGGCCATCGATGCCCTGACCGTCGGCCTGTCCAAGGAACTCGGGCCAGCCGGCATTCGGGTCAACGCCGTTTCCCCGGGCATCATCGCCACCGACTTCCATGCCGAACAAGGCGGGGACCCCGGCCGGGCCGCCAGGCTCGGACCGGCCACCCCGCTCGGCCGGGCCGGGAGCCCAGCGAGGTCGCGCGCGCCATCGCCTGGCTCATGAGCGACCATGCGTCCTACGTGACGGGAGCCAACCTCCGTGTGGCGGGCGGACGCTGACCCGTCGGCGTGATCCGCACCGCCATGCGCAGCCCGGGTTGTGGTGCCGGTGGAACTGGGCGAAGTGGCGCACGTACCGACGGCAATGCGCGGGAGTGGGGCGGGTCGTCCAGGACGGTCAGCCGTCGTTGCGGCCGGTGGCGGCCCGGTCGAACCCGAAAGCGGCGGCGAATTCTGCCAGGGCCTGCGGAGTGCCGGTAAGGACGATGCGGCCGTCAGCGACGGCGGCCGCCGCGGTCCCCGGCTCCCGTACCGTCGCGGCGAGCGCGTCGGCGCCGGCGTGCACCACGACGTCGGCCAGCTCGACCGGGTCCGCGGGAATCCGCAGTTCGCCGTCGTCGATGCGGGCGTGCAGGGTGCCGTCCGGCGTGTCGAACCGGATCGTCAGCCGAGTGCCAGCTGCCCGATCGGGCCGAAACGACGCCGACAGCGGCAGGGCGAGCCAGTGGCTGCGGAAGGCTTCTCCGGTGCGGTCGCCAAGAAGACCCACCCCCCACCGGGCCAGTTCGGTCACGGTTGGCGCGAGTCCGGCCCCGAGGGCAGTCAGCCGGTAGACGGCCGTCGCCGCGGGCAGGGGAAGCGTCTCTCGGGCGACGACGCCGTGCCGCTCCAGGCCACGCAGCCGCGTGGCGAGCATGTCGGTGGCGATGCCCGGCAGGTCTCGGAGCAGGTCGGTGTAGCGCTTCGGGCCGGATAGCAGTTCGCGCACGATCAGGAGCGACCACCGCTCACCGATCACGTCGAGCGACTTCGCCACCGCGCAGTAGTGCTGGTACGGGCGCATACCCCACCTTAGGCCGACAGACTTTTATTCTCCAAGTTGTTGCTTGACTTTCCCAAGTGCTGAGGTCGAGGCTGAACTCATGACGACCGCTGCGTCGGCCACCTCATTGGCCGTAGACCACCTCTGTGATTTCGATGTCGCCCTGGCGGCACCCCAGATGCTCACCTCACCGCTCGGCGTACGGCTGATCTCGATCATCGAAGGCGGCACCGTGGAGGGCCCACGGCTGCGCGGCACGTTCCTCCCAGGGGGCGGGGACTGGATGCTCGCCGGGACCGACCGGGTCGGGCGCCTCGACGTCCGGGCCACCATCCGCACCCACGACGACGCGCTCGTCCATCTCACCGTCGCCGGCCGGTTCCGGCTCGACGACGAGGCCATGAGCCGGCTGTACGCGGGCGAGACCGTCCGCGAGGCGGAGATGTACGGCCGCACGACGCCGCTCTTCGACACGGGCGCGGAGGCGTACGCCTGGCTGAACTCGACGGTGACCGTCGCCTTCAACGAAGTCTCCCTGAGTCGGGTGCGCTACCGGGTGTACGCACTCCGCTGACTCGCCGACGGCTCGTCGCGTCGCCGCGTGGCGGCACACCTCTCGCGAGACGGTCGAGGGCTCGCGAGAGGCGCGAGCATGAGCGACGGCCCTGACATAGGGCGGACGCTCCGTAATAGATGGCGGACCGCCACCGCGCCGGGCCGAGGGCTCATCATGGTTGACAAAGTGAACGAACGGTCGTACAAATTTCATGTGAGCTATGTGGACACCATCGAGCCCCGTCTGACGCCCTACCGACCGGTTATGCCCGCCACGGCCGCCGACGCGCTCATCGAACTCCTTCATGATCTGCGGGAGGAGACGGTCGCCAGGCTGGAGCTGATCTCCGCTGCCGAATTGGCGTGGCAGCCCCATCCGGACGCCAACAGCCCGGCCGTGACCGTATGGCACGTGGCCCGGTGGCTGGACGTCCTGGCCACGCGCGCCTTTCCTGCCCGGTCCGCCGAACACGAGCTGTGGCGAACCGCCGGGTGGCAGGAGGCCACCGGCTACGATCCCGTCGGCCTCGGCTACCGAGGGCTAGGTACGCTCACCGGCTACACCCCGGCCCAGATGCGCGCCGTGCCGGTGCTGCCGGCCGCAGACCTGACCGCCTACCTCACCCAGTCGGCCGAGCACCTGGCGGCCACGATCCGGGTGCTGTCCGGGCGGATCCACGACAGCCGGAGCGGCCAGCCGTCGCCCTACCAGATCCTGTCCGGCACGTTACAGGGGTCGTTCGGCCACCTCGGTGAGATCGATGCGCTGGTCGCCCTGCGGGCCCGCCTCTCCGCGCCGGCCCCGGTGGAAGGAACGGCGCCGTGAGCACCTTCGTGCTCGTGCACGGCGCCTGGCACGGCGCCTGGGCCTGGGACCGGCTGCGTCCGCACCTCGCCGCCGCCGGTCACCGGGTGGTCACCCCGACCCTGCCCGGTGCCGCGGGCGAGCCGGGCGTGGGGCTCCATCACCAGGCCAACCATCTGCACGCCATGCTCGTCGCGCAATCGGAGCCGGTCGTGCTCGTCGGGCACAGCTACGGAGGCCTGGTGGTCCGGGAGGCGGCGGCGCGAGCCCCGCACACGATCCGACACCTCCTCCTGATCGACGCCTGGCTGGGCGCCGACGGGCAGTCACTGTTCGACCTGGCGCCACCCGCCTTCCGGGACTTCTGCGCCTCCACCGCCACCGGGACCGGGCTGCAGCGGCTGGTCCCGCCGCCCCCGCCCGGGCTGTTCGGTGTCTTCGATCCCATGGACTCCGCCTGGCTCAAGGTGCGACTGCGCCCCCAGCCCTGGGCCACCTTCAGCGAGCCGACACGGCTCGCGGCCGGCATCGCCGGCGTGCCGGGATCGGCGATCCTCTGCGATTCACCGGCATACCCGTTCGCCGAACTGGCGGCTGCTGCCGGCTATCCGACGCGTCGGATCGACACGGGGCACGACGCGATGCTGACGGCACCCGGCGAGCTGGCGAGCGCCATGCAGGAGCTCCTCCGGGACGAGCGGCCCGGGGCAACCGACGCCAGGGCGCCGACGGCGTGACGTACCGGAGCCCCAGATGCAGTAGGGCGACCAGGGGTTTCGACACCAGCAGGACGGTGCCACCACGCCAACTCGATCACCCTGGTTGCGTATACCCCCGCGCGTACCGGATCACGGCGAGATGACGCGCCCATAGCTAGGAGCCGGGCAGGGCCGGCACGCCGCTCTTGCTCGTGCCGACGTCAGCGGCGAGCCAGGCCAGCGAGAGGTCGGCGGGACCGCGAGACTCGTCGCCGCCTGGTCGATCACGCGGCTCCAGGTGGGTCATCCGCGGCCGCCGCCCGAAGGGAGGAGACCGATGGGTAGCCGAAGCCTCGGCGGCCGGAGAGTCGTCGGATTCGTCGCGTTGATCTTCCTGATGAGCGCAGCCTTCTACACGTTCGGGCCGTCCATCGGCAGCCTCGCCCCCGTCACGCGCGCCGACCTCCCGGCGAGCGCACTGATGGTGGTGTGTCCGGGTCTCGCGGCGGTGGTGCTCATTCGGCGGCGGCACGGCGTGGCGGGCGTACGGCTCTGGGTGTCGGCTGCGTGCACGCCGCCGAGAGTTCGGCAATTCGGTTGGTACGCAACGGCGGTCTTCCTGATGCCGCTGGTGCTGCTCGTGCCGTACCTGGGCGTGCAGTGGACCGGTACGCCGCTGCCAGGCTTCTCTGCCGGCTGGTCGGCGGTGCCGGTGCTGGCCGCCCTGTACCTGGCGAGTTCGCTCGCCGAGGAACTCGGCTGGTCGGCCTACCTCACGGCGCCGCTGCGCGAGCGCTTCGGCGCGTTGGGCGCGGGCGCCGCCATCGGGGTGATCTGGGCAGCCTGGCACGTCGTGCCGTACCTGCAGGCGGGGCACAACGCCAGCTGGATTCTCTGGCAGTGCCTGTTCACCGTGGGACTCCGAATCGTCCTCACCTGGCTGTGGGCCAACACCGGGGGCGGCCTGCTCGCGCCGGTGCTCGGGCATGCCTCGTACAACGTTGCATGGACGCTCTCCCCCGACGCCGGATCCCAATACGACCCGGCGGTCGCCGGACCGCTCGTTCTCGCGGTGGCGGTCCTGATCGCGCTTCTGTGGGGTCCGGCGACGCTGGCGGAGCGCCCTCGGCAACGCATGCGTCGCGCCCGCCGGCCTGCCGCCCGAATCACACCTCGCTCGACAACTGCGGGCCGTCGTCGCCCGTCATACAACGCCAGCCGAGAGGCGGGCACGGATTCCCAGGAGGGGACATGAGAGTCTTCGTCGCAGGTGCCACCGGCGTGATCGGTCGGCAGCTCGTGCCAATGCTCACCTCGGCCGGCCATGAGGTGGTCGGGCTCGCTCGATCGGACCGGCGGGTGTTCGCGGTACGACGGCTGGGGGCACAGGTCGTGGTGGCGGACGCCCTCGACCGTGACGCGGTCAGGTCGGCCGTCCGCGACGCGGCACCTGACGCGCTCGTCAACCTGCTCACCGCGGTCCCGGACCAGATCAACCCACGACGGTTGGCGCGGGACTTCGCACTGACCAACCAGCTCCGCACCGAGGGCACCCGCAACCTGATGGACGCGGCCGAGCGCTCCGGGGTGAAGCGCGTCGTGGCCGAAGGGCTGGCCTACGCGTACGACCCGGATCGTGACGGGCTCGCCAACGAGGACAGCCCGCTCTGGCAGCGGCCGCCCCGGTCATTCGCCCCCGTACTGGCCGCGCTACGAGACCTGGAGCAGCTGACCACTCAGGCGGGCGGGCTCGTGCTGCGAATCGGGGCACCTGTACGGCCCCGGCTCCATCTACGCCAACGACGGATCCTTCGTGCGCCAAGTCCGCGCCGGCAAGGTGCCGCTGGTCGGAGGCGGCACCGCTAGGTTCTCCTTCACCCATGCCCATGACGCCGCCACCGCGATCGTGGCCGCCCTGGACCGGACCACCGACGGAGTCCTCAACATCGTCGACGACGATCCAGCCCCGGTGAACGATTGGCTGCCGGCCCTGGCGGACATCCTGGTGGTCCGCAGGCCCAGGACGGCCCCCGCAGTGCTCGCCCGACTCGCCGTCGGCGACTGGGGTGTCGCCTTCATGACGAGGCTGCGCGGCGCCGACAACGCCCGCGCCCGGCGCATTCTCGACTGGCGGCCGTCCCGGCCATCCTGGCGGCAGGGCTTCGTGGCCGAGCTGCGCGGCGAGAGCGACCCAGCCATCCGCCCTCAATGACCGGACTTCGGAGGTGCGCGGCGTCCTCCCGATGGTCAGCCGCGGCCGTCCGAGATCCTCCGTCATCTCTGCCTCAAGGCCGGGTTTCAGGAACCTCTCGGTTGGGCCCGTACCGCGGCGTGTCGGGACAGCACCGACCTGACAGGGCCGTCGGGCAGCGGTAGACTCCGTAAGTGGACACGATGTCCGCTTACGGGATTGGATCCATCATGCGTCTGCTGCACCTCGACTCTGCCGCCCGCCGCCAAGGCTTCTCCCGAAGGCTCAGCGCCCGTTACGCCGACGCCTGGCGCGCCGCCCACCCGGACGGTCACTACACATACCGCGACCTGGTCGCCGATCCGGTGCCATTCATCGACGAGGCGTGGACGCAGATCTGCGATACCGTCCTCGCCGAGGGCCTCACCGACCCGCGGCGACTGTCCGAAGCGGTACGCACCCCCGCACAGCGCCGGGCCTGGGATGTCGTTGAACCGCTGCTCGTCGAACTGGTCGATGCCGACGAGCTGCTGCTGGGTGTTCCGATGTACAACTACTCGGTACCGGCGAGCCTCAAGGCGTGGATCGACCAGGTCACCTTCCCTCGCGCCCGGCTCACCGCACGCGTCGTGGTCGCCGCCGCCCGCGGCGGCTCCTACCTCCCCGGCGCGCCCCGCGCCCCTTTCGACCACCACGAGCGCTACCTACGCGACTTCCTCGCCGGCCACTTCGGAATCAACGACGTCACATTCCTCACCGTGGAGATGGTCAACGCGCTCGTCGATCCGTCGCTCGCCGACTTCCGCGAATTCCACGAAGCCTCCCTCGCTACGGCGTGGGAGGCCGCGGAGAGGGAGGTCCAGTGAGCTGGCTCCTGCTCGTGCTCGCCGGGCTGGTGGAGATCGTTTGGTCGCAGAGCATCAGGCCCACCCAGAACTTCACCCGTCCAGGGCCCACCGCGGTGTGCGTCGCACTCGGCGTCACCGCCGTCTACCTGCTGTCCCGTGCGATGGAAACACTGCCCGTCGGCACCGCGTACGCCGTCTTCACCGGCATCGGCGCGGTCGGCGCGATCGCCCTTGGGGTGGTCGTCCATCACGATCCACTCTCACCGCTGCGCATGCTCGCCCTGACGCTGATCGTGTCGGGGGTCGTTCTCGCCAGACTCGCCACGCGGGTATGACCCACCGCGCCACCAGCGTCCTGGGGGCGCCTGGTTTGCGGTACGGCCAGAGCTGTGGTCCTCGCCCGTGAGCTGCTCGACGAGATCCCGCACACGCTCGCGACGGTCTGACACCTTTGTCCGCCACCACCAGGTGTGTGTAACGCCACACCTCCGCCCGGCGCTGTGTGCGATGACGGGCATCCTGCCCGTCGCCCACCGGTCGCTTCCCACCAGGAAGCGCACCGGCCGCACAACAGCCCCTGGGAGTCTGTGTGAAGAAATTCCGTCGCAAGACACTGGCCGCCGCGTCGGCCGTGTCCCTCGGTGTCGGACTCGCCGTCACCGCGGGCACGGCTCCCGCCGCGTCGGCCGCCGGACCGGACACCACGTACCTGGTGCTCGCTCCGAACGGTGCGAAGACCGACAAGGCGGTGGCCCGCGTGGCCGCCGCCAAGGGCACGGTCGTGGCCGCGTACGACCAGATCGGTGTCCTGGTCGTCCGCTCCACCAACCCGGGCTTCGCCGCCGACGTGGCGGGCAGCGGGGTCGACTCGGTTGCCGCGACGACCGGTCTCGGCGCCGCCATCGACCAGGGCGTCACCGTCGAGGCCGACGCCGCCGCCGTGGCCGCCGCCACCGGTGACCCCACCGGTGAGCCGCTCTACGGCCTGCAGTGGGACATGCCGATGATCGACGTGCCCGAGGCGCACGCCGTGACCACCGGCAGCTCCGACGTCGTGGTGGGCGTGCTGGACAGCGGCATCTCCAGCAGCCACCCCGACCTGGCCAGCCAGATCGCCAAGGACAAGAGCGCCTCCTGCCTCGGCGGCGTCGCCAACACGTCCGAGGCGGCCTGGAACCCGACCACGTCCGACCACGGCACCCACGTGGCCGGCACGATCGCCGCCGCGATCAACGGCGTCGGCGTCACCGGTGTCGCCCCGGGCGTCAAGGTGGCCGCCGTCAAGGTCGTCAACGACGGCGGCTGGATCTTCCCGGAGGCCGCGGTCTGCGGGTTCATGTGGGCCGCCGAGCACGGCATGCAGGTGACCAACAACAGCTACTACATCGACCCGTGGGAGCTGAACTGCCGCAACGACGAGCGGCAGCGTCCGGTGTGGAAGGCGGTGCAGCGGGCCATCCGCTACTCGCAGTCCAAGGGCGTGCTGCACGTCGCGTCGGCGGGTAACTCCAACTGGGATCTGCAGCACAAGAACACCGACGACGGCAGCCCGAACGACGGCAGCGCCCCGGTCGAGGATCGCGAGAACCTCAACAGCGCCTGCCTCGTCCTGCCGGGTGAGGCACCGGGCGTGGTGACCGTCTCGGCGACCGGCCCGACCGGGGAGAAGAGCTACTTCTCCTCGTACGGCCTGGGTGTCGTGGACGTGACCGCGCCGGGCGGCGACGCCCGGTTCCGGACCGGTGGTGCGAGCTCGATCGCGGCGGACGCCATCCTGTCCACCACGTTCAACGTCTCCACCCGGACCAACGGCTGGGGTTACAAGCAGGGCACCTCGATGTCGTCGCCGCACGCGGCCGGCGTCGCGGCCCTGGCCGCCTCGGCGCACCCGGGCATCAGCCCCGGTGCGCTGGCCTCCCTGCTCGAGCGGGGCGCGGTCGCGCAGCCCTGCCCGGAGGGGGTCTACAACCCCACGCCGGCGTTCGGCGACACCTACGAGGCGACCTGCTCCGGCGGGACGCGCAACTCGTTCTACGGCGCCGGCATGGTCAACGCGTACAACGTGGTGCGGTAACCGCACGCACGACCCGTGGTGGGGCCCGGCGGACGTCCGCCGGGCCCCACCCGTTTCTCCTGCCCACCCCCGGGTACCGAAGGGAGCCTCAGCCCGAACCCCGAGGAGGTCAGCCGGTGTCCACCGATGCCATCGTCCTGCTGAAAGAGGACCACAAGGAGATGCGCCGCCTGTTCAAGGAGTTCCAGGCCAGCGAGGACGCGCCGGCGAGCCGGCGCGGGAAGCTGGTCAAGCAGATCCTCGAGGCGCTGACCGTGCACACCTACCTCGAGAACGAGGTCATGTATCCGGAGGTCCGCGAGCGCCTGCCGGAGCTGGAGGACCACATCCTGGAGTCGTACGAGGAGCACCACGTCGCCGACGTGCTCTGCTTCGAGCTGTTCACGATGCAGCCGGACGACGAGCACTACAACGCCAAGACGACGGTGCTGATCGAGAACGTGCTGCACCACGTCGAGGAGGAGGAGCAGGAGTGGTTCCCGAAGGTGCGCGAGAAGATGGGCCGTAACGAGCTGCAGGAGCTCGGCCAGCGGATGATCGACATGCGGCCGAAGGCGCCCCGCTCGCCGGCCGCGCCGAAGGCGCTGAAGAAGTCGCTGGACGCGGTGCGCGCCTGACCACGTCTCGCCGTCTTCCGGGGCCCGGCCGTCGGCCGGGCCCCGGCGCGTCTCACCAGGCCGTGGGCGGCACGCCGTCCGGCGCCGGCAGGATCCGCCGCAGCTGCCCCGGGGGTACGCGCCGCCGCCGCCACTCCCGCGGATAGCCCACCGACACCTCCTCGAAGCGCACCCCGTCGTACCAGGTGGTGCGGGGTATATGAAGGTGGCCGTAGACCACTGCGGCGGCGTCGAAGCGGCGGTGCCAGTCGGCGGTGGCCTCGGTGCCGCACCACTGCGCGAAGATCGGGTAGCGCAGGACGTCGGTCGGTTCGCGTACCAGCGGCCAGTGGTTCATCAGCACGGTCGGCAGCGCCGGGTCCCGCCCGGCCAGCCGCTCCGCGGTCTCGGCGATCCGCGCCGCGCACCATGCCGACCGGCTCTCGTACGGGTCGGGGTGCAGCAGGTACTCGTCGGTGCACACGATCCCGGTCCGGTACGCCTCAGCCAGCGCCGCCTCCGGCGTGTCGAAGCCGTCCGGCCGCCAGCTGTGGTCGTACAGCAGGAACAGCGGCGCCACGGTGACCGGACCGCCGGGTCCCGCCCACACCGGGTACGGGTCCTCCGGCGTGACGACCCCGATCTCACGGCACAGCTCGACCAGGTGCGCGTAGCGGGCGACGCCCCGCAGGGTCACCGGATCGGCACGGGTGGTCCACAGCTCGTGGTTCCCGGGTGACCAGACGACCTTCGCGAACCGGCCGGCCAGCAGCCGCAGCGCCCACTCGACCTGGGCGACGGTGTCCCCCACGTCGCCGGCGACGAGCAGCCAGTCCTCCGGCGACTCCGGGTGCAGCCCCTCGACCACCGCCCGGTTGTCGGCGTGGCGCACGTGCAGATCGCTTATCGCAAGAAGACTCCCCGAACCTCCCACCCCCGAGATCCTAGCCCCACCCCTCCCCCTGTCGATCTTGCACTTTCGGCCCCGGCGAAAGGGGTGTTCGACGCATAACGAGGGCCGAAAGTGCAAGATCGACGGGGGTGAGGGGCGGGGGTGGGTTGGGCGGCGCCGACCTCCGGCGGGCGTACCCGGTAGGATCCCCATCGGGCCGTGACTGGCGCGGGTAGGGATGGAGAAACCATCGGGGAGCGGCCCCGTCACGAGGACGCATGCCGAGCGCCTGGGCCTTCCGCACGTCACCAGGAGGTCGCATGTCGCGCAACGCCGAGTCCACCGCCTACCGCAGCGCGCTCGAAGTGATCGGTGCCGTCGAGCCGCGCGTGGCCGACGCCATCCGCGCCGAGCTGACCGACCAGCGCGAGTCGCTCAAGCTCATCGCCAGCGAGAACTACGCCTCCCCGGCCACCCTGCTGGCCATGGGCAACTGGTTCAGCGACAAGTACGCCGAGGGCACGATCGGCCGCCGCTTCTACGCCGGTTGCCAGAACGTCGACACCGTCGAGGCGCTCGCCGCCGAGCACGCCCGGGAGCTGTTCGGGGCGGCGCACGCGTACGTGCAGCCGCACTCCGGCATCGACGCCAACCTGGTCGCCTTCTGGGCGGTCCTCGCCGACCGGGTGGAGTCGCCGGCCCTCAAGCGCGCGCAGGCCCGGCACGTCAACGACCTCACCGAGGCCGACTGGTTCGCGCTGCGCCGGGAGCTGGGCAACCAGCGGATGCTCGGCATGTCGCTGGACGCCGGCGGCCACCTGACCCACGGGTTCCGGCCGAACATCTCCGGCAAGATGTTCGACCAGCGCAGCTACGGCACCGACCCGGAGACCGGGCTGGTCGACTACGACAAGGTCGCCGAGGCGGCGCGCGAGTTCAAGCCGCTGATCCTGGTGGCCGGCTACTCGGCGTACCCCCGGAAGGTGAACTTCCGGATCATGCGCGAGATCGCCGACTCGGTCGGGGCGACCTTCATGGTCGACATGGCGCACTTCGCCGGCCTGGTCGCCGGCAAGGTCTTCACCGGCGACTTCGACCCGGTCCCGCACGCGCACATCGTCACCACCACCACGCACAAGTCGCTGCGCGGGCCGCGCGGCGGGCTGGTGCTCTGCGGCCCGGAACTGGCCGAGCAGGTCGACCGTGGCTGCCCGATGGTGCTCGGCGGCCCGCTGCCGCACGTGATGGCCGCCAAGGCGGTCGCGCTCGCCGAGGCCCGCCGGCCGGACTTCGCCGACTACGCCCAGCGGATCGTCACCAACGCGCAGGCCCTCGCCGACGGGCTGCTGCGGCGCGGCGCGAAGCTGGTCACCGGCGGCACCGACAACCACCTCGTGCTGATCGACGTGACCGGGTACGGCCTCACCGGCCGGCAGGCCGAGCAGGCGCTGCTCGACTCCGGCATCGTCACCAACCGCAACTCCGTCCCGCAGGACCCGAACGGCGCCTGGTACACCTCCGGCATCCGGATCGGCACGCCGGCGCTGACCACCCGGGGCCTCGGCACCGCCGAGATGGACGCCACCGCCGAGCTGATCCACACCGTGCTGAGCCAGACGACGCCGGGCGCGAACAACGACGGCACCCCGTCCAAGGCGAAGTACGCGCTGGACCCGGCCATCGCCGAGCGGGTCGGCAAGCAGGCCGGTGAACTGCTCGCCGGCTTCCCGCTCTACCCCGCCGTCGACCTGGGCTGACCGCGTCGCGTTGACGGCCGGGCGGCATTCCGCCCGGCCGTCAACGTTTCGGGGGGTACGTCACAAGGTGTTGCCCGGGGGTTCACGGTCCGACTAGAACCTCAGCAACGAACGCCGGAGACCTTCCGGCGACGGTGGCGAGGTGATGGACGTGGCGCTGGTCTCCTTCGACGACGCCGAGGCGGCGGCCTTCGCCGCCACTCGGGAGCTGCCCCCGGCCAGCCTGGACCGCTGGCGTCACGCCGTGCAGCAGCACCTGCGGCCCCGGGCCACCACGACGCTGCTGGACCTGGGCTGCGGCACCGGCACCTGGGCGAAGGCCTTCACCGGCTGGTTCGGCATCCGGGTGGTGGGCGTGGAACCGGCCCCGGCCATGCGGGCGCACGCCGCGCACCGGCCACTGCTCGCCGGGGAGGCCGGCGCCCTGCCGCTGCGGGACTCCAGCATGGACGCCGCCTGGCTGTCGACCGTTCTGCACCACGTCCCCGACCTCGACGCGGCGGCGCGCGAGCTGCGCCGGGTGCTGCGACCCGGCGCGCCGGTGCTGATCCGCTCGCCGTTCCCCGGGCGGCACCAGCGGATCGGCCTGTTCCGGTGGTTCCCGGAGGCGATCCAGGTCCTCGAGACGTACCCCGACCTGGCCCGGGTCCGCGCCGCGTTCGCCGAGGCCGGTTTCCCGGTCAGCAGTGTCGAGGCGGTGGCGCAGACCACCGCCGCGTCCCTCGCCGACTTCGCGCGGCGCGTGGACCGCCGGGCCCACACGCCGCTGCGGCTGATCAGCGACGCGGCGTACGAGGCGGGACTGGCCCGGTTGCGCGACGCCGCGCCGCACACCCCCGGGCCGGTGGTCGACCACCTGGACCTGCTCGTGCTGCGCTGACCGCCGCGGTCAGACCGGGCCGGCCTCGCCCCGCTCGCTCAGATAGGCGTACAGCGCCGCGCCCGCCCGCAGCCGCCGCAGGCTGCGCCGGTGCAGATCCTGCTCGCGCCGGCCCAGCTCGGCGCGGACGCGGGCGGCGCTGCCGGTGGTGCGTAGCTCGTCCAGCACCGCGGTGACGATGTCGAAGGGGTACGCCCCGCGGCGCAGCAGCGCGACCACCTGCGCGGCGCGTAGCTCGGCCGCGTCGTACACCCGGTAGCCGGTGGCACGGTCGCGGACCGGGCGGACCAGGCCGCGCTCCTCCCACAGCCGCAGCTGGGAGGTGCGGACGCCGACCAGCCGCGCGACCGCGCCGATCCGCACGCCGCCGCGCGGTGCGGGCACGGCCAGCGCGGCGACCACCGTCTCGAACGCGCCGAGCACCCGCTGGATCTCGGCGCGTTCGCGGTCCAGCTCGGCGTGACCGCCGTCGAGCGCCGCCAGCGCCGCCGGCAGGTCACCACTGTGGACCGCCGCCATGATCTCCCGGGTACGCGCCCAGCCGTGCCCCTCGGCCACCCGCCGCGCCACGGCCAGCGCCCGGACGTGCGCCGCGGTGAAGATCCGGTAGCCGGCCGGGGTGCGCTCGACCGCCGGAAGGATCCCGGCGTCGACGTAGTTGCGGACCTGCTGGGTGGAGATGCCGGCGGTCGCGGCGACGTCCACTGCCCGGTACCGACGCGCCACTGCCACGGCACCGACCCTACCGCTTACCCCCCTGTTTGAGACATTGCCGGCCTTCTCCGGCGTGGCGGTGCTGTTGATCGCGGCTGAAGTCTCCACGGGGACTTCAATGAGACGATTGAAGGCGGCCAGGCCATCCACGCACGCCCGGCAGGGCTTGACCCTGCCCACGATTCCGTGAAGGGTTCGCATGCAGCAGCCAGACCGGTCCGCCGCCGACAGCCACGACATGATCGAGGTCCGCGGTGCGCGGGAGAACAACCTCGCCGCCGTCTCGGTCGACGTCCCCAAGCGCCGGCTGACCGTCTTCACCGGGGTCTCCGGCTCCGGCAAGTCCTCGCTCGTCTTCGGCACCATCGCCGCCGAGTCGCAGCGGCTGATCAACGAGACCTACAGCGCGTTCCTCCAGTCGTTCATGCCGAGCCAGTCCCGGCCGGACGTGGACTCCCTGCGCAACCTCACGCCGGCCATCGTCGTCGACCAGGAGCGGATGGGGGTGAACTCCCGCTCCACCGTGGGCACCGCCACCGACGCGTACGCGATGCTGCGCATCGTCTTCAGCCGGCTCGGCCAGCCGTACGTCGGCGGGGCGGGTGCGTTCAGCTTCAACCTGGCCGAGGGCATGTGCCCGGCCTGCGAAGGGCTCGGCCGGGTCTCCGACCTCGACGTACACGAGCTGGTCGACGTGGAGAAGTCACTCAACGACGGCGCCATCACGGTACCGAACTTCGCCGTCGACTCCTGGTACTGGCAGACCATCGTCGGCTCGGGCCTCTTCGACCCGGACCTGAAGCTGCAGGACTACACCCCGCAACAGTGGGAGGACCTCCTCCACAAGCCCGCCACGAAGATCAGGATGGGCAGCAACAACTGGACGTACGAGGGCCTGGTCGTCAAGGTACGCCGGCTCTTCCTCGCCAAGGACCGGGAGGCGATGCAGCCGCACGTCCGGGCGTTCGTGGACCGGGCGGTCACCTTCACCACCTGCGCCGCCTGCGGCGGCACCCGGCTGAACGCCGCCGCGCTCTCCTCCCGCATCGCAGGGCGCAACATCGCCGAGTGCGCGGCCATGCAGATCAACGACCTGGCCCAGTTCGTCCGCGGTGTCGACGATCCGGCGGTCGCGCCGCTCGTGGCCAACCTGCGCGACCTGCTCGACTCCCTCGTCGAGATCGGCCTCGGCTACCTGAGCCTGGATCGCGAGTCCGCCACCCTGTCCGGGGGCGAGGCGCAGCGGGTGAAGATGGTCCGGCATCTCGGCTCCCCGCTCTCCGACGTCACGTACGTCTTCGACGAGCCCACCGTCGGCCTGCACCCACACGACATCGCGCGAATGAACGACCTGCTGCTGCGGCTGCGCGACAAGGGAAACACCGTCCTCGTCGTCGAGCACAAGCCGGAGACCATCGCCATCGCCGACCACGTCGTCGACCTCGGGCCCGGGGCCGGCACGGCCGGCGGCCGGATCTGCTACACCGGGGACGTGGCCGGCCTGCGCCGCTCCGACACCCTCACCGGCCGGCACCTCGACCACCGGATCCGGCTGCGCGAGCGGGTACGCCGGCCCACCGGACACCTGTCGATCCGCGACGCCGACCTGCACAACCTGCGGAACGTGAGCGTCGACGTCCCGCTGGGGGTGCTGACCGTCGTCACCGGCGTCGCCGGCTCCGGCAAGAGCTCGCTCATCCACGGCTCGCTGCGCCGCCGCGACGGCGTCGTCATCGTCGACCAGTCCCCCATCCGGGGCTCGCGGCGCAGCAACCCGGCCACCTACACCGGCCTGCTCGACCCGATCCGTACCGCTTTCGCGAGAGCCAACGGCGTGAAGGCGGCCCTGTTCAGCGCCAACTCGGAGGGCGCCTGCCCGACCTGCAGAGGCATCGGCCTCGTCTACACCGACCTGGCGATGATGGCCGGCGTCGCCTCGGTCTGCGAGCGGTGCGAGGGCCGGCGGTTCACCGACGAGGTGCTCACCTACCGGCTGCGCGGGAAGAACATCAGCGAGGTCCTCGCTATGCCGGTCAGCGAGGCGCGGGAGTTCTTCCCCAGCGGCCCGGCGCGGGTCGTGCTCGACCGGCTCGCCGACGTCGGGCTGAGCTACGTCACCCTGGGCCAGCCGCTCACCACCCTCTCCGGCGGCGAACGCCAGCGGCTCAAGCTCGCCATCCACATGGCCGAGCGGACCAGCACGTACGTCCTCGACGAGCCGACCACCGGCCTGCACCTCGCCGACGTCGACACGTTGCTCGCCCTGCTCGACCGGCTGGTCGACGCCGGCAACACGGTGATCGTCATCGAGCACCACCAGGCGGTCATGGCGCACGCCGACTGGATCATCGACCTCGGTCCCGGCGCCGGCCACGACGGCGGCCGGATCGTGTTCACCGGCACTCCCGCCGATCTGGTCGATCACAGCGACACGCTGACCGCCCGCCACCTGCGGGAGTACGTCGGACGCTGAGCGGGTGGCCGGCCGCCCGCCGCGAAGGCCGGCGGCCGGCTCACCGCTTGAATGGCCGGGTACCGACTCGGGGCGAGCCGGCTCCGGCGCTCAGCGGAGGTGACGGAGCCAGCGACGCTGCCACGGCGTCTCGACGGCGCGCGGGCGGTAGTGCCTGCGCACCCAGGTGACCGCGTCCTCGGGCGGCAGGCCATCGAGGATGGCCAGCGCGGCCAGAGCCGTTCCGGTGCGTCCGGTACCGCCCTTGCAGGCCACCTCGACGCGCTCACCGGCGCGGGCGCGGCGCAGCGCCTCCCGCAGGGCGTCGATCGCGTCGGCCCGGTCGACCGGTACCCAGAAGTCCGGCCAGCGGATCCGCCGGTGCGGCCAGGCCGGGACCGGCCCGGGCGCCAGCAGCAGTGCGAAATCGGCGGGCGGGACCTCGTCTCCGACACGCCGCCCGCGCACGGCCGCTCCACTGGGCAACAGGACCACACCCGGCTGCGCCGCCCACGTCTCCCGCTCGGCCACCCGCTCATCCTGCCACCCGCGCGATCAACTCCGGCGATCATGGAGTTGTGGTGGCCGGTTCACCCCGATCCGGGGCTTTCATCAGGCACCACAACGTCATGATCGACCCGGTGGGGGTGGGGACGCTGCTGGCCGGCACCCGGGTTCGGGTGCCGGCCAGCGTGGTCGTGCGGTGTGGGGTCAGCTGTTCCAGTGCTCGGCGACGAGGTCGGCGGCCTGCTGCTCCCACTGGGCGTAGTGGTCCGGGTAGGCCGAGACCTGCACGGTCTGCGCGGCCACGGTCAGCGGCATGTCCTGCCACCCGTCGACCTGCTTGAGACCCTTCAGAAACGCCATCGTCGAGTACTCCGGGTCGGTGATCTGCTCGACCGTGCCCCAACCCGAGGACGGGCGCTGCTGGAACAGGCCCTGCGAGTCGTGGTCGTTGCGCTCACCCAGGTGACCCAGGTTCTCCAGCTTCGACTCCTGCAACGCGGTACCGATCGCGACCACGGCGGCCCGCTCGTCCATGCCGGCCTTCTTCGTCGCCGCGATGATCGCCTTGACGTTGGCGACCTGCTCATCGGACAGGTCGATCCGCGACTGCGCACCCTGCACACCATGCGGGATCAGCTTGCCGGTGTCGGGCTTGTCGGCCTGCACCGCCACAGCGGCGGCCGGGCTGCTCGCCATCGCGGCGGTGGTGGTGTCGTGGTTCAGCGGGCCGGCGGCCATGCCACCGGCGAACGCCAGACCAGCAACACCCAGAACGCTCTTACGGAAGATCGTGTTCATGACGGAAGCTCCATTCGGGGGATTGGCACCACGCCAGGGGGCGGCAGTGGTGCAAGCACCATCCGAGGCGCTCACAAGACTTGGGGGAAGAACCCGGCCGGGGCGGGGGGACGCCCTACACGGTGCCGGGTCCAGATGTAACGACCGACCGGCCGACATCATTCCGGCCACCACCACCGCGGCCGAAGCCCGCGCGGTCCTGCTCGATCGTCCACGAGATGTAACGACCCCGAGCCCCGCATCATTCCGCCAACCGGATGACCCCGACCACACCCCCAAACCCGACAACCGACACCGGACGTCGCGGTAGATCACGCTGTATCGCACGTGCAGTGGCCTCCCGCGCACCAGCAGGCCACTACAACTGCGTCGCAGCGTGATCTTGCAGGTCGGAGCGCCCCGGCGTAGCTCGCTACGACCGCACGGACGTGCCGGACCACGCGAAAATGGACATGGCCGCTGAGTCGTCAGCCACTCAAGCGCTGAAGTCGGACTTACCGAACGCCGACCACCGCGAGCGACATCGGGCGGTCGGATCACGCCAGGGCATCAGTCCTCGTCGGCCCCCCTCGACCAGGTACTCCGGTAGACCGTGCCCCGTCCGTCCGGGTCCGGCACGCCCTCAGGCCGCGGCACCGACGACGGGAACTCGTCCTCCGGCCCGTTGGGCAGGACTCCCCCGGCCGTACGCGACCGGCGCACCCGGGTGGCGACGAACCAGACGAGACCGACCGCGCAGGCGGCGATGACGATCTTCTGGAGGACGCCGGCGTAACCCTCGACCAGATGCCAGTTGTCGCCGAGCAGGTACCCGGCCAGGATGAACGTGGTGTTCCAGATCAGGCTGCCCAGCGTGGTGTAGACGACGAAGGTCAGGAGGGGCATCCGTTCCACCCCGGCCGGGATGGAGATCATGCTGCGGAAGATCGGGATCATCCGCCCGAAGAACACGGCCTTGACGCCGTGCCGGAGGAACCACTCCTCGGTCTTGTCGACGTCGCTCAGCTTCACCAGCGGCAGCCGGGCGGCGATGGCCCGCATCCGCTCCCGTCCGAGCGCGGCCCCGATGTAGTACAGCGCCAGCGCGCCCACCAGCGACCCGAGCGTGGTCCAGAAGATGGCGCTGGCCACGCTCATCCGGCCCTGCCCGGCGACGAACCCGGCGAGCGGCAGGATCACCTCGCTGGGGATCGGCGGGAACAGGTTCTCCAGGGCGACGGCGAGGCCGGCACCGGGCCCGCCGAGCTTCTCCACCAGTCCGACGACGTGCCCGACCAGGCCGTCCTGGGGTGGTTCGGCCTGTTCGGTCGTCGTGCCGGCGGCGAGCAGGGCGTGCGCGGGTCCAAGCATGGGCTACACGCTACGAACTGATCCTGGGAACAGATCATGCGGGCGGCGCCTCAGGGCGGACCGGGACTATGCTCTGGCCGTCCGGGAGGTGAGCCCCATGCGTACGCCCCTGCGCATCGCCGCGGCCCAACCCGCCTGCGAGCCGTACGACGTCGCCGTCAACGCGGCCCGGCACGCCGCGGTGGTCCGCGCGGCGGACGCCCGCGTGGTGGTCTTTCCGGAGCTGTCACTGACCGGCTACCACCTGGACGCGCCCGTCCTCGATCCGGCCGATCCGGCGTTGATCCCGCTGGTCGACGCGTGTGCGGTGACCGGCACGCTGGCCCTGGCCGGCGCCCCGGTTAACGGCGACCACATCGCGACGGTCGCGGTCGACGGGCACGGGGCGCGGGTGGCGTACCGCAAGATGTGGCTTGGCGGCGGCGAGCCGCGGCGCTTCTCGCCGGGCGACGTGCCGACGGTGCTCGAGGTGGACGGCTGGCGGCTCGGACTGGCGATCTGCAAGGACACCGGAGTCACGGAGCACGCCCGGTGCACGGTCGGCGACGGCATCGACGTGTACGCCGCGGCAGTGCTTGAGGACGCCCGGGCCGCGGCCGTCACCGACGGGCGGGCACTGCGGATCGCCACGGCGCACCGGGTGCACGTCGCGGTCGCCAGTTTCGCCGGTTCGACGGGCGAGGGTTACGCCGACGCGGCCGGTGGGTCCGCGATCTGGTCGCCGGACGGAATCGTGCTCGCACGGGCCGGCACCGCGACCGGCGACATCGCGCGCACCGTCCTGCGCTGAGCCGGCGCCACGACCGCCGGATCAGCCGGCGGTCGCGCCGTCGAGGAGAGCGTCGAGCCGGGTCGCCACGGACCGGTCGAGCCTGCCGTCCTCGACCGCGTCGGCGAGGCGCTCGCGCAGCTTCTCGACCCGCTTGGCGCGGTCCTGCGGCCGGCGGTTCAGGTCGGCCAGGTCCCGGCCCAGTTGTTCGGCGGTCTTGCGGTCGGCCTCGCCGGTGGCGACGGCGAGGGCGAGCACGGCGGCGAACTCGGCGGCCAGGTCCCGCAGGCCCACCTGGGCGGGCCGGCTGGTGGCGGGGGCGGCCGTGCTCGGGCGAGGCGCCGCCGACGTGGGCGTCTCGACGGGCACCACCGGGCCGGCCGGGCCGGCGTTCGGCGATCGGGTTCCCGGCTCACCGAGGCTCAGGACGGTGACCGTGCCGAGGAGCACCGCGAGACCGACGGCGACGAGGGCGGCGACGGGTCGCCGCCGAGCCGGCGGGCGTGCGCGCGGGGGCGGCGGCAGGACCGGCCGGCCGCCCCCGGGGCGGTGGTCGACCAGAGTCGGTGGGTGGGCGGGCACCGGCGCGCGGTGGGACGGCAGGACCGCGGTGGGCGGGTCGGTGGGCCGGACCGCGCGGAGGTGAGCGGCGACCTGCGCGGCGGTGGGGCGGCGCGCCGGGTCCGCGACGAGGCAGGCCAGGATGAGGCGTGCCACGTCGGCCGGCAGGCCGGGGACGTCCGGCGGCGGCACCGGCACGCCCCGGGCGTGCACGCTGACGGCGTCCTGCCAGCTGTCGACCGGTAGCGGGCCCCGGCCGGTGACGGTGCGGTAGAGCAGGGCGCCGAGGGCGTACACGTCGCTGGCCGGGTTCGGCCGGCCGGGTCGCATCCGTTCCGGGGCGAAGTAGGCGGGGGTGCCCAGGAGCAGCTCACCGGTCTGCCCGGCCAGTGGGTGATCCGGTCCGGCCAGCGCGGCGATGCCGAAGTCGAGCACCTTGGCGCCGGTGACGGTGAGCATGACGTTGCCGGGTTTGACGTCGCGGTGCACCACGCCGATGTGGTGGGCGGCGGCGAGCGCCCCGGCGACCTGGCCGGCCATCCGTACGGCGTCGGGCCAGGGCAGCGGGCCGGCGGCGAGGCGCTCGGCGAGGTTGCGTCCCTCGACCAGCTCCATCACCAGGTACGGCACGACCACGCCCCCGTCGAGGGTCGCCTCGCCGTAGTCGTACACCTGGGTGACGTGGGGGTGGTTGAGCCGGGCGGCGGCGCGGGCCTCGCGCTGGATGGTGGCGCGCAGCTGCGGGTCGGCGGCCAGGTTCGCGACGAGCGCCTTCACCGCGACGGCGCGGTGCAGCACCTGGTCGTCGGCGCGCCACACCTCGGACATCCCGCCGCGACCGATGCGCTCGCGCAGGACGTACCGGTCGTGCAGCCGGAGGCTGGGCATGAACGCGGACATCAGCTCCAGTCTGCCTGGCCGACCAAGCGCGTCACCAGCCGGTGACGCCCGGTAGTTGCCGGGGTGGGCGATTCGTGCCCGAAGTCGCCGTGACTTTCCTCCGAACGGGCCGGGCGGGCGCGGCTCAGGTGCAGCGGGGCGGGACGGGCACCGGGGCGGGCTGGATGCGGTCGGCGAGCCGCCGCAGGGCGGTGGCGGCGGTACGCCGGCCGCGTGCGAGGCGCGGGGCGCGTACCCGCTCGGGCCGGACGGGCGCGTCAGGCCGGGCGGAGGTGACGTGCCGGGTCACGGCGTCGACGGCGAGCAGGAGACCGGCGGGCTGTTCCATGGTCAACTCCCTACGGGACGGGTGGACGATCGGACGACGAGCGCGGTCGGCAGCAGCACCTGCCGGGCCGCGGGATCGGCGGGCGGATCGAGGAGCAGCCGGGCGGCGAGCCGGCCCTTCTCCTCGGCGGGCTGGCGCACGGTCGTGAGACCGGCGGCGGCCGCCTCGGCGACGTCGTCGAAGCCGGTCACCGACACCGGCGGCCCGCCCGCCAGCGCGTCGAGGGCGCCCAGGGCGAGCACGTCCGAGCAGGCCAGCACGGCGGTCGGGGACGGGTCGGCGGCGCGCAGGGGCGCGACGGCGGCGGCGCCGGAGGCGCGGTCGTTGCCGGTGGAGTTGAGCACCGTCAGCTCCGGCCACGCGAGGCCGACCTCGGCGAACGCGTCGGCGAAGCCGGCCAGCCGGCCCCGGGTGGTGGAGTGCGGAACCTCGTCGACGTGGGCGAGCCGCAACTCTCCGCTGGGCGCACCGGGCAGCACCGAGTCGCCGAGCAGGGCCACCCGCCGGTGGCCGAGGGCGGCCACGTGCCGGGCGATCTCCCGCGCGGCGGCGCGCTCGTCGATGCCGACGTAGGGCTCGTCGGGGCCGGCGTCCGGGCGGGGCGCGGTGGTCACGTACGGCAGGTTGCGGGCCCGG
Source organism: Micromonospora sp. NPDC126480 (assembly GCF_040302465.1). Taxonomy (NCBI): domain Bacteria; kingdom Bacillati; phylum Actinomycetota; class Actinomycetes; order Micromonosporales; family Micromonosporaceae; genus Micromonospora; species Micromonospora sp. NPDC126480. The sequence goes on from NZ_JBEORU010000037.1 coordinate 53,617, forward strand.
ATGGCGTCCAGCGCCCAGCTCTCGTGGCCGGCGCAGTAGACGCAGAAGCCGTCCACCGCGGCGTTCTCGATCGCCTGCCGGGCGCCGGCCGCGTCGCCGGACAGCGGCACGAGCAGCAGGCTCGTGCCGTGCCCCTCGGCGGCGGTGGCGACGCCGGCGAGGAAGCGGACGGCGAACGGGTCGGTGAAGGCGTACGACAGTTGGGAGGTGAACAGGACGCCGATCGCGCCCACGTAGCCCCGCCGCAGTGAGCGGGCGGTCGGGTTGGGGCCGGGATAGCCCATCTCGCGCGCGGTGCTCAGGATCCGCTCGCGCAGCGCCGCGGACAGCTGGTCGGGCCGGCAGTACGCATTGGACACCGTGCTGCGGGACACTCCCACCGCCTCGGCGACGGCCTGCAGGGTCGGCTTCACGGGACACCTTCTGGATCGATTCAGTCTGGATCGATCCAGAGACTACCCGCACGGGTCGTCACACGTCAATGCGGACGTGCCGGTGCGGGCGGACGGCCCGTTACCCGGCGGGCAGGTCGTCCAGGATGCGGCCGAGCAGCTCGGGCGTGCGCTCGGGCGGCTCCGCCTCCACGCAGAGCCGCTCCATCGCCACCGCGTAGTGGTCCAGGTCCTCGCGCTTGTCGAGGTAGAGCGCGCTGGTGAGCTGTTCGATGTAGACGATGTCGGGCAGGTCCGCGTCGCCGAAGCGCAGGATGGAGAAGGCGCCGCCGGCGGCGGCGTGCCCACCGGCCGCGAACGGCATGACCTGGAGTCGCACGTTCGGTGACTTCGTCGCCTCGATCAACGCCGCGAGCTGCTCGCGCATGACCCGCGGACCGCCGATCGGCCGGCGCAGCGCCGCCTCGTCGACGACGGCCCACAACTGCGGCGGATCGTCCCGGCGCAGCAGCCGCTGCCGCTGCATGCGCAGCGCGACCCGGCGGTCGACCTCCGCCGCCGCGGCCCGGGCGTGGCCGAGGAGCACGACGGCCCGCGCGTACTCCCGGGTCTGGAGCAGGCCGGGCACGAACTGCACCTCGTACGTGCGGATCAGGGCGGCGGCCGCCTCCAGCCCCAGGTACGCCTGGAACCAGGACGGCAGCACGTCGCCGTACCGGTGCCACCAGCCGGGGCTGTTCGCGTCCCGGGCGAGCTTGAGCAGGACCTCCCGCTCCTGCTCGTCGGTCACCCCGTAGAGCGTGAGCAGGTCGGCGACGTCACGCTCCTTGAAGCCGACCCGGCCCAGCTCCATCCGGCTGATCTTCGACTCGGAGGCGCGGATCTCCCAGCCGGCGCCCTCGCGGGTCACCCCGCGCGACTCACGCAGCCGGCGCAGCTGCGCCCCGAGCATCATGCGCAGGACGGTCGGGCCGGTGGCCGGACCGCCCTCGGCCGGAATAGTCGCCACTGCCGCCCTCCGCAGGCCGGACCTCGCAGGGGCCGGGCACCCCCGCCCGGCCGACGTGTAAGCATGCCATGAACGGTCAGTGAGGGGAATCGTTCCCGACGGCGGGTCAGCCGATCAGATGGTCGAAGTCGCCGTCCCGGGCGCCGAGCACGAAGGCCGCGATCTCGTCCACTGTGTAGATGAGCGCCGGGCCGTCGGGGTGCCGGGAGTTGCGAACCGCGATGCCCGCGCCGCCGGGGAGTTCGGCCAGCTCGACGCAGTTGCCGCTGGGGTTGCTGCGGCGGCTCTTCTGCCACCGCAGGGGCGGCAGGTGGTGGATGGGAACGCCGTTGGGTGGCGGCTGCATGCGCGTCCTTCGCTTTCTGCACGTGCATCTGCTATTGCATCTGCATCGGACAGCGAGCATGATAGCGGACATGAGCGGTGTCGAGCCGCTCACTGTCCGTCACTAAACCTGGGCCGCGACCAGGGAAAACACGGGGTCGGTGACCGCCGGCGATGCCGGGGGCGTCGGGACGGGAGGGCTCGTGCCGGATCCGCTGACGATCGCGTCCGGCATCTGCGCCGCGGGCGCCCTGGTCTCGTCCTGGCAGTTGCACCGCCGGGCGGTCCGCGCCGAGACGGAGATCGGCATCCTCCAGGCCGAACTGGCCGCCGAGCGCCACGCGGCCAGTCACGACCCGCTCACCGGGCTGCCCAACCGGCGCGCCTTCCACCGGCTGGCCGCCGCGCTGCTGACCAGGGCCGACGGGCAACCGCTGATCGCGGTCGTCCTCGATCTCGACGACTTCAAGCAGATCAACGACCGGTACGGACACGCCGCCGGCGACCAGGTGCTGATCAGCGTGGCGCAGCGGCTCGCCGCCTTCGCCGGCGACGACCCGGTGGCCCGGCTCGGTGGTGACGAGTTCGCCGGGCTGCTCACCACCCCGGGCGTCGACCGGAGGTGGCTCGAGCACGCCACCCGCCGGTTGCGTGACGTCGTGGCCGCGCCGATCCCCCTGCGCGGGGTCAGTCTGCGGGTGACGGCCTCGATCGGACTGGCCCCGGTCACCGGTCCGGGCCAACTCTTCGAAGCGCTGGATCGGGCCGACGCGGCGATGTACCGGGCGAAGAGCATCGGGTCGTCCCGGCCCCGCCGGGAACTGCTCGACAGCGCGGGCGCGGCCGACCGCTGAGGCGGGTCAGCCGAGCGTACGCGGGTGCCGCGTCAACGGGCCCCGAGAACCGAGGTGTCCGCGAGCGGCCGCCCGGGTATGCCGGCGGAGTCACCCCACCGCCGAGAGGAACCCGCCGTGGCCGCGATCCGGGCTCTGGTCCTGAACTGCACGCTCAAACGCTCCCCCGCACCATCCAGCTCCGAGGTGCTCGCTCAGGAGGTGCTCGACGCGCTGGGCGAGCAGGGCGTCGAGGGCGAACTGGTTCGCGTCGTCGACCACGACGTGCGGTTCGGCGTCTCAACCGACGAGGGCGCCGGCGACGGCTGGCCCGCGATCCGGTCCAAGCTGCTGGCCGCCCAGATCCTGATCATCGCGACACCGATCTGGCTCGGCCAGCCGTCCGCGGTCTGCAAGATGGTGCTGGAGCGGCTCGACGCCGAACTGTCCGAGACCGACCCGCAGGGGCGGCTGCTCACGTACGGGAAGGTGGCCGGCGTCGCGGTGGTCGGCAACGAGGACGGCGCCCACCACACCATCGGCCAGGTGCAACAGGCGCTCAACGAGGTGGGGTTCACCTGCCCGGCCGCCGGGGCCACCTACTGGGTCGGCGAGGCGCTGCACAAGGTCGACTACATCGACGCCCGGCCGAAGCCGGACACCACCGGCCGGACGACGACGGCGCTGGCGCTCAACAGCGCGCACCTCGCCCGGCTGCTCGCCGAGCAGCCGTACCCGCCGCCGGACGCCACCGGCGCCGCCGTCGGCCCCAGCCGCGAGCCGGCCTGACACCGGCCGCGTGCGCCGGCCTCGACCGGCCGGACGTCAGCGCCAGCCGTAGCCGGCCCGCAGCGCCCGGGCCACCCGGTCGAAACGCTCCCGGTCGAGCACCGCGCCCTCGCGGCGGATGCTGTCCTCCCGCATGGTCAGCACCCGGTCCAGCCGCAGCCAGCTCGACCGGTTGTCCCGGTCCCAGCCGCCCGGCCCGAGGGCGAGCCAGTGCCGCTGCCCGTCCCGGTCCGCCTGGCTGGACAGCATCAGCCCGTACAGGGTCCGGCTGTGCCGGCCCACCACCAGCACCGGCCGGTCCTTGCCCTGGCGCGGGTCTTCCTCGTACGGCACCCACGTCCAGACGATCTCACCGGGATCGGCGTGCCCGTCGAGCTCCGGCGCGTACGCGAGCTGGCGGCGCTGAAGTGCGGCGACATTGCGCGGTCGCGCCACCCGGGCCGGCGCGGGGCCGGGGCGTCGCGGGGACGGGATGACGGCGCCGAGACGCGCGGCCACGTTCCTCAGAAGACCTGCCACGGCGGGCAGCCTAGCGCCCGGCGGACGGCACCACCGAGAGGAGCCGGGGTGGACGGGCGCCCCGGCACCGACCAGGATCGATGCCATGACCGTTTACCCCCACGCCGGCGAGGCGTCGTGATCGACCTGCCGGACGACTACCCGCTCGTCGAACGCCGCTCGGTGCGGCTGGTGGTGCTCGACGCCGACCGCCGGGTACTGCTGTTCCACACCCGCGAGCCGGCGCACCCCCGGCTCGGCACCTGGTGGGAGCTGCCCGGCGGCGGGATGGACCCGGGCGAGACGTATCTCGACACCGCCGTACGCGAACTGCGCGAGGAGACCGGCATCGTGGTCGGGCCCGATCGGGTCGGGGCGCCCACCTGGCGGCGGAGCGCCAGCTTCCTGCACCGGCACCGCCGGCACCTGCAGCACGAGGTGATCGTGACGGTCCGGCTGGACCGACCGGGGCCGGACGTGGACGAGACGGACCGGCTGGACTACGAGCGGGAGGACTACTTCGGCTTCCGCTGGTGGCCGGTCGACGAGGTGGTGGCGGACGGCGGGCGCTTCTACCCCGGCCGGCTACCGAAACTGCTTACCAAGTTCCTCGCCGGCGAGGAGATCGACGAGCCGTTCGAACTGTGGTCGTGACGAGACGGCCGGCAGCGGGCAGAGTGGACCGATGACCGACATCCCCGCCTGCGTGGCCCGGTACGCCAACCGCCTGCACACCGCCGTCGGCGACGAGCACCACGTCGCCTCCCCGCTGGGGGCCTGGCTCCTGCTGGCCCTGGTCGCCCCCGCCGCCACCGGAACCGCGCGAGCCGGGCTGGAGGAGGTGCTCGGCACCGACGCCGAGGCCGCCGCCGACACCGCCCGGGCGCTGCTGGCCGAGCCGCACCCGCTGGTCGGGGCCGCGACCGCTCTCTGGCAGGACGCCGCGCTCGACACGCCCGCCCTCGCCACCTGGCGCGCGGGCCTGCCACCGTCGACGCGGACCGGTCCCCTGCCCGACCAGGCCACCCTCGACGCGTGGGCGCGCGAGCACAGCCTCGGGCTCATCGAGCGGTTCCCGCTGGCGCTGACCCCGGAGGTGCTGCTGGTCCTGGCCAGCGCGCTGGCGACCCGGGTGTCCTGGGCGGACCCGTTCGGGGTCGCCGAGGCGAACGCGCTCGGTGCGGGCAGCGCGTGGTCCGTCCGGCTGCGGCGGGTGCTGCGCACTCCCCCGAACGGCCACCGGGCCTGGATCGCCGCCGCCGGTCCGGTCGGGGACGTGATCGTCCACGCCGCGCCGGCCCGGCCCGCCGAGGAGGGCGGGCCGGGGCTGCTCGTGGTGTCGGTGGCGGCGGCGCCCGACGTCGCTCCCCGGGACGTGCTCGCGGCGGCCCACGAGCAGGCGCTGCGCGCAGTCGGCGGGCACGAGGACCGGCGGTCCCTCTACGACCTGCCGCTGGGCGACGCTCCGCTGTGGACGCTGCGGGAGGAGACGGTGCACACGTTCCAGGCCCGCGAGGAGCGCGTGACGGCGGTGCTGCCCTGCTGGTCGGCGGAGAGCCGGCACGACCTCACGCCCGCCGCGCTCGGGTTCGCCGCCGCGGCGGACGCCGTCCGGGATCTGGTCAGGGCCCCCGGCCTCCAGTTCGACGCCGTGCAGTCCGCCGCCGCCCACTACGGCCGGTACGGGTTCGAGGCCGCCGCCGTCACCGCGTTCGCCATGGCGATGGGCCTGCCACCGGAGCAGGTACGACGCACCGCGGAGCTGCGCTTCGCCCACCCGTACGCGGTCGTCGCCGTCGCCACCGACGAACGGTCCGGCGGGCCGTGGCACGGCCTACCGGTCTTCTCGGCCTGGGTCGCCGAGCCGGAGGAGCTGCCCGAGGCCGACGCGGCGGACCCGCCTCAGCAGTGGTGACTCACCAGTCGGGCGGGCGCGGGATCGGCTGGGTCATGCCGTCGAAGTCGCGGGGCAGCTGCGCCACCATGGCGCGGAACTCGTCGACGGTGACCGCCTCGCGCAGGGTGGCGAAGACGGCGGCGGTGCCGAGCCGGGCGGTCTCGTCGTCGACCCCGGCCCGCTCCCCCACCCGGCGCAGGAACTCGACCGGGCCGATGGCCGGCGGCGGGCCGCCGGCGCTGCCGGGCGCGGCCAGGTAGTCGCCCGCCTCGTCCGGCAGGTGCCCGGCGAGGTCGGCGGCCTCCCCGCCGGTCATCCGCTCCACCATCGTCTGCAGGACGGCGCGGGAGAGCATCGCGGCCTGGTTGGTCGGCAGTCCCGCGCGCCGGGCCACCGCGTCGACGAAGAGGGGAAACCGCACGGCCCGGCTTACCCGCGCGGTGCTGCCGCAAACGGTGTCAGCCGCGCTCGGCGAGGACGTCGAGCAGGAGCGCGGCGGTCCACCCGAACGCCGGCGATCCGAGCCCGGCGCCGGTGTCCGGGTGGAAGTACTCGTGGCAGCCCGAGCGCGCCACCAGGTCGATCATCGACCGGCGCAGCCCGGCCGCCAGGTCCGCCCGGCCGTGCGCCAGCAGGCCGCGGCGCAGCAGCCAGGCCAGGTTCAGCCAGCTCGGGCCGCGCCAGTACCGCAGCGGTTCGAAGTCCGCCGCGGTCCGGTCGTGGCTGGGCAGCGGGCGGTCCATCCGGGCGCCGAGCCCGAACCGGGGCGAGCACGCCTCGGCGACCACCGTCGCGACCGGCCGCGCCGGCAGGCCGGACAGGACCAGCGGCATCAGCCCGAGCGCGGTCCGGGCCGGCAGCAGCCGCCCGGTGCGCAGGTCACGCGGGTGGAACAGGCCGGTCGCCGGGTCGTACAGCCGGTCGACGACGGCCTCGGTGATCGCGGCGGCGCGCTCCCGGTGCGGGCCGGGGTCGGCGCCGACCGTCCCGGCGATCCGCGCGAGGGCCTGCTCCGCCTCCCCGGCCGCCGCGTTGAGCAGCGGGCACTCCACCAGGAACGGATGCCGGTCGGCGAGCCGTTCGTCCCGGTACCGCACGGCGCGGTACGCCGCGACGATCGCCACGTACCGCGCGTAGTCCAGGTCCGTGGGGCGGTGCGCGGCGTCGGTGTGCGCGGTGTCGTGCCGGCGGTACGCGCGCATGACGGCCGCCTCGGCGGGCACCGCCGCCAGCGGGATGTCCCAGGCCGGGCTGTTGTCCAACCCGGACTCCCACGGGTGGACGATGCACGCGAGCCCACCCCCACCGACGTCGCGGTGCGTCGCCAGGTACCGCTGCTGGGCCACGAGCCGCGGGTACAGCCGGCCCAGGGCGGCGCGCGCCGCGTCGCAGGGGTCACGGCGGTAGGCGAGCCACCCGGCGAGCGCGTGCACCGGCGGCTGGACCAGGCCCGAGGTGGCGGCCGGCGGCGCGCCCTCGGCGCACGCCGAGTCCCAGAACCCGGGGCCGGGGAAGTACGACCCGGCGGGCAGGGCCGGGTTGAACACGATGTGCGGCACCCGCCCGTCGCCCCACTGGGCCCGGAACAGGCCGGCCAGTTCCCGCCAGGCACGCGCGGGCCGCAGGTGGGACCAGCCGATCGCGGTGAACGCCGAGTCCCAGCTCCACTGGTGGGGGTAGAGGGTGCGCGAGGGGACGGTGTGGTCGTGTTCCCAGTTGGCGCTCAGTGTGGCGACGGCGACCGCCCGGAGGGCGCCGGCGTCGGCGGCCACCCCGGTGGCCTGCCCGGCGGTCATGCCGCCCTACCTTTCATAGCGAGCCCGACGGTGGTAGTCGTACGGGCTGACGCGGGCGAGGCAGGTATGGCTTTCATGCTGGCTGCCGTGCATGGCCA
>NZ_JBEORU010000038.1:0-59740 GCF_040302465.1 Micromonospora sp. NPDC126480
TGGCCATGCACGGCAGCCAGCATGAAAGCCATACCTGCCTCGCCCGCGTCAGCCCGTACGACTACCACCGTCGGGCTCGCTATGAAAGGTAGGGCCGCATGAACCAAGACCTCCGCCCCCGCTGGTACTCCCCCGCCGAGGTCGCCGTCCTGCTCGGCTTCGGCATCTCCAAGGTCAAGATGAAGATCGCCACCGGCGAACTGCGCTCCATCAAGGACGGCAAGTACCGCCGCATCCTCCCCGAATGGGTCGACGACTACATCCGCGAGCAGGTCGAACGCCAGGAGGCTGCTGCCTGATGCCCGCACGCGCACGAGCCAACGGCGAAGGCTCCATATTCCCCTACCGCAACGGCTACGCCGCCTACGTCTGGGTCACCAAACCCGACGGCAAACGCACCCGCAAGTACGTCTACGGAAAGACCCGCGAGGCCGTCCACGACAAGTGGATCAAGTTGCACCAGCAGGCGAAGCAGGGGCCTGTGGCGACGAGCGTCCCCACGGTCGGCAGCTTCCTCACCTGGTGGTTGGCCGAGATCATCCAGCCGAACCGGGCACCGTTGACCTACGCCACCTACGAGACGTTCGTCCGCCGCTACATCGCCCCCGGCCTCGGAGCCAAGCGGCTCGACCGGCTTCAGTCCCGAGACGTGCAGACCTGGATCAACCAGGTGGCCCGGACCTGCCAGTGCTGCGTCCAGGGCAAGGACGCCGCACCCCCGAGAGACAAGCGGCGCTGCTGCGCCATCGGCCGGTGCTGCCAGGCCGTCCTGTCGGCCCGAACGATTAGCGACATCCGAGCTGCGCTGCGAGCCGCCCTCACCCACGCCCAGGCCGAAGACCTCATCGCCAAGAACCCCGCCGTGCCGGTCACCCTGGCCACGGTCCGTCGCCGCCGGGGCAAGTCGTGGTCGAGCGACGAGGCCCGTAGGTTCCTGGAGTCCGCCCGCGCCGACGAGGACCCGCTCTACGCCGCCTACGCCCTGGTCCTCGTCACCGGCCTACGCAAGGGCGAAGCGCTCGGCCTTACCTGGGCAGACGTCGACCTCGACACCGGAGAGCTGACCATCGGCCGCCAACTGCAACGCGTACGCGGGCAGCTCCTCCACCGCGACACCAAGACCCAGGCGTCCGACGCCACCCTCCCCCTACCCGACATCTGCCTGACGGCGCTCAAGCTCAGAAGCGAACAACGCGACGAGGCACGAGCAGCCGCCGGAAAGGCGTGGCGCGAGAACGGCCTGGTATTCACCACCCGCTATGGGACACCCATCGAGCCGCGCAACTTCCAACGCTCCTGGCAGGCGAGATGCGAGAGAGCGGGCGTCACGCCGATCACCGTCCACGACGCAAGAAGGACCTGCGCCACGCTCCTGGCCGACCTGGACGTCCACCCGCGAGTCGCCATGCGGGTCCTCCGGCACGCCCGGTTCTCCGTGACGATGGAGATCTACACGCAGGTCTCGTCCAAGGCGACGCGCGAAGCGCTCAAGCGCCTCGGGGATGTCCTCGACGGGTGATGCTGCAACCGTTCGCTACGGTCAGGTCGCGCTGCGAGGCTGTCCAGCACACCAGGCCGCGAGAGCTTCCTCTGTATTGGGGAGATTGCACTCTCCAATGGCTCGCGGCATCATCGGTCCCTGCCTCAGCAGGCGGGCATCAATGACGACGCGAACGACCTCCTGCTGCAGAGGTGAGAGATCATCGAATGCAGCGCCGTCCGGAAGCGGACCGTCGGGAAAGGCCAAGCCGAGCAGTAACCGCAGCGCCAGGAAGTCATGACGGTGCGGGTCTGGAACCCGCATCCGCTCCAGCAGCAGTCCAGCGAGCGGTGGCACCGAGTTCGCGGTGAGACCGCCGAGGGCCGAGGCGACGGCATTGACCAGTACGCCAGCCTGTGACTCCCAATCCTCAACCGGGTCCATCAGGCAGTCGGCAAGTTCGGCCAGAAGCGCCGTGTCGGGTGCCGGGAGGAGCCGCACCAAGCCGATCAGCGCCGCCCGGTGAAGAAGCCGGTCAGCGTTGCCACGCCATTGGCGTACCGCATCCACGATGGCACCGTCGGAGGGTTGACCGGCGAGTCCCGCCGCGATGCACATCTCCGCAGCTACAGCCGGGTCCGTCTCTACTGAGAGCCGTTGGGCCAGGACGGGTGACATGGTTGCCCACTCCTGCGGGAAGGCGGCGAGCAGATGCGCCATCCCGAGTCGGAGGCCCGGGTCGGGATTCTGCAGGACCTGCAGGTACGTGGGGACACCGGCCCGCACTGCCGCATACGCCGCGGCATGGCCGGCAGCGGTTACCGGGCGTTGGTATCCGCCATGCCTGCGCCACTCCGGCGACCTGGACAACCACCAGTCCGAGCGCTGCGATGCGAGCTCGCCCAGAGTCGGAACGTCCGACGCCGGCCTCGGTGACTCGTACAGCTCGACGCAATCGAGAATCATCCGCAGGAGGCGGTAGGCCACCAGCCGATCCGGTGCCTCCTGATCGGCAAGCAGATCGATCAGATACGGCGCTGCGGCGGCGGCCGGCTCCTCCACCAAGCCCTGGTCCTGAAGATGGTCCTCGAGCTGCTCCTCCGCCTCGGCTCGCGCCGCCGAGTCCTGAGATCGAAGTGTCTGCAACAGCGTCGGTACATCCGAGGCCGGTCCGTACGGGCCTTGCAGCGATTCCCAGTCGACGGCGCGCAGGTAGTCATCCACGGCCGGCAAAGTAGCATCGCGGACCGGCCGCCGGGCTGCTCGATCCCCGCCCCGCCATAACTACCCGCGTCGCCCGCGACCGGTTGGGGGCGTCACTCTCCCTGCTGGCCGTTGCTGTACTTCGCGGCTGTACGGGCAGCAAAAAGGCCACCCCCATCGATGGGAAGTGGCCTTCTACCTGCGTGGGCGATACTGGGATCGAACCAGTGACCTCTTCGGTGTGAACGAAGCGCTCTCCCGCTGAGCTAATCGCCCTCAGCGCCGACGACTCTACCTGATCGCCAGCCCCGACCAAAAACCGGGCCTCAGTGCGTCGCGAGGTAGTGCAGCGCCCGGGCCACCACGTCGATCCCGAGGCTGTACTTGAGCGACAGCCACACCACGGTCGCCACGAACACGAGACCGACCGAGCCGAGCACGAACCGCACCCCGAGCGACTGGCGTTTGATCCACTCCGTCCAGCCGTGCACGTGCCGTCGGGTGAACGCGAGCAGCCGCCGGGCCCAGTGGAACTCGACGGCCCAGATGCCGAGGCCGGCGATCACCAGCAGCCACCCGGGCCCGGGCAGCGGGATCAGCGCGACGCCGAGGGTCACCACGAGAGCGCCGGCGATCGCGACGAAGATCTTGAGGGCCACGCGGCCGGTGGGGTTGGCCCGGATGAGCGCGAGGGTGGTGGAGATCCGCTGCCGCCAGCGCGGCCGTTCCCGTCGGGCGGCCAGCGCCGTGCCACCGCCCGGCGCGCGCTCGCCGCGCGCCGGCCGTCCGGGCCTGTCCCGCTGCTCGTTCGGCACCCCGTACCCCCGCTGTTCGGCTGCCCTGACCGCGATGATCGGCGGGCCGGGCGGCGTGACCGGATCCACTGAGGATCGCTTCGTCACCATTTCCACCCCCAGTGTGGCGCGCGCCCGTCACTGCAACCGTCGACTGGACGTTACCGGAGTAAGTCGACGACTGAACCACCCGATGCCGGGCGGCACCGCGGACTGGGTAGAACCGGAAATCCTACAAGAATCTTCACGTTCTCGAAGGCCTTCCGATGTCCTTCCCACCACTGGGTGAAGTCAGCGTATGGCGGAGCGTAGCTAGGAGCAGCACCTGAGTATGGGAAAAGCGGGACACGCGCGTTCCGCAGCGGTGCCGGGGGGAGAACGTCCATGAGTGTCATCCGACCGACGACCGTAGAGGTCGAGACGTCGCTAAGGCTCGTCGCACCTGACGCCACGGCCTTGCCGGTGCGTGCCAGTCTGCGATACGACCCTGCTGACCCGTATGCGGTCCATGTCCTGTTCCACGCGGAATCGGCCGGCGGCGAGGCCGTCAGCTGGTCGTTCGCGCGGGAACTGCTGGTGACCGGCCTCGATGAGCCGGCCGGCATCGGCGACGTGCGGGTCTGGCCCTGGGCCACCCCGCGCGGGGACTTCGTCGCCCTGGCGCTGTCGTCCCCGGACGGCAACGCCCTGTTCGAGGTGCCGCGGAGCGTCCTGGTGCGCTTCCTGCGGCGGACCTACGTCGTCGTCCCGCGCGGCCGCGAGGCCGAGCACCTGGACGTCGACACGGCGGTGAACCGGCTGCTCGCCGGTCGCTGACAAACCAGAAGAACCGGCCAGACGGGGCCGCGCGGATCTGCCGAGTCCGCGCGGCTCCGGCTACCCGGGGAGTACGCGGGCAGCCTCCCGCCGCCGGCGGTGCTCAGCCGCGGGTGGTGATGCCCCCGTCGACCGGGATCACCGCGCCGGTCAGGTAGGCGCCGGCAGGCGAGGACAGGTAGATCGCCGTGCCGGCCATGTCCTCCGGCCGGCCGATCCGCCCGAGCGGCACCTGCTTCTCGATGGCGGCCCGGGACGACGGGTCGTCCAGCGCGAACGCCATCATCTTGCTCTCGAACGGGCCGGGCGCGATCGCGTTGACGGTGATGTGCTCGCCGGCGAGCTGGTGGGCGAGGCTGCGGGTCAGCATGTGCACGGCCGCCTTCGTGGCGGAGTACGCGTACACCTCCATCCACGGCACGCGGATGCCGTCGATCGAGCCGATGTTGATCACGCGGGCGGGGTCGTCGGCGCTGGCCGCCGCGCGCAGCGTGGGCAGCAGCGCGGTGGTGAGCCGGAAGACGGCCTTGACGTTGACCGCCCAGAGCTTGTCGAACGCGCTCTCCGGGTACTCCTCGAGCGGTGCTCCCCAGGTGGCGCCCGCGTTGTTGACCAGCACGTCGAGCCGGTCGTACCGCTCCCGGATCGCGGCGGCGAGGCCCTCGGCCCCGGCGTCGGTGCTCAGGTCGGCGGGGATCGCCTCGCAGTGCCCGTGCGCGGACAGCTCCTTGGCGACCGCCTCGCAGACGTCCGCCTTGCGGGAGGACACGATCACCTGCGCGCCGGCCCGTACGAAGCCCTCGGCGATCATCAGGCCGATCCCTCGGGAACCGCCGGTGACCAGGACCTTCTTGCCGTCGACCGAGAACAGATCCGTCATCGCCCATCCCCTCGCCAGTTGACCCCTACCGTCCGGTAACGTATCCGCCCCCACGGCCCCCCACAACCCCGCCCACCCTGCCGCGAGGGCGCAGTTTCGGAGAAGTTGTCCCCATCCGCGCGCTGGAGGGCACTCTTTCGCCGAAACTGCTCGGGTCGCCGAGCGCGGGCAGGGCGGACACGGAGCGTGGTGGGATGCGGTGATCGTGGCCCCGGGCTACCGTCGCAGGTGATGGTTTCTCCTGCTCAGCCCTCCCCCGGCGCGTTCCGCGCCCCGGCCGAGATCGAGACACTCGGCCTCGGTGACCTCGTGGCCGATCCGACGTGGCGGCGTCCGATCCTGCTCGACCGGGACCTGCTGGTCCTGGTCACCAGCGGCCACGGCAGCGCGGAGCTGGACTTCCGCGTCCTGCCCTGCCGGCCGGGCACGCTGCTGCGGGTCACCACCGGCCAGGTGCTCCGGTGCGCGCTGCCCGACCTGGACGCGACCGTGGTGCGCTGGGCCCCGGAGGCGCTGCGCGGGTTCGACGTCGATCCGGACGCCGTCCCGCCCTGGCTCCAGCTCGCCGGCGAGGACGAGGACGCGATCATCAGCGAGGTGAGTCAGCTCGCGGTGGACTGCGAACGGCACCGTGGCGTACCCGCCGCGGCCGGCCTGCTCCGCCACCAGCTGGCCGTGCTGTTGCTGCGCCTGACCCTGCTGCCGGACGCGGTGCCGCCGGTGCCGCGCGCCGAGATGATCACCTTCCAGCGGCTCTGCCGCGAAGTGGAACGCGGCTACCAGCACACCCGTCGGGTGGAGGACTACGCCGCCCGGCTCGGCTGCTCGGTCCGTACCCTGACCCGGGCCTGCCTGGCGGTCACCGGGCGCAGCGCCAAGCAGGTGGTGGACGACCGGGTCGCGTTGCAGGCCCGCCGGCTGCTGGCGGCGACGGACGAGCCGGTCGCCCGGATCGGCCGGGACCTCGGCTTCTCCGAGCCGACCAACTTCGGGCGGTTCTTCACCCGGGAGGTCGGGGTCAGCCCCGGTGCGTTCCGCGCCGCCCGGGACCGTCCCACCGGCACCGACGCACCCGGCGGCCCGGTGGCGGCGCCGGCCACCCCGGCCCTCGGGGTGACCCCCCGCGTGGTACGCCCGCGTCGACCTGCCGACGCGGCCGGTGACCGTCGACGGGCATGATGGGCTGGTGCAGATCTCGGCGCGCGGTGACTACGCGGTGCGGGCGGCGTTGAGCCTGGCCGCGGCGTACCCCCGGTTGCTCTCCACCCAGGCCATCGCCGCGGAGCAGGAGATGCCCCGCAAGTTCCTCGAGGCGGTCCTGGCCGACCTGCGCCGGGCCGGCGTGGTCCGGGCGCAGCGCGGCGCCGAGGGTGGCTACACACTGGCCCGGCCGCCGCGCGAGGTGACGGTCGGCGCGGTGCTGCGAGCGGTGGAGGGCCCGCTCGCCGGGGTACGCGGCATGCGGCCTGAGGAGACCCGGTACGACGGCGCGGCGGCGAACCTGCCCGGGCTGTGGGTGGCCGTGCGGGCCGCCGTGCGGCGGGTGGTCGACGAGGTGAGCCTGGCCGAGCTAATCAGTGGCCGGCTTCCCGCGCACGTGCGGAAACTGACCGCCCTGCCCGACGCCTGGGAGCCACGCTGATGCCCACCCCCGTCCTGCGCACCGACCGGTTGCTGCTGGAGCCGTACCGTCCGGACGACGCCGAGGACTTCGTCGCCCTGTTCGCCGACCCGGAGGTGGGCCGGTTCATGGGTGACGGTCCACTGTCGGCAGACGAGGCGGGCGCCCTGTTCGGCCGGGTGTTCACGAAGGTCTACGCGGAGGACCTGTTCGACGTGTGGGCGGTGCGGCACGACGGCCGGTACGTCGGGCACGCCGAGATCAAGCGCACCGACCAGGTCGACGGCTACGAGATCGTGTACGCGCTGGCGAAACCCGCCTGGGGTGGTGGCCTCGGCACCGAGTTGGCCCGGGCGCTGGTCCGGTACGGCTTCGACACCCTCGGCCTGCCGGTGGTGTACGCGACGGTCGCCGACGCGAACCGGGCGAGCCTCGCGCTGCTGGCCAAGCTCGGCTTCGTCCACGAGCGCGACATCGCCGAGGAGGACGGCACGACCACCCGCGTCCTCGCCGTGCCGGCTGCCACGGCCTGACCGGCGGTCCACACCGGATCGGCACCGGGTTTCGCGAAAAGACGCTCCGGGCATGTTCGGGTTCGACACGGCAGGGAAAGGGACACCGAAGGGAGCCCGGCGATGGGTCTCATGTTCCGCAAGCGCAAGAAGTACGGCCCGATCATCCTGAACTTCACCGAGAACGGCTTCTCCTCCTGGAGCATCAAGATCGGCCGCTGGTCGTGGAACTCCCGGGCGAAGGCTCACCGCGTCGACCTGCCCGGCCCGCTGTCCTGGAAGCAGGACAAGTCCCGCACGTGAAAGGAAGGGCCCCCTATTAACGCCTGCGGTAGAGGAAGGGCCCCTTCTT
Organism: Micromonospora sp. NPDC126480; assembly: GCF_040302465.1. Lineage (NCBI taxonomy): Bacteria > Bacillati > Actinomycetota > Actinomycetes > Micromonosporales > Micromonosporaceae > Micromonospora > Micromonospora sp. NPDC126480. Next base: position 7,659 of record NZ_JBEORU010000038.1, read on the forward strand.
AACACCCCGAACACCGCGCACCGCCAACCACCGCGCCCGCTCCCGCGTTCGGTTCCCGGAACCGGCCGTGGGAGCGGGCGTCGCGGTGAAGAATCTCGGCATGGCCCGGCGCTGGCGACGCGAGACCCGACACGCGTTGCTGGCCTGCCTGCTCCTGCTGGTGACGTACTTCGTCATCCCGGTGAAGTCCGACCCGGACACCACCCGGCTGGTGGCGCGCAGCGCGGTCACCGTACTGCTGGTGGCGGCGGTGGCCTGGCTGGTTACCAGGCAGGTACGGCGGGAGTTCGTCGCGGACAGCACCGGGGCCGAGCCGGAGGTACGGTCGCTGGCGCGGCTCGCCGTCGGCCTGGTCGGGGGCCTGCTCGCCTTCGCGCTCGCCGACTACGTCATCTCCCGCACTCCGGGGCAGTTCGCCAACCTGGAGACCCGGATCGACGCGCTCTACTTCGCCCTGAGCACCCTCACCACCATCGGTTTCGGAGACGTGCACGCCCGGGGACAGGTCGCGCGGGCTGCCGTCTGCGTGCAGATGGTCTTCAGCATCGGGGTGCTCGCGACCGGGGTGTCGGTCCTGGTCCGGCGGCTGCTGCCGGGCCGGCCCCCGGGCCCGCCACCGGCCGGTCCACCGTCGCCGACGATGACGCCCCGTGGGCCTACCGGCCCGCCACCGAGATGACGACGTCCCCGCCGAGCCGGCCGTGGTCCGGGTCACGGGTGACCGCGCCGGAGTGCAGCAGCCCGGTGAGCGCCCGCTGCACGTCCGCCGACCGGTACACGGTCGCGGTCAACGCGTGCCGGCGCAGCTCGGTGACCGTACGCGGCCCGGAGCGGGCCAGCTCGGCGAGGAGTTCGCGGCGCAGCGGCCCCGGTTCCGGGTCGAGCGCGATGTCGAGCGGCCGCCCGGCCGGGTCGGCGGGGTCGCGGTAGCGGACGCCGGCGTACTCGTCCACCGCCCACAGCACGTCCTTGAACGCCTCCAGGCTGCGGTCGTGGCCGGTGCCGAACGCGAGCCGCCGCCCCGGCGACCCGTCGACCGGTACCAGGTCGACCTCGGCCGCGAGCGGGAACCCCGCGGCGGCGAGCGCCACCCGGGGCGGAGTGTCGGTCGCGGTGCCGTCGGTCGGCCCGGAGTCGGTGACGAGGAGGATCTCGGCGGGGCGGCCGGACGCGGCGGCGGCGAGCACGGCCGGGTCGACCGGGCCGGCGTCGTCCAGGTACGACAGAAGTGGCGCGCCGGTGGCGCCGGCCGCCTTCAGCGCGACGGGCAGCCGGGCCGGCCCGCCGGGCACCAGGTGCACGGCGACCTCGGCCGGCAGCGTCGCCTCGACCGCGCCGAGCCGGGCCGGCAGTTCCTCGGTGCCGCCGGCGAGCACCAGCACGGTGACCTGCCGGCCGCGCAGGCGGTCGGCGTACTCGGCGACCACGCCGAGGACCGCTTCGGCGGACTCGGCGGCGACGGCGGCGGCACCCGCCCCGTAGGCGAGCGCCACGACGCTGCGCCGCCCCCGCCCGACCGCCCGCGGCACCCAGACCTCCAGATGCCGGACGAGCACCTCCCGCACAACCCCGTCCATCACGCCCTAGGTTCTACCGCAACTCGGCGATCATGGAGTTGTGGTGGTTGACAAACATGGTCGGAAGAGGGCTTACCGGGCACCACAAGTCCATGATCGACGGCCCGGCGCCTTACGGCAGCGCCGGGACGCTCACGCCCAGGCCGCCGCGGGTCTGCCCGCCGTAGCGGCGGCGCTCGGCGTCCAGGTCGAGGCGGCCGATCCGCTTACGGGCGGCGAGGGCGTCGTCGTCGAGGCGGTCGGCGGGGACCAGCCAGACGATCTCGAACTCCAACCCGTCCGGATCCCGGCCGTAGAGGCTCTTGGTGGTGCCGTGGTCGGAGCTGCCGGCCAGCGCACCGGCGGCGGCGAGCCGCTGCGCGGTGGCGGCCAGCTCGTCGAGGGTGTCGACCTCCCAGGCCAGGTGGTAGAGGCCGACGGTGCTCCGCCCCGCGGCGGAGCGGGCGGCCCCGGCGCCGATCTCGAACAGGCCGAGGTCGTGGTCGTTGGTGGAGTCGGGCGCCTGGAGGAAGGCGGCGCCCCGGAAACCGTCCGGGGTCATCGGCACCCGGCGGAAGCCCAGCACGTCGCGGTAGAAGGCGACGCTGCGCCCCAGGTCACTGACGTACAGGACGGCGTGGTTGAGGCGATGGATTCCCATGCCCTAGACGGTAGCGCGATTTAGTTGAGCGTTCAACTATCGGGGCTATGATGGCCGTCATGACCCGTTGGCTGGACCCCGACGAGCAGCGCACCTGGCGGGCGTTCCTCACCGCGACCCGGGCGCTGATGGACACGCTCGACCGTGAGCTGCAGCGCGACGCCGGGATGCCGCACGCGTACTACGAGATCCTGGTCCGGCTCTCCGAGGCGCCGCAGCGGCGGCTGCGGATGAGCGACCTGGCCGATGCCACCGGGTCGTCCCGCAGCCGGCTCTCGCACGCCATCGCCCGTTTGGAGGCCGCCGGGTGGGTCCGCCGCGAGGAGTGCCCGACGGACCGGCGCGGGCAACTCGCGCTCCTCACCGGGGAGGGCTTCGCGACCCTGGCGGCCGCCGCGCCCGGCCACGTCGAGGGGGTACGCCGTCACCTGTTCGACGCCCTCAGCCCGGCGCAGGTCGACCAGCTCCGCCGGATCAGCGAGACCCTGGTCGACCATCTACGCGAAACCTGACCGGCGCGGGACTTGTACTTACCGTCGCCGGATGAGCACGATGGGGCGTGCCCGGCTTCGGTGACCTGACTGACCACGCGCATCACCTGGTGTCCACCGGCGACCTCGCCGGCGCCCAGCGGCTCCTCGCCGACGCGCTGACCGATGCCGACCCGCGTCCCGCCAACGCCACCCCCGAGCTGGCCGAGGCGGCGAGCCTGCAGGCGCGGGTGCTGGTGGCGCTCGGCGATCCGCAGGCCGCCCGGGGCTGGGCCGCCTACGCGTACGCGGCCACCACGCACCTGCACGGCCGCTCCGACGAGCGCACCGTCGCGGCGGCCGCCACCCTGGCCGCGGTGCTGCACCGGGTCGGCAGCTGGTCCCGCGCGGCCCGGCTCTACCAGGAGGTCATCATCGAGCTGACCGCCCTGGACGGTCCCGAGTCGCTGCGTGTCCTCGCCGCGCACGCCGATCTGGCCACCGTGGAGTACGCGCGCGGCCAGTGCCGGGTGGCCCGTGACCGGCTCGCCGACGCGTGGGAGCTGCACCGCGAGGTGTACGGCGACGGGCACCCCAGTGGCATCAAGATGCTCGCCCGGCTCGGGGCGATGCAGCGCGACTGCGGCCGGTTCGGCGAGGCCCACGAGAACCTGGGGCTGGCCGAGGAGCTGTGCCGCCAGCACCTGTCCCCGGACGACCCGCTCACCGGGCAGGTGGCCGCGCTCGCCCGGGCGGCGGCCGATCCCGACCACCTCTGCGCCGACATCGCGCCGGTCGGGCGCGACACGCCGATCGTGCCGACCGCGCGTACGCCCCCGCCCGGCGACGCACCGGCGCCCCCGGCACACCACCCGTCGCAGCCCGGCTACCGCCCCGCCGGCCCGTACGCCGCCACCGACCGGGACCTGGACGGGCCCGAGGTCGAGGAGCACCCGGCGACCGGGTACGCGCCGCCGCCCTCGGTTCCGACGCCCCGCCAGCCGGTGGACGGCACGGCGCCGCCGGAGGACGACCGGCCACCCGCGGACGGCGACGCGGGCCGGTGGCCGCCGGCCACGGACGGCGCCGCCGGGCAGTGGCCGCCGCCCGCGCAAGGCACGGCAGCCGACGATCCGTGGGCGCCGGAGCGCAACGCCGCCGAGCCGACCGACCCGTGGCCCTCGGAGCGCGGCGCCGCCGAGCCGACCGACCCGTGGCCCTCGGAGCGCGGCGCCGCCGAGCCGACCGACCGGTGGGCTTCGGACCACGGCGCCGCCGAGCCGGCCGACCGGTGGCGGACCGGGCCGGACACCGAGTGGCCTCCGGAAGACGAGCCGTGGCGACCCGCGCCGGCGACCGGTGAACACGGTCCGGCCGTACCCCCGTCGGTGGTTCCCCTCGCCGGCGACGAGGAGGCCGACGGCGTCCGCCGGGTCCGCCACCACGCCGCGTCCGGCGAGCCGGCGTACGACCCGTCCCGGCTGCTGCCCGTGCCGGTGCACCGCGCCCCCGAACCGCCGCGCAACCGGCTGCTGCCGCTGGTCGTGGGTGGCGTGGCGGTGGTGCTGCTCGGCACGGTAGCGGTGATCGCCGGTGTTTCCCGGTTCGACAACGCACCGCCGGTGGCGACCGGCACGTCCGGGCCGGCCACCGGCACCCCGGCCGCGACGGGCGGCGCGTCCGCCACCCCCACCGCTGGGGCGTCCGCCGCCCCCGGCACCCCGCCCGGCGACGTCAGCCTGCGGGACAACCGGGACAGCGTCACGCTGCGCTGGACGTACCCGTCGGGCAGCGAGGGGCCGGTGGTGATCTCCGGCGGGCGGGCCGGCCAGCCGCAGACGGCCTTCGCGAACCTGCCCGCCGGCACCACCGACTTCGTCGTGTACGGCCTCAACCGCAGCACCGACTACTGCTTCACGGTGGCGGTGGTCTGGTCGACCGAGTCGATCGCCCGGTCGGCGGAGGTCTGCACCGACCGCGGCTAGGCCGCCTCGGCGTCCTCGGGCAGGGCCGGCAGCAGCACCCGTACCCGCAGCCCCGGCGGTGGGTCCGCGTCGTCGAGCTCCACCCGACCGCCGGCCCGCCGCACCAACTCGCGCACGATGGCCAGGCCCAGGCCGGCCCCGCCGGCGTCCCGGTCGCGCGCCGGGTCGAGCCGGGTGAACCGGCCGAACACCCGCTCCCGGTCCTCCGCCGGGATGCCGGGCCCGTCGTCGGTCACCGTCACCCGGTGGTACGCGGACCCGTCCGGCTCGGCGGCGACGACCACCCGGTTTCGCGCGTGCCGCACGGCGTTGTCGACCAGGTTGGTCAGCACCCGGCGCAGCTCGTCGGCGTCGCCGACGGTCCACAGCGGCGCGGCCGGGGGCGCCACGACGACGGTCCGCGCCGGGTGCCGGGCGGCCACCTCGGCGACCAGCGCGCCCAGTTCGACCGGCCCGGTGGCCCGTGCGGGTGGCGCCTCGTCGAGCCGGGCGAGCAGCAGCAGGTCGTCCACGAGCCGGCCGAGCCGCTCGGTGTCGGCGAGGAGGTTCGCCGACACGACCGGCCAGTCGGTGCGGTCCGCCAGCCGCTGCGCGACCTCCAGCTCGGTACGCATGTTCGTCAGCGGGCTGCGCAGCTCGTGTGCGGCGTCGGCGACGAAGGCGCGTTCCCGGTCCCGGCTGGCGCGCAGCCGGTCCAGCATCCCGTTGAGCGTGACCGCCAGCCGGTGGATCTCGTCCTGCGACTCCGGCACCGGCAGCCGCCCGCCGCCGTCCCGGCCGGTGATCTCCTCGGCGCCCCGCCGCAGCGCCTCGACCGGGCGCAGCGTCGCGCCGACCACCCGCCAGGCCACGGCGGCGAGCAACGCGACCAGCAGCGGGAAGCTGACCAGCAGGATGGTCCGGACGACGTGGGTGCTGTGCCGCACGTCGGCCAGTGACCGGGCGACCAGCACGGTGAGCGGTTCGGCGGCGCTGCCGGCCGGCACCGCCACGACCCGGACCGGCCCGGCCAGCCCCACCCGCTCCCCCGGCACGGTGAGCTGCTGCCGGGTGCCGGCGTCGAGCCGTCCGGGCCGGACCATCGGCACGAGGCGGTCGGCGTCGATCGAGGCGGCCCGCACCCGCCCCTGCGCGTCGACCACCTGGACGCGGGTCTGCCCGCCGGCCACCGGCAGCGGGTCGGGCAGCGCGTCCTCGGCGGCGAGCAGCGCCACCGCGTCGGCGGTGCGGAACGCCTCGGTGTCGACGGTGCGGTGCAGCGACCAGGTGAGCACGGCGAGCAGCACCAGCCCACCGACGGCCAGGCCCACCGACATTCCCGAGACGCCGATCAGCATGAGCCGGCCGCGCAGCCCGAGCACCCGTGTTAACCGGGGACCCTTCCTATACCGGAGGCGATAAGAAGGGGCCCTTCCTTTCCTCACGTCGTGAGCCGGTAGCCGGCGCCGCGGACGGTCTCCAGCCGCTCCCGGCCGATCTTGCGGCGCAGGTAGCCCACGTACACCTCCACCGCGTTCGGTGCGGTCTCCATGCCCGCGTCCCACACGTGGTCGAGCAGCTCGGTCTTGGAGACCACCTCGCCGGCACGACGCATCAGGTAGGCGAGCAGGGCGTACTCCCGGGCGGTCAGGGCGACCTCGGCGTCGCCCCGGGTGACCCGCCGCCGGGCCGGATCCAGGCGCAGGTCACCCACGGCGAGCACGGCTGGCCGCTCGGGCGCGCCACGCCGCAGCAGGGCGCGCAGCCGGGCCAGCAGCACCACGTACGAGAAGGGCTTGGTGAGGTAGTCGTCGGCGCCGCAGTCCAGCCCGTCGGCCTGGTCGTACTCGCCGTCCTTGGCCGACAGCATGAGCACCGGCAGCCAGCGCCGCTCGGCCCGAAGCCGGCGGACCACCTCGTAGCCGGAGAGGCCGGGCAGCATCACGTCGAGGATCATCGCGTCGTACCCGCCGTGGCGGGCCGCGTCCAGGCCGGCCGGGCCGGTCGGCGCCACGTCGACCGCGAACCCCTCGGCCTGGAGCCCGCGTTGCAGGGCGGACGCCAGCCGCGCCTCGTCCTCCACCACCAGCAGCCGCACGAGGTCAAGGGTGCCACCACCGCGCGAGTGGCGGGACCGCCGTCCTCAGGCCCTTCACAGGGTGCGTCGGTCAAGATGGTCGGCAGGAGGTGTCACCCATGTCCGTCCTGACAAGCCGTCCCGCCCTGCGCTGGCTGGTACCGGCCGTCGCCGTCGTGACCGTCGTCGGCGGTGGCGCCGCGCTCGGCCGGTTCGCCGCCAACGCCGAGCCGAGCCTGCCGCCCCGCTCCGCCGCCCAACTCCTGGTGGACCTGCAGACCGCCCGCCTCGACGGCCTCTCCGGCACCGTCGTGCAGCGCGCCGACCTCGGCCTGCCGCCGATCGCCGGCCTGCTCTCCGGCGACGGTCCGGCCGACCTGCTGACCGGCACCCACACGGTGCGGGTCTGGCACTCCGGCCCGGACAAGCAGCGGATCGCCCTCGTGGACACGCTCGGCGAGCGGGACATCATCCGCAACGGGCGCGACGTGTGGACGTGGAACAGCCGGACCAACACGGCGACCCACCGCACCCTGCCCGCGGACAAGGACGCCGCCGCCCGGCCCGAGGTGCCGGCCACGCCCCAGGACGCCGCCGCGACGGCCCTCGCCGCGATCGACCCGACCACCGAGGTGAGCGTCGGGCGGGCGGCCACAGTGGCCGGGCGCGACGCGTACGAGCTGGTGCTGACGCCGCGCGACGACGCCTCCCTGGTGCATCAGGTCCGGATCGCCATCGACGCGACCGAGCACCTGCCGCTGCGATTCGAGATCTTCGCCGACGGCGGCGACCGCCCGGCGTTCGAGATGGCGTTCACCCAGATCGACTACGCCCGGCCCGACGCCGACCAGTTCGCGTTCAACCCGCCGCCCGGGGTGCGGGTGACCGAGGAGGGGGTCGGCCGGGAGCGGCCGGACGTCCCGCGCGGGCCGGCGGACGGCGAGCGGCCGGACGTGCGTACCGTCGGCGAGGGCTGGACCACGGTGGTGGTGGCGAAGGTCGACGGCGCGCAGCGGCCGTCCGCCGCCACGGACGCGCCCGAGGTGGACGTGCTCGCCAAGCAGTTGCCGGCGGTCTCCGGCGACTGGGGCAGCGGGCGGCTGTTCCGCAGCGACCTGGTCACGGCGCTGCTCACCGACGACGGCCGCCTGATCGCCGGGGCGGTGACCCCGGAGCGGCTCTACGAGGTGGCCCGGGGCTGAGCTCGCTCACTCGTCCGGGGGTCCGCGCGCGGCGCGGGCCCCCGATCGTGTCGGCGCGTGGGAACGCTTTGGGCGCCGGCCCGCCGGGCGGTATCTTTCTCAGTTCGGAGCAACAAAAAAGAACGGCTCGGCGGCCGTTCCGAGAAAGATACTAACCAATTGGGAGACGGCTTGTCAAGGCACTCCGGCGGATCCGATGTTCTGCCCGTGGACGACGACGAGATCGGCCAGGAGCAGGAGTACGTCTCGATGCTCTACCGCCGGCTGGACGAGCTGCGCGAGCAGGCCGCCCGGCGACTCGCCGACGAGCTGCGTACCGGCGGCGGCACCCTCCAGGCCCGCTCCCAGCGCGACAGCGCCGTGCGGATGTACGCCGAGCAGGTGGAGCAGTTCTCCGCGGTGGAGAACGGCCTGTGTTTCGGCCGGCTCGACACCGAGGACGACGCCCGCCACTACATCGGCCGGATCGGCATCTTCGACACCGACGGCGACTACGAGCCGCTGCTGATCGACTGGCGGGCCCCGGCCGCCCGCGCCTTCTACCTGGCCACCGCCGCCAACCCGCAGGGGGTGCGCCGGCGGCGGCACCTGCGGACCCGGCAGCGCAAGGTGGTCGGGCTCAACGACGAGGTCCTCGACCTGGCCGCCGCCTCCCCCACCGCCCACGAGGAGCTGACCGGCGAGGCGGCGCTGCTCGCCGCCCTCACCGCCGGCCGCACCGGCCGGATGCGGGACATCGTCGAGACCATCCAGGCCGAGCAGGACCGGATCATCCGGGCCGACCTGCCGGGGGTGCTGGTGGTACAGGGCGGCCCGGGCACCGGCAAGACCGCGGTGGCGCTGCACCGGGCGGCGTACCTGCTCTACACCCACCGGCGGGAACTCTCCACCCGCGGCGTGCTGCTGGTCGGGCCGAACGCCACCTTCCTGCGCTACATCTCCCAGGTGCTGCCCGCGCTCGCCGAGACCGGTGTGCTGCTGCGCACCCAGGCCGACCTGTTCCCCGGCGTCACCGCCCGGCGCGCCGAGCCGGCCGCGACGGCCGCGCTCAAGGGCCGCGAGGTGATGGTCGACGTGCTCGCCGCCGCCGTCCGCGACCGCCAGCGGGTGCCCGACGAGCCCGTCGAGATCGAGCAGCCCCAGCGGGAGATCCTGGTGCTCGACCCGGAGACCGTCCGCGCGGCCCGGGAGCGCGCCCGCCGCTCCGGCCGCCCGCACAACCTGGCCCGGCCGCTGTTCGACGTCGAGATCGTGCACGCGCTCGCCGCGCAGGTGGCCGAGCGCATCGGCGCCGACCCGCTGGGCGGGGAGAACCTGCTCGACGAGGCCGACGTCGCCGAGATCCGGCGTGAGCTGCGGGAGGACCCGGAGGTACGGGCGGCACTGGACGAGCTGTGGCCGCTGCTCACCCCGCAGCGCCTGCTCGCCGACCTGTACGCCGACCCGGACCGGATCGCCACCGCCGCGCCCATGCTGACCGACGCCGAGCGGGCCCTGCTGCACCGCGAACCGGGTGGCTGGACGCCGGCCGACGTGCCGCTGCTGGACGAGGCGGCCGAGCTGCTCGGCGAGGACGACCGCGCCGCCGAGGCACGCCGGGAACGCCTGCGCGCCCTCCAGCGGGAGTACGCCGAGGGCGTGCTGGAGATCGCCCGTGGCTCCCGGTCGATCGACGTCGAGGACGAGGCGGACGGCGGCGAGATCCTCGGCGTGACCGACCTGCTCGACGCCGACCGCCTCGTGGAGCGGCAGGAGGAGGCCGACCGGCTGACCACGGCGCAGCGGGCCGCCGCCGACCGGAGCTGGGCGTTCGGGCACGTCATCGTCGACGAGGCGCAGGAGTTGTCGCCGATGGCGTGGCGGCTGCTCATGCGTCGCTGCCCGAGCCGGTCGATGACGATCGTCGGGGACGTGGCCCAGACCGGCGCGCTGGCCGGCGCGGGCTCGTGGGCCGACGTGCTGGAGCCGTACGTCGCCCAGCGCTGGCGACTGGAGGAGCTGACGGTCAGCTACCGCACGCCCGCCGAGATCATGGCGGTCGCGGCGGACGTACTGGCGGAGATCGACCCGGCGCTGCGCCCGCCCCGCCCGGTGCGGTCGACCGGCGTACCTCCCGTCGACCGCGCGGTGCCGGCGGAACGGCTCACGGCGGAGCTGGTCGACGTGGCGACGCGCGAGGTGGCCGACCTGACCGACGGCCGCCTCGGCGTGATCGTGCCGGCGGCCCGCATCGACGAGCTGGGCGCCGCCCTGACCGAGGCTCTCCCCGAGGCGGCCGTCGGCGCCGACCCGGACCTGGAGAGCCGCACGGTCGTGCTCACCGTCGCGCAGGCCAAGGGCCTGGAGTTCGACACGGTCCTCCTGGTCGACCCCGAGACCATCACGAGCGAGTCCCCGAGAGGCCGCAACGACCTGTACGTGGCCCTGACCCGCGCCACCCAACGCCTCCAGATCCTCCGCCCGAACGAAGTTGATCAAGAGGTTTAGGGGTGGTTCCGAGATCAACTCACCCGAAAACCTCTTGATCAACAAAGGTGGGGTCCCCGGCCCGGGTGGGCCGGGGGCCGGCGGCGGGTCAGTCGTCGGAGAGGTTGGCCACGTGGACGCCCGGGCCCGACTGGTCGCTTGTGGAGCCCGACGTCGGGGTGCTCAGGCCACCGGTCGTGGCGTCGCCCGTGGTGGTCGGGGCGACCTTGCCGGGATGGCGCTCCGGCTGGCGGGCCACCCGACGCGCGCTGGCCGGGCCGGCCGTGCCGCCGGTCGTCGTGATCGCGCCCTGACCCCTGGTCGGGCCACCGTCCCGCAGCACCTGCGGATCGACGCGGACGTGCGCCGGGTCATCCGGGTCCTCGTCCTGGATGACCCGCTGCACGTCGGTCTGCGGCACGGTCACCTCGTCCAGGACGCCCTCGCCGTACACACCACCGGCGATCCGCTCCTCGGCCCGGCGGGCCGCCTCGTTCCGCGTGTCGTCGGTACGCACGCTGCATCACCTCGCAGACATCGTCGGTAGTCCCGTTGCGTGCCCGACGCCGAGCCACCCAAACCCGCACGACCCGATGTAAGGAAGGGCCCCTTGTTAACGCCTCCGGTAGAGGAAGGGCCCCTTGTTAACACCTGCGGCACCGTCTGGGGGGCATGCCCGGTTTCCCCGGTCGAGGCCGGGCTGGCAGCGGGCCGGGGTTCAGGTGCGCCCCGGTTTTCCGGCCGGAGGCGGCGTTACTGCCCCCGGCCGGTCGGGTAGACGCAGGGTGCCCCCGCCATGTACGCGAACCGTGCCGTGGCCGATACGCGGTAGCGGGGCGAGGGATCGCAGTACTCATCAAATCCTGAGGAGGACCAGATGAGCACGCAGGCTGCATCCACCAGGCCGATGAACCGTCCGCAGACGGACGTGCAGAACCGCGCGGCCATGCAGGAGACACCCACCCGGCCGATGCCGATGATGGGTGACGGCCACCGGCAGCCGGCGCCCGCACCCGGCTCCGAGACCAAGACCTCGTTCCTGACGACCGAGTTCTGGATCTACGCGGCAGGTGTGGCGGCCATCGCCATCGCCGCCTTCTGGCCGGGCACGGCCGCCGACGGGCTGAACCTGAACAACCCGGGCCAGGCGTGGTTCTTCATCACGCTGCTGACCCTGGGCTACCTGGGTAGCCGGGGCCTGGCGAAGGCCGGTAGCAGTCACCGGTCCGGTGAGGAACGCTCCAAGCGCCGGTGACCCCGGCGAAACGGTGCCCTCCGGGACGAGATCCCGGAGGGCACCGTCGTGTCTTCCGGGCCTACTCCTCGAAACCGCCGAAGTCCCCGCCGAAGTCGCCCTCCATGGCGTCCTCGATCATCTCGCCGGCGATCATGCCACCGGCCATGCCCAGCGCGGCGCCGGCGACCACCCCGCCGACACCCATCCCCCGGCGGCCGTGGCCGTGCTGGTGCGGCATGCCGAAGCCCTGCGCCCGCAGGCTGCCGTAGCGGGACGTGGTCTCACGCAGCCAGCCGTCGACCACCTGCGTCCAGTCCAGCCGGTCCGCGTCCTGGTGCGCCACCTGGTAGCGGCCGAACACGTCGTGCCCGGAGGTGAAGAAGCCGCCCCGCTTGTCGCACTCCAGGATCACGTCCACGCCGTGCGGGCTGGTGACGAACGTCAGCTCGACCTCGTTGATCGTCTGCGCGTACTGCGGCGCAGCGAAGAACTCGATCTCCTGGTAGAACGGCAGCGTCTGCTGCGTACCCCGGATGTGGCCGCGCTCCAGGTCGGCGTGCTTGAACCGGAAACCGAGCCGCTGGAACGCCTCCAGGATCCGCTCGTGCACCGGCAGCGGATGCACGTTGACCTGGTCCAGGTCGCTCTTGTCGACGGCGCGGGCGATCGCCAGCTCGGTACGCAGGCCCATCGTCATGCCGTGCAGGCGCTGGCCGTACACGTCGGTGATCGGGGTCTCCCACGGCACCGGCAGCTGGAACGGGATCGACAGCTGCTGCTTGGGGGCGAGCTGGAGCGGACCGGAAACCGGCAACCGGTGGAACTCCATGACGCCGGCGTACTCGGTGTCGTGCCCCTCGATCTCGACCCGGGTGACCAGGCCGACGACGATCTGCTCGATGGCCGCCGGCGCGTCCCCGCCGAGCAGGTTGACCTGCCCGTCGAGGGTCAGGCCGGGTCGGGTGTTCGGGTTCGCGAGGACGGTGTCCACACTGGGCCCACCCACGCCGAACGCGCTCAACATCTTCTTGAAGACCATCGGAACTCTCCCGCTGGGTCTGGTGCCCACGCTCGGCCGGAGCGGGACGATTACGGCAGGCACGGTATCGGCCGCCGCTGTGAGGTCGCTGAAAGTGTCGCACCGGCGCTGGTCGGCCACCAGCCGCCGCGCTCAACCACTGGTGTACACGGCCAGCTACCCAGGCGTCGTTCCGGTCCGTCAGGACGAGGATGCCGCTCCCGCCTGTCGACGGAGGTCAGCTATTCGGCCGCGCCGAACGCGGCCTGCGGCCCTTCCCCCGCGGCGTCGGAATGGCCGGTGGTTCCGGGGGCTCCGCCGGCTGGTCGGCCCGGGTGGCGACACAGGCAGCCGGCGTCGCCGCGCTGTCGGTGGAATAGCTGATCATGGCGTACGCGTCGGCCGCGAAGGCAAGTTGACGCGCGGCCGCAACGATGGCGGCTACCGCTCGCGGCCCTGGCAGTCCGGCGCGGGTGCCCTGACGGACCAGTTCCTTGGCCAACGCCGCGTGCCACTGCCAGTGCCACTGCTCGGTCGTCATCTGCAACGCCTCCGCATGCACGTAGGTTGGCAGCTCATCGACGATCTGCCCAATGAACGCGTCCACCGCTTCAGGTGCCGCCTCGGGCCGGGCGGCGCGGGCCGGGCCGCAGAGACCATCGAGGTAGGACGAGACCTCGGCGACGTTCGACCAGTGCAGGGAGGCCGGCCCGGCCCGGCGCACCGACAGCACGAGGTCGACGACCAGGCGGGCGGCATCGACGGCCCAGTGGTTGGGTCCGTACATCGAGGCGTCCACGAGCACCGGTCGGCGGTGCGGGCTCGGATAGACCAGGACGTTCGTGCAGTGCAGGTCACCAAAGGCATCGATGAAGGTGGTCGTTCCGTCGGGCCTGCGCCCGTTTGCCAGCACCCCCTTGTCGACGAAGTCGGTTAGGGCGTCGGCCCACCCGGCACCGCCGGACGGGCCCGCCGTCGCCTCCTCCCCAGCCAGGATCTCCTCGTAGAGAGTGAGCGTGTTGCGAAGGCGAAGGCGCAGGACCGGGGTGCCGGTGAGCCACTCAACGAGCGGCCTGGCCTCCCGCTGCCCGGGCGCGAACAACTTGGTCAGCTGCGCGCCGAAAAGGATCTCAGCGACCGTCTCGGCCTCGTCGATAGTCGCCTCGGACAGCCATTCGGCCAGCGTGACCGCCTCCATCGCCAGCGGGGCGGTGACCGCGTGATAGCCGTAGTCGCTGTGCGACCGGATCTGGCCGGAGAACCCGACCAAGTCGCCGGCCCCAAGCACGTGCAGGGCACGCTTGTTGGCAGCGACCTCGAACTCGAGCGCCCGCCGGTCCAGGCCGATCTTCAGCACGTGTGAGCTCGTGGACCTGCCCTCCTGGTGGTCGATGCGGCAGACGTGGGCTCCGGACCGGCCTGGCGCGAGATATCCGACCGTGAGCGTCGTCGCGTCAGGCCGATAGGTCGGCGCGAGACACTCGATCGCCAGGGTGCGGACTATCTGCTTTCCGATGGCGACGGAGTCGGTTCCCGGCGGATTGGGGCTGCCGATCGTGTGCAGGGTCGATTCCAGGTTCAGGTCGTCGTCGGGGAACACGACGCGGAGACCTTCGAAGTCACGCTGACGGGCCAGGTGCAGGCGAATCTGGTTGGCGAGGTCGCGGAACGTCATCCCGCCCGGGCGGCCCACGTTCAGGATGAACCGGATGACCGCTTCGTCGGCCCCGGCCTTGAGCGCCTCGTCACGGAAGTTCGGGAACTCGTTGCCCCGGCCGGTGATGACAAGGATGTACGTCTGCGCGCTACGTGCCCGAAGTTCCTCGACCACCGCGATACCGCTCTGTTGTCCCTCACCGAGGCCATAGTCGACAATGGCGAAGTCGAACGGCGAGCGGTCGCGGACCGCCTTTCGCGCGGAGATGGCGTCCAACTCGATGGCCCACGTCACCGTCAGCCCGATCTCCTCGAACTCCAGATCCATGTGGTCCCGGATAATGGCCCCCTGCCGGTGCTTGTTCTCGACGATCAGTCCTCGGATCTCCATCATCGTCCTGCCAACCTCCACCGCTCGAACGTGACCTCGACGCAGAAGCTCGCCCAGGTTTCCGGCGGCGGCACCCGCCGGATCTGAGCGCCGAACGCGGCCAGGTCGCCCTCCAGGGAGCTGAGCCCCCGGCCCCCGCCCCGGTCCGACGGCCGGCTGTCGTCGTTGAGTACGGAGACCGTCACGTACCCCGGTGTGCCCTCTTCGACCACGACCTCGATCCGCTGCTCACCGTCGCCGACGCGATGGGCCTTCACGGCGTTCATTTGGATGTGGGTGAAGACGTCCTTGACGATGCGCTCGCTACAGAAGATCGCAAGCTGGGATGCCCCGGACGCAACGCGCACCGGTTGCTCGTGAAAGGCGCCACGAAGGATCTTCACGAGGTCGGTCGGACACCGCTCGACGACCTTGTGGATCCCGGCACCGGCGGCGGGCAGAAAGAAGTCGTACCACCATTGCAGATCGCGCAGAAGCTGATCCACATCGTGGGGAGCGCTCCGATCGCTGTCGCGTACCCGCTCGAACAGCCCGTCGAGCTGAACGGTCGTCTCGTCCAGCGGGCTGCGGCCGTTGGCCGTGTTGACCACGTCCATGAAGAAGCTCGCGTCGCTGCGGGAAAGCCGGGCGAGGGTGTCACGGGTCAACAGAGCGTCACGCAACAGGTAAATGTTGGGCAACACGTCGAGGTTGAGGAAGTTACTGCATACCGCCCAGTCCTCCCGCGTGCCGTCCAGGTCCTCCGGCCGGCGGCCCCGGCCGATCAGCGTGACCGTCTGGATGACCCGCCACATCGCGTTCTCGTAGTCGTGGTCGGCGATCGAACGCCGGTGCTCCCGCAGAGCGGCCCAGGCGGTCTGCCGGTCGGCGGGCTCGGGCGCGACCATGCGCTGCCCGTGCGAGAGGACGTAGCGCACCAGGTTGCGGCTGAGCACAGTGCCGCCGTCGGCGTCCCGGACGCGCGCTCCCCGCAACTCGTCCTCGAGCCGGACGAGCCGCTGCACGATCGGGTGGATGACCAGGTCCCGGGAGTACTGGTTCGGGGAACGCGTCGCGGCGACCAGACTGAGCGCCTCCAGCATCGCCTGCAGCACCACCGGCTCGTCGTGCCGGTTCGCTTGCAGGATCTGGCTGAGCTGGTCAGAGAACGTGATCGCCGAGACCTTCGCCAAGAGGATCACCGCTTGGACCCGCAGCATCGCGTCGGCCGACGAGGCGGCCTCACCGGTCAGCAGTGACAGCGCGAGGTCAGCCACGGTCGCCCGGCACTCCGGGAACCACAACGGCGCCGAGCGCAGCCAATGCGCCTCGGCCACCAGGAGCCGGACCAACGCGTCCCGGATGATGGGCTGCCGGCCCGCCAGATCCAGCTTGCGGGCCACCTCGCGGCGCTTGACCGTGTCCAGATTGGCCTCGCGCAGTTCGTAGCGCCAGCGGAGATACTCCGTGCAGTCCCTGGGCCCGACGTTCGCCCCGAAGAGGTCGGTGGCCTGCTCCTCGAACGCGGCCCGCTTGGAACGCGGCTCCAGCAGCCGGAGCAGCCAGTCGCGGTGCGTCTCCAGCTTGGTAGGGACGGGCACGAGCATCGCCAGTTCCCGGTACCGGCGGTGCAACGCGCAGATGTCACAAACCCGGCGGTCGCGGCCGCTCATCGCCGTCCGGGCCACGTAATGCAGCGCGACCGGGATTGAGTCTCTGCGGAACCGGCCGTTGGAACGGGAGACCGTGGTGGTCTGGTGCAGGACCAGCGCATCGTCCCCGGTGAGGCCGTTGAGCAGGAGGAAACCGCTGATCGCGTCGGCGCCTCCGGCAGCCGCGATCCGTTGTAGGTGACCGATCGTGCGTGCGCTGCCTGCCGCAGCGTCGATGATGACCGTGTGCCTCGCGTTGGCGGGCAGCTTCACCGAGCCCGGGTACCACCACCACTGATCGACCGGTGCCCGGGGGACGCCCAGGGTCGCGACCACCTGCATCCCGGCTCGGGTCAGCGCGGCGCTCAGGGCTTCGGCGACCCGCGGCAGGTCGTCCACCGTGCCCTCCGGATACAGCACACACGCTGCGGCCTCGGCGCCACCGAAGGCAGTGGCGTGCGTCTCCGCGACCTTCTGGGTCAGCAGCCGGGTGACCCGCTCGACCCAGTCCCGCTGCCGGAACAGGCGGGTCGGGTCGACGTAGGCGGTGTAGTGCCGGTTGGCCGGCCGCTCGATGTGGCCGAGACGCGCGGCGTTCGACCGCTCCATCGCGTCGACGTACACCTCCTGGGTGACCAGGGCCTTCGGCATGGTGCGCGAGCCCGTGCTGGGCTGGCGGAGGACCGGGTCGATGGGCTGCGGCTCGCTGGGGTGCGGCGACGGCACCCGCACGTCGAGGTCGGCGAGCTTGATCATGGGAACCCGGCGGTTGAGGAACACGACCTCCCCTGGGTCGCTCGCACCGTCGGGCGTCCCGGTGTCGACCCCGGCGGCGACCGCCAAGGGGACCATGTCGCGGTCGACGACCTGCAGCAGCGCGTGCGTGAGCGTCCGGCGGCTGGAGACCAGGTCGGTCACCAGCAGTACCTGGGCTTCGCCGTCGGCCCCCCGGCGGGCGCGCTCCAACCGCACGTCCTCCAGTGAGTTGGCGTAGCTGTCGTGACCGGTGAATGACCGAGCGAACGCCGCCACCATGGCGTGCGGCGCGTCGCCGACCCGGACGACCAGCGGCGCGGCCGACCGATCGAAGCGACCGAGGCGGTCCTCCATCCGCGCGGCAAGCGCGTAGCCGGCCAGGCTACCGAGATTGAGGCCTGCGAGGATCCGGCCGAGGTCGCACCAGCGGCTGGCGACCTCCAGTGTCGGAGTGAGGAACACGCCCTGCTCGACACCATCGGTGGTGCTGTCCTGGATGGCCGTCGTGATCTCCCGGCCGACGTAGTTGGCAAGCGCGCTCATCGCGTCCTGCGGCTTGATCCGCAGATGGAGCACATCATTTTCGGCGTGCAACAGGCCGGTACGGTTCTGCAGAGCCCGGACCGCTGGGAGCACCTCGGCCGGGCCCCACTCGTCGTCGGCCAGGTCGTGCAGGTGCACTGGATACCGTGCGCCGGACAACCGGCTCAGGATCCGTCGCCCGGCCGGGCTGCCGCCGACCCAGAAGTGCCGGTTGTCGGAGCCGAGGACCAGGACCGGTGATTGCATGTCGCGCGGGACGTCGTCCATTCGCGGGCCGCACTCGGCGTTGAGGAACTCCACGGCGACCGACATCAACTGGCGGTTGACACCGGGGAAGGCGAGCACCGCCGGAGCCAGGTCCTCCGGGGCGTTGGCGAGGCGCAGCACCTGCCTGATGGCGGTACCGATGTCGACGTCATCGGGACGGGCATCGCCGTCGGGGACGGTGACCGCTACCACCAGCCCGCCGGTGGCCGTGGGTCGCCGGCCCAACTCACGGCGGATGTCGTGCAGGTCCGCCTCGGCCAGCCCGCGCCGCCGGCGCAGGGACACCGCTACACAATTCAGATCGGGTCGCCCGTCCTCCCGTCCGGTACGTCGCGGCGGTGTGATCACCTCCTCGGCGCTGAGCTGCGCCTCGTCGTCGGGCTGCAGGAGCATGTCGCACTCGACGAGCGTGCCCGGCGTGGCGACGCCCGCGGGCCGCGCCCCGTCGTACGGGTCCGGTGACTCCCCGAAGACCCGGCTGACCACCTGCCCACTCGACGTGATCAGCAATCCGCCCTGGTATCCGCGGGCGAGGCGAGCCACCTTCCACAACCCGCGGGCGTGGTGTCCGTCCTCACCCGCCGGTTTCCGGGCCGATGGCTGCCGGTCCAGCGTTGCCCGGATCGTCTGCTGCGCCTCGCCCGGGTCGAGTCCGACCCCGACGGTGCTGGCCTCGGCGAGCGCACTGATCATGCCGCGACCGGGATCGGCAACCACCAGACGGACCAGTGGGCTGGGGAGCTTGGCGGCCCACGTCACCAGGTCGCGAATGCTCTCGTCGAGGTCGCCGCCGCGGTCCTTGTACGTCTCCGGCGGCACGATGACACCGCCGAGGAGGATCCCGGCGCGTCCGGCACGCTCCGCGAGGCCTGAGTGCTCCGCGGCGTTCTCCAACAGCTCGGCGATGATCCCGCTCCCGAATGCGGCCGCCTGCTCGTCGGAGAGACCGAGATCCTTCAGGTCGGCGTCCCACCTGGCGGCGTCGCTCGACTCGGTCAGGCCGCGCGCGTCACCGACATCCACCCACCGGTACGGCAGGATCCGCCGGCGTCGCTTGGGCAACTGGCCGCGTTCGTCGTCCTCCATCGCACGGTGGCCGAGCGCTGGCCGGTCCGCGCCGTCCGGCGCCTCGAACTCGACCTTCCCGGCCATGCCCTCGTAGGCCGCCACGAAGCCGGTCTGCTCCAGATACAACTGGCAGTTGCGCCGGCGCAGCCGCCGCACACCGGCCGCAGGGTCGTGCAGCGACTCGCCTGGCAACGGCTCGGGTCGCGGCTGTACCACGGAGAACTGGGCACCCGCGTTGGTCACCGCGCGCAGGAGTACGAGCACATGCCCCAGGGCCACGAAGTCAGCGAATCCGACCTCGGACAGGTCGACGACGACGTGTTCGCCGACGAACTCATCGGGTGCGAATGCGGCGTTGGCGAATTCGTCGGAGTGGACGCTGAGAGCCTCCGACCAGGACCGCGCATTGAGGCGTATGCCGAAGTTCAGGAGAATCATAGTGGAGCTCCGCTCGATCCCCCGCCTGGAAGACCTCTCGGTCACCCTGTCGGACGGTAACTCTCGGGCAATCCACTGTTTACCTGAGTGGTAGCCCGGACTGCAATCACGGGTAAAGGAGAACGCGGTGACAAACACGGACGTTCAGGGCGCACTGGCCGAATATCAATCTCTTCGTATGGAGATTGATTCGCGGGCGAAGTTCCAGCAGCAAATTCTCGGTCTACAACTCACTCTCACCAGCGCGATCGTTGCATTGGGCCTGTCCCGCCCGGGCCTCATCGGGGCGCTGCTCATCGTGCCGTTAAGTTCCTATTTGCTATGCGGGCGCTATGTCGGACAACGGACAGCGATGCGATGGATTACCAGGTATATCGACGAGGAAATCGCCCCCCGTGTTCGGGGCGGACTGGGGTGGGGACCATGGTCGCGGACCAACCGCCGGCCAGCCCGCCTTCTGGACTGGTTCCTGCCGCTGGTGATCTGCTTTCCGGGCGCGAGCCTGCTGGCTCTCGGGTGGACCGCACCGATGTTGGCAGCCCCGGAATCCTGGTACGGGACGGCCGGCGTCACCGCCGTCTGGCTGGTCGGCCTCCTGGCCACCGGCACGTCGCTCCATCTCCTAGTCGATGTCCTCCGGGGCCCGGCACCCACGCCGGCTGCACCGACGTCGCAAGCCATGCCACCGCTCCCCCCCGCCCCCGCTCCGTCGGCATCTGTCGATCCGCCGTGACAGCCCCATCCGCCCGGGCCGACCCCCTTCACGGCGGTGCCCCGTAGCTAGCCGACGTCGACGATCAGCAGCTCGCCGACCTGGTCGCCGATCTGGCCGCGCGCCTCGTGCGGCAGCCCCGAGTCGGTGACCAGCACGTCGGCGTCCTCCAGCGGCGCGATGGTGGCGATGCCGATCGTCTCCCACTTGGTGTGGTCGGCCAGCACCACAAGCCGGCGGGACGCGGCGATCAGCGCCCGGTTCACGCCCGCCTCGAGCAGGTTCGGCGTGGTGAAACCGGTACGCGGACTCATCCCGTGGACGCCGAGGAAGAGCAGGTCCACGTTGAGCGACCCGATCGCCGCCTCGGCCACCGGGCCGGTCAGCGCGTCCGACGGCGTACGGATGCCGCCGGTCAACACGACCGTCTGGTCGGCGCGCGGGTTCTGGTAGAGCGCGTCGGCCACCGGGATCGAGTTGGTCACCACGGTCAGGCCCGCCACGTCGGCGAGAAGGCCGGCAAGCGCGGCGGTGGTGGTGCCGGCGGAGAGCGCGATCGCCATGCCGGGCTCGACGAGCGCGGCGGCCCGCTCGGCGATCGCCCGCTTCTCGGCCTGCTGGCGCACCGACTTGGCGGCGAAACCCGGTTCCTCGGCGGAGCCCGGGCCGGCAAGCGTGGCCCCGCCGTGCACCTTGTCGATCAGGCCCCGCTCGGCGAGCACCTCCAGGTCCCGCCGGATGGTCATGTCGGAGACCCCGAACCGGCTCACCAGGTGGCTGACGCGTACGCCGCCCCGCTGCCGGATCAGCTCGAGGATGGCGGTCTGCCGCTGCTGGGCGAGCATCGGACCTCCTTGCCGGGTCGAGGGTGGGACAACCACTCAGGCCGCGTCCGCAGTCTGCTCGGCCGGTTCCTGGACAGCCGCCTCGGCGGCCGTGGCCGCCTCCTCCCGTACCACGGCCACCTCCCCCGGCGCGATCGTCAGCTCGCCCGTGCAGGGCTGCCCGCCGAGCAGTTCGGTGCCGGTGGCGGCGACGCGGACCGCGCCGTCGGTGTGGTTGACGACGAACAGCCAGCTCCGCTGTCCCTCGCGGCGGCGGACGGCCTCCACGCCGGGTGGGACGTCGGCGGCCGGGCGTACGCCGGCCTCGGTGACCAGCCGGGCCACCAGCCGGTCGGTGGCGGCCGGGTCCAGCCGGGTGCCGACGTAGAAGGCCGCGCCGGCGCCGACCGGGTTCCGGGTCACCGCCGGTACGCCCGGCAGCGGACCGTCGGCGTACGAGGCGAGCACCTCGGCGCCCTCGGTGTGCAGCCACTCGGTCCACACGTCCGCGCCCGACCCGTCGTCCAGGGTGACCCGCTCCCCCGCCCGCAGCGGGAAGAACTCCTCCACCCGGACACCGAGCAGATCGCGGAAGGCGCCCGGGTACCCGCCGAGGCGGATGTGGTCGTTCTCGTCGACGATCCCGCTGAAGTACGTGACCAGGGCCGTCCCACCGGCCTCGACGAAGGTGCGCAGCGCGGCGGCGTGCGCGTCCCGGACCAGGTACAGGGTGGGTACGAGCACGAGCCGGTAGCGGGTCAGGTCGGCCGAGGGGTGCACCACGTCGGTGGTGACGCCGGCCCGCCACAGCGCCTCGTACAGCGCCCGCAGCCGGTCGGCGTACGTGACGTCGACGCTGGGGTGTGAGTCGAGCTCGACGCCCCACCAGGCCTCGTAGTCGAACAGGATCGCCACCTCGGCGTCCACCCGGCTGCCGACGGTCTCGGACAGGGCCGCCAGGTCGGCGCCGAGCCGGCACACCTCGCGGAACACCTTGGTGTCCGGTCCGGCGTGCGGCACCAGCGCCGAGTGGAACTTCTCCGCGCCGGCCCGGGAGGCCCGCCACTGGAAGAAGAGCACGCCGTCGGCGCCGCGCGCCACGTGGGCGAGGCTGTTGCGGCGCAGTTGCCCCGGCGTCTTGGCCACGTTGCGGGGCTGCCAGTTGACCGCGCTCGTGGAGTGCTCCATCAGCAGCCACGGCTCGCCGGCGGCGACGCCACGGGTCTGGTCGGCGGCGAGCGCCAGCCCGACGTGTGACTCCGGGTCGGCGGCGGTCAGGTAGTGGTCGTTCGCGACCAGGTCCACGTCGGACGCCCAGGAGTGGTAGTCCAGGTACTTGATGCCGGTGCCGATCATGAAGTTGGTGGTGACCGGCTGCCGGACGAGCCGGGCCAGCACCGCCCGCTCGGATCGCAGCTGGGCGCGCTGCTCGTCGGAGGAGAAGCGCAGGAAGTCCAGTTGCTGCGTGGGGTTGGCGAAGGTCGGCGCGAGTCGGGGCGGGTTGATCTGCGCCCAGTCGCCGTAGCGCTGGCTCCAGAACGCGGTGCCCCAGGCGTCGTTGAGCGCCGCCAGGGTGCCGTAGCGGTCCCGCAGCCAGTCGCGGAACGCCGCGGCGCTGACGTCGCAGTAGCAGTGCACGTTGTGGCAGCCCAGCTCGTTGGAGATGTGCCACATCACGACGGCCGGGTGCTCGGCGTACCGGGTGGCGATCGCCTCGACGAGCGCCAGCGAGTGCTCCCGGAACGCCGGGGAGCTGGGGCAGTACGCCTGCCGGCCGCCGGGCCAGAGGATCGCGCCGTCGGCGCGCCGGGGCAGCGTCTCCGGGTGCCGGTGGGCCAGCCACGGCGGCGGGCTCGCGGTGGCGGTGGCCAGGTCGACCGCGATGCCGCCGCCGTGCAGCAGGTCCAGCACCCGGTCGAGCCAGCCGAACTCGTACCGACCCGGCTCCGGTTCGAGCAGGGCCCAGGAGAAGATCCCGACCGAGACCAGGTTGACCCCGGCGCGGCGCATCAGCTCGACGTCCTCGGCCCAGGTCTGCTCGGGCCACTGCTCGGGGTTGTAGTCGCCGCCGTAGAAGATCCGCTCACCCTGCCACCGCCGCATGACAGCAGAGGGTGCCCGGCCAAGAAGGTCAAGTCAACAGGTTCCAACATCGATGTTCTTTCCAACGTTTACCTCGTAACAGCCTTGTCACGACTGAGTTATCAGCGCTACCTACCCCTCTTGACAGGGCCCCGGAGACGAGTAGCTTGAGCGGCCACTGGCAGTTCGTGTTCGGCAATGTGGATTCGCGGTGGATCACATGTCGGATCACGGCGGATGTACTGCCAGCCGACGGCCCTCGGGCGCAGCGCACCTTCTCATTCGCAGGAGGCACCATGTCCCGTCCCCGATCCCAAGCCGAGTACCTCGCCCGGCTCGTACCTCCGTCCGTCGCCGGACTCCGCCGCCGCTCGCTGCTCACCGGCGCCGCCGCCACCGGAGCGCTGCTCGGCACCGGCCTGCTCGCCGGCTGCGGCGGCGACGACTCGGGCGGTTCGGGCTCCAAGACGGTGTCGCTCGGCTCCAACCAGTCCGATCCCAAGCCCAAGGACGTCGTCGCCAAGGTCGTGGACGGGTTCCAGACCTCGTCCGGCCTCGAGGTGTCGATCAACACCGTCGACCACAACACGTTCCAGGAGAACATCAACAACTATCTCCAGGGCCGGCCGGACGATGTCTTCACCTGGTTCGCCGGATACCGGATGCGGTTCTTCGCGGCGCGCGGCCTCGCCGGCGACCTCAGCGACGTCTGGGGCAAGCTCTCCGGCTTCTCCGACGCGTTCAAGACGGCGTCGACCGGGGACGACGGCAAGCATTACTTCGTGCCGGCGTCCTACTACCCGTGGGCGGTGTTCTACCGCAAGTCGGTGTGGCAGCAGAACGGCTACCAGGTGCCCAAGACCCTGGACGAGCTGACCGCCCTGGCCACCGAGATGAAGAAGGACGGCCTCGTCCCGATCGCCTTCGCCGACAAGGACGGCTGGCCGGCGATGGGCACCTTCGACATCCTCAACCTGCGGATCAACGGCTACCAGTTCCACATCGACCTGATGGCCGGCAAGGAGTCGTGGACCTCGGACAAGGTGAAGAAGGTCTTCGACACCTGGCGCGGGCTGCTGCCGCTGCACCAGCCCGACAGCCTCGGGCGCACCTGGCAGGAGGCGGCCCAGTCGCTGCAGCAGAAGAAGAGCGGCATGTACCTGCTCGGCCTCTTCGTCGGGCAGCAGTTCAACGACGACGAGCAGGACGACCTGGACTTCTTCACGTTCCCCGAGATCGACCCGGCCATCGGGGCGAAGGCGCTGGACGCGCCGATCGACGGCTACATGATGGCCCGCCGCCCGAAGGAGGAGGCCAACGCCAAGAAGCTGCTGGAGTACCTGGGCTCGAAGGCGGCCGCGGACATCACCGTCAAGAACGACCCGTCCACCCTGGTCGCCAACAGCGAGGCCGACACCGGCGGCTACACGGCGCTGCAGCGCAAGGCCGCCGAGCTGGTCGGCTCGGCCACCGAGATCGCCCAGTTCCTCGACCGGGACACCCGCCCGGACTTCGCCTCGACGGTGATCATCCCGGCGCTCCAGCAGTTCATCAAGGACCCGGCCGACATCGACGGGCTCACCAACAGCATCGAGAACCAGAAGAAGTCGATCTTCACCGACTGACGGCGGAAGGGGGAGGACAACCGTGTCCGACCTACCCCTGGTCCAAGCGGACCGCGCCGTACCGCCGCCGGCCGCGACCACCACCACCGGTGGGCGCGGCCGTCGGCTACGGCTCCTGTCCGGCACCGACCGCGTGGTCATCGCGCTGATGGTGCTCGTACCGCTGCTGCTCGTCGTCAGTCTGGTCTGGTTTCCGGCGTTGGCCACGGTGGCCCTGTCGGCCACCGACTGGGACGGCATCGGCCCGATCAGCGAGATCGAGTGGGTGGGTGGCCGCAACTACTCCGACGTGGTCCAGATCTACCCGCCGTTCGTCCCGGCCGTGCAGAACAACCTGCTCTGGCTGGCCGCGCTCTTCGTGGTGGCCACCCCGTTCGGGATGTTCCTGGCCGTACTGCTCGACAAGGAACTGCGCGGCACGCGGTTCTACCAGACCGCGCTCTACCTGCCGGTGGTGCTCTCCCTGGCGCTCATCGGCTTCGTCTGGCAACTCATCTACTCGCGCGACCAGGGGCTGCTCAACGGCGTGTTCGGCAGCAACGTCGACTGGTACGGCGACCCGGACGTCAACATCTGGGCGGTGCTGGTCGCGGCCGGCTGGCGGCACGTCGGCTACATCATGCTGCTCTACCTGGCCGGGCTCAAGGGCGTGGACCCGTCGCTGCGGGAGGCCGCCGCGGTGGACGGCGCCTCGGAGACCCGCGCCTTCTTCCGGGTGGTCTTCCCGGTCATGCGCCCGATCAACATCATCGTGCTGGTGGTGACCGTGATCGAGTCGCTGCGCGCGTTCGACCTGGTCTGGGTCATCAACAAGGGCCGCAACGGCCTGGAGCTGCTCTCCGCGCTGGTCACCGCGAACGTGGTGGGCGAGGCGAGCCGGATCGGCTTCGGCTCTGCGTTGGCGACCATCATGCTTGTCGTCTCGCTTGTCTTCATCACCGTCTACCTGGCCACCGTCATGAGGGAGGACCGGCGATGAGCACCGGGCTGCTGACCCGCGAGCCGGCGGCCACCGCCCCGGTCGGGCGCCGCCGACCGCTGCGGCCGGCCCGGGTGGTCCTGCACGTCTTCCTGGGTACGGTCGCCGTCGGCTGGCTGTTCCCGATCCTGTGGGCCGTGCTCACCTCGCTGCGGTCGTACGAGTACACCGCCGCCAACGGCTACGTCTCGCTCGGCGGCTGGACCTTCGACAACTACGTGACCGCGTGGCGTACCGCCGAGTTCGGCCAGCACTTCCTCAACTCCGCGTACATCACGGTGCCGGCCGTGCTGCTGACGCTCTTTCTCGCCTCGTGCGTCGCGTTCGTCATCGCGCGGTTCAGCTGGCGGACCAACCTGATCCTGCTCGGCCTGTTCACCGCGGCCAACCTGCTGCCCCAGCAGGCCCTGCTGATCCCGCTGTTCCGGCTGTTCACCCAGGTGCCGTTGCCGGAGTTCATGAGCGACTCCGAGCTGCTGTACGACAGCTACTGGGGACTGATCCTGGTCAACGTCGCCTTCCAGTGCGGCTTCTGCGTCTTCGTGCTCAGCAACTACATGAAGGCGCTCCCCCGCGACCTCTACGAGGCGGCGATGGTCGACGGGGCCAGCATCTGGCGGCAGTACTGGCAGGTCACCATGCCGCTGTGCCGGCCGGCCCTGGCCGCGCTCGCGACACTCGAGGTGACCTGGATCTACAACGAGTTCTTCTGGGCCACCGTGCTCATGCGCACCGGCGACAAGTTCCCGGTGACCAGTTCGCTGAACAACCTGCGCGGCGAGTTTTTCACCGACAACAACCTGGTCTCGGCCGGCTCGGTGCTCGTCGCGATCCCCACCCTGGTGATCTTCTTCCTGCTCCAGAGACAGTTCGTCCGGGGCCTGACGCTGGGAGCCAGCAAGGGATGACGATCCTGCATCTGCGCCGCGACCGGACCAGCCTGGTGCTCGACGCGCGCGGCCCCGGCCTGCCCCGCGTCGTGCACTGGGGCGCCGACCTCGGCCCGCTCACCGACGCGGACCTGTCCACCCTGGTCGCCGCGACCGTGCCGCCGGTGGTGCCGAGCAGCTTCGACGCGCCGACCGTGCTGTCCGTGCTGCCCGAGCCGAGCGCCGGCTGGAGTGGTCGGCCGGGGCTGGCCGGGCACCGGGACGGGGATGCCTGGTCCACCGCGTTCCGGCTGGACGGCGTCGAGGTCGACGACGACGCGACCGGGCGGGTGACCGTGCGGGCCTCGGACCGGGCCGCCGGCCTGTCACTCACCGTCGAGCTGGCGCTGGACCCGCACGGCCTGCTGACCGTACGGCACCGGCTGCGCAACGACGGCGCGACGGCGTACGAGCTGCGGGAGCTGACTCCGGTACTGCCGGTGCCGCCGGTCGCCACCGAACTGCTCGACCTGACCGGCCGGTGGTGCCGGGAGCGGTCGCCGCAGCGGCACCCGTGGCCGATGGGCACCTGGGTCCGGGAGGGCCGGCACGGCCGTACCGGGCACGACGCCACCCTCCTGCTGGTGGCCGGCACCGCCGGTTTCGGCTTCGGGCACGGCGAGGTGTGGGCGGTGCACACCGCCTGGAGCGGCGACCACGTGACGTTCGCCGAGCGGCGGCCCACCGGCGAGTCGGTCCTCGGCGGTGGCGAGCTGCTCGCTCCCGGCGAGGTGCTCCTGGCGCCCGGCGCCGAGTACGCCTCCCCGCTGCTCTACGCCGCCCGGTCCGACGCCGGGTTGGACGGGCTCAGCGACGTGCTGCACCGGCACCTGCGTGCCCGGCCGAACCACCCGGGCACGCCCCGGCCGGTCACGCTGAACGTCTGGGAGGCGGTCTACTTCGACCACGACCTGGACCGGCTGCGCGCCCTCGCCGAGCGGGCCGCCGAGGTCGGGGTGGAGCGGTTCGTCCTCGACGACGGCTGGTTCCGCGGCCGGCGCAACGACCTCGCCGGGCTCGGCGACTGGTACGTCGACGAGGAGGTCTGGCCGGACGGGCTGACCCCGCTCATCGACCATGTGGCGACGCTCGGGATGCGGTTCGGGCTGTGGGTCGAGCCGGAGATGGTCAACACCGACTCGGACCTGTTCCGCGCCCACCCCGACTGGGTGCTCGCGGTCCCCGGCCGGCTGCCGCCGGAGTGGCGGCACCAGCAGGTCCTCGACGTCGCCCACCCGGAGGCGTACGCGTACCTGCTCGGCCGGCTCGACGCACTGCTGCGCGAGCACCCGGGCATCAGCTACCTCAAGTGGGACCACAACCGGGACCTCACCGAGGCCGGGCACCACGGCCGGCCGGGCGTGCACGAACAGACCCTCGCGGTGTACCGGCTCCTCGACGACCTGCGCGCCCGCCACCCGGGCGTGGAGATCGAAAGCTGTTCCTCCGGTGGCGCGCGGGTCGACCTGGAGATCCTGCGCCGCACCGACCGGGTCTGGGCCAGCGACTGCAACGACGCCCTGGAACGACTGGCGATCCAGCGCTGGACCGGCCTGCTGCTGCCGCCCGAGCTGGTCGGCACGCACATCGGCCCGGAGCGCTCGCACACCACGCACCGCGTACACGACCTGGGTTTCCGCGCAACGACCGCGCTCTTCGGTCACCACGGCATCGAGTGGGACATCGGGGCGATCAGCGCCGGCGAGCGCCGGGAACTGGCCGCCTGGGTGGCGCTGCACAAACGGCTCCGGCCGCTGCTGCACAGCGGCCGGGTGGTCCGGGTCGACCACCCGGACCCGGCCGTCTGGGCACACGGCGTGGTCGCCCACGACAGGTCCCGGGCGGTGTACGCGGTGGCGCGGCTGGCCACCTCCGTGGCTCAGGTGCCCGGTCCGGTCCGGCTCCCCGGCCTCGACCCGCACCGGCGGTACGCGGTCCGCCCGGCGGCGGGCGTACCGGAACCGGCTGTGCTCCAGTTGACCGAGCCGGGCTGGTGGGCCGAGCGTGGCGTCACCCTCGCCGGGAGCGTACTGGCCACGATCGGGCTCCAACTGCCGGCGCTGCACCCGGAGCAGGCCCTGCTCCTGGAGGTCACGGCGGCGGACTAGAAACCCTCGGAAAAGTTCGCGGAGGATGTCGAGGACCGGTGTGCCGGCTTCTACCTACGGGTGAGAGCACCGACGATGGTGCCCGAGACCTGAGGAGTCAGACGTGAAGTACATGCTGCTCATGCAGTTCAGCGCCGCCGGCACCGACTTCCCGCCGATCCACACCTGGACCCCGGAGGAGATCCGGGCCCACATCGGCTTCATGGGCGAGGTCAACGAGAAGCTGGTCGCCGACGGCGAATGGGTCCAGGGTGAGGGCCTCGGCGGGCCGGCGCAGGCGAAGATCGTCCGCGCCGGGTCGGCCGGCGAGCCGGTGGTGACCGAGGGCCCGTTCGCCGAGACGAAGGAGTTCCTCGCCGGCTGGTGGATCGTGGACGTCGACAGCCCCGAGCGCGCGGTGGAGGTCGCCGCGCACATCTCCACCGCTCCCGGCCCGGGCGGCCGGCCGCTGAACATGCCGATCGAGGTGCACCCCGTGATGTCCGCGCCACCGCAGGAGCTGTGACCGACCTGGACCGGAGGACCGTCGAGGACCTGCTACGCGAGCTGGCGCCGCAGGTCCTCGGCGTGCTCGCCCGCCGCTTCGGTGACTTCGCCACCGCCGAGGACGCGGTGCAGGAGGCGCTGCTGGCGGCGGCGACACAGTGGCCGGTCGACGGGCTGCCGGACCACCCGCGGGGCTGGCTCGTGCAGGTCGCGTACCGCCGGATGATCGAGCTGGTCCGCGCCGAAGCCGCCCGGCGGCGGCGGGAGGACCTGGTGGTCCTCCGGGAGCCCGACGACCGGCGGGCCGCGCCGGCCGCGGACGAGGAGCTGGGCGGGGACCGCGACGACACACTGATCCTGCTGTTCCTGTGCGCGCACTCGGCGCTCTCCCCCGCCTCGGCGATCGCCTTGACGCTGCGGGCGGTCGGCGGCCTGACCACGGCGGAGATCGCCCGCGCGTTCCTCGTGCCGGAGGCCACGATGGCGCAGCGGATCAGCCGGGCCAAGCAGCGCATCCGCTCCTCGGGTGTGCCGTTCCGGATGCCGGGGACGGCGGAGCGGCCGGCCCGGCTCGCGGCGGTCCTGCACGTGCTCTACCTGATCTTCACGGAGGGGCACACCGCCGGCGTCGGCGCCGATCTGCGGCGGGTGGACCTGGCCGAGGAGGCGGTCCGGTTGGCGCGCGCACTGCACGCGGCGCTGCCCGACGAGAGCGAGGTCGCCGGGCTGCTCGCGCTGATGCTGCTCACCGACGCGCGCTCCGCCGCGCGCACCGGACCGGCCGGGGAGCTGATCTCCCTCACCGACCAGGACCGCTCGCGGTGGGACCGGACGGCGATCGCCGAGGGGGTGGCGCTGGTGACGGGCGCGCTGCCCCGCGGGCCGGTCGGGCCGTACCAGGTGCAGGCCGCCATCGCCGCCCTGCACGACGAGGCACCGAGCGCGGCGGAGACGGACTGGCCGCAGATCCTGGCGCTGTACGGGGTGCTGGAGCGGCTGTCGCCCGGTCCGGTGGTCTCGCTCAACCGGGCGGTGGCGACCGCGATGGTGCACGGTCCGGCCGCCGGGCTGGCCGCCCTGGACGAGTTGGCCGGAGACGCCCGGCTGGCCGGCCACCACCGGCTGCCCGCCGCCCGCGCGCACATGCACGAGATGGCCGGCGACCGGAACCGCGCCATCGCCGACTACGTCGCGGCGGCGGCACTGACGGCAAGCCTCCCCGAGCAGCGCTACCTACGCATGCGCGCCGCCCGCCTCGCCACCCGCCTCGCCGATCATGGAGTTGTGGTGGGCGAAAAAGATGCCTAGGCCCGTTTTGTGGGGCACCACAACTCCATGATCGGCGCTGGTTTAGGCGGCGGTGCAGGTCGGTGTGGGTGCGGTGTTGGTGTTGGTCCAGGTGCCGATGAAGCCGAAGCTGGTGTTGGCGCCGGCGCCCAGCCGGCCGTTCCAGTCGACGTTGCGGGCGGTGACCGTCGAGCCGCTGCTGGTCACCGACGCGTTCCAGGCCTGGTTGACGCTCTGGCCGTTGGCGAACGTCCAGCGCACCGTCCAGCCGGTGATCGCCGCTCCGCCGGCGGTCACCCGGACGTCACCCTGGAAACCGCCCGGCCACTGGTTGGTGATCGTGTACGTGGCCGTGCAGCCGCCCGGCGGAGGCGTGGTCGGCGGCGGGGTGGTCGGCGGCGGCGTGGTGGGCGGCGGGGTCGTCGGCGGCGGCGTGGTCGGCGGCGGGCTGGTCGGCGGGTTGCCGAAGATCGTCGCCTCCCGCGCGGTGGCCTTGATGCCGTTGGCGCCGTTGAACAGGCGCTGGCCCCACGTGCTCAGGTTGTTCGGGTCGAAGTTGATGACGAGGTCCAGGTACTCGACCCCGCCGCCGTTGCCGCTCCACGACCAGCCCAGCCAGCCGATGCCGTTGGCCTGGGTGTAGCTGAGGATGGCGTCCTCGTCGGGGTTGCCGTCGGAGTGGTTGTGGCCGAACTCGCCCACCACGATCGGCAGCCCGGCCGTGCGGAACCGGCCGAGGTAGTCGCTGATCTCGGCGGCGGTGTCGAACACGCCGTACATGTGGATCGAGAAGACGGTGTTGCGGTCCGGGTCGGCGGCGAAGACCGTCGACGCGTTGTCGCGCATCGTGAACGACCAGTCCTGACCCCAGTTCGGGGCGTCCACCATGATCGTGTGGTCGAAGTTGGCGTCGCGCAGCCGCTTGATCGCGTTCGACGTGTCGGTGGTCCAGGCGGCGTAGCCCTGGTTGCCGTGCGGCTCGTTGCCGATGTTGACGATCACGTACGCCTCCTGTCCACGCAGGACGTCGGCGATGCTGATCCAGTAGTCCACGGCCCGGTCGAGCGAGACCGCGCCGCTCTGCTCGCCGTACCCGGTGGTGTCGTGCACCTCCAGGACGCAGATCAGGCGGTTGGTCTTGCACAGCGAGATGACGTTCGCGACGTCGGCGGCGCTGTTGCGGGTCCACCGGTCGCCGCTGGACAGCACGACCCGTACGGTGTTCGCCCCGAGCGCCTTGATGTTGGCGAACGAACTGGTCTGGTGCGTGTACCAGGTGTGCGCGTGGTTGACCCCGCGCATGATGAACTCGTTGCCGTTGGCCTCGTACAGCTTGCCGTTGGCGACCGTGAACCCGGTCGCGGCCCGTGCCGGCTGCCCGAGCATCAGCACCGCGACGACCAGCGCGAGCAGCGCCGCGCCGGCGGCGGAGAGTCTTCTTGTCATGGCCTTCCTCACCGAGGGCCCCCGCTGCCCGGCGGGGGTGGGGACGTCACAGGGGAGGGCGGCTGCAGCCCGACAGCCGCCACCTGGCTCCCGGCGGCGTAGGAATCAGCGTAGGGCGATGGCTGCTCCAGCGCAATGAACCGGTTAAGGAACCGGCAACCGCAGGGTTGACCGACTCCGGCCGGGGTAACCCGGGAGGATCCGCCCGGGTGGGAACGAGGAGGCGCCATGGTGAACGTCGGCTACACGCTCATGGGCGAGCAGGCCGGACCGAAACAGCTCGTCGACTACGCGGTGCGCGCCGAGGCGGCCGGCTTCGACCACCTGGTCGTCTCCGACCACTACTACCCGTGGCTCGACTCCCAGGGCCACTCCCCGTACGCCTGGTCGGTGCTCGGCGCGGTCGCCCACGCCACCTCGCGGGCCGAGCTGATGTCGTTCGTCACCTGCCCGATCCGGCGCTACCACCCGGCGGTGGTGGCGCAGAAGGCGAGCACCGTCGGCGCGCTCTCCGACGGGCGGTTCACCCTGGGGCTGGGCGCGGGCGAGAACCTCAACGAGCACGTCGTGGGCGGCTGGCCGCACGTGCAGCAGCGGCACGAGATGTTCGAGGAGGCGCTCCAGATCATCCGGCCCCTGCTGAACGGGGAGACGCTCACCTTCTCCGGCAACCACTACGACGTGCCCGACGCGTACGTGTGGGACCGGCCGGACCGCCCGGTGCCGATGGCCGTCGCCGCCTCCGGCCGCCAGTCGGCCACCCTCGCCGCCGAGTACGCCGACGGCGTCGTCGCCACCGAGCCAGACCCGCACCTCATCCAGATGTACGACGACGCGGGCGGCGTCGGGCGGCCCCGGTACGGTCAGGTCGCCATCTGCTACGGCCCGGACGAGGCCGAATGCCGCAAGATCGTGCACGACCAGTTCCGCTGGTTCGGGCTCGGCTGGAAGGTGAACGCCGAGCTGCCCGGCCCCGACTCCTTCGCCGCCGCCACCCAGTTCGTGCGCGAGGAGGACGTGGCACAGGGCGTCAGCTGCGGCCCGGACGTGGACCGGCACGTCGAGGCATTCAAGAAGTTCGTCGACGCCGGCTTCAGCCACGTCGCGCTCGTGCAGGTCGGCGGCGAGAGCCAGCCGATGTTCCTGGAGTGGGCGCAGGAGCAGCTGCTGCCGCGCCTGCGGGAGCTGTGAGGCCCTCGCCGCTGCGGCGGCCCCGCCCGACCGCGCCCGGCCGGTTCGGTCCGGCCGAGCTGCGCCTCGCGCTCGCGGCACCCCGGCCGGCCGCCGGGCTCACCAGCGAGTGGCGGCTCGTCGACGGCCTGCGGACGCACACCCGCCGCGGCGCCGACCCGGGCGCCGGGGCGCCGCCGGTGGTCCTCGTGCACGGGCTGGCCGTCTCCCACCGCTACCTCACGCCGCTGGCGGTGGCGCTCGCCGACACGCACCCCGTGTACGTGCCGGACCTGCCCGGTTTCGGCCTGAGCGAGCGCCCCGCGACGGCGTACGGCGTGGCCCGGCTCGCCGACCATCTGGCGGCCTGGCTGGCCGCGTACCGGCTGCCGCCGGCCTGCCTGCTCGGCCACTCCTTCGGCGCGGAGGTCGTCGCGTCGCTCGCCGCCCGCCACCCCGAGGCGGTCCGCGCGGTCGTCCTGGTCGGACCGACAAGCGACCCGGCGGCGCGTTCCCGGCGCGGCCAGTTCGGCCGCTTCCTGGTGGACACCGTGCGGGAGGCGAAGCTCCAGGCGCCCATCCTGCTGCGCGACGTGCGGGACGCCCGCCCCTGGCGGGTGTACGCCACGCTGACACACTCGGTGCGCAACACGGTCGAGTCGGACCTGGTGCGGATCGCCGCGCCGACTCTGGTGGTCACCGGCTCGCGGGACCCGGTCGCGCCGGCGGGCTGGCGGTCGCAGGCCGCTCGGCTCGTCCCCGGTGCCCGGGACCTGGTGGTGCCCGGCGCCGCGCACAACGTCGCCACCACCGCGCCGGAGCAGGTCGCCGACGCCGTCCGATTCCTACTGGCCCCTACCCTGACGAACAGGTGACTCGCATGCGCATCGGCAACACGGAGATCCGGCCGGCCGGCGGCGGCCTCGGCTGCCTGTTGATGATCCTCTTTTCGATCGTCGCCTCGATCGTGCTGACCGTGCTGCTCAACCTGGCGCTCTGACGCCAGGGGTCAACCGGCGAGTTGCGGGAATGCCGTCCGCACGTCGGCGAGCAGTGCTGGAAAGCCGTCCCCGTGGGTGACCGCCGCGGCGAACAGCGCGTCCAGGGCCGCCTGCAGGGAGTCCGGCTCCGCCGCGGCGAACAGTGCGGGCACGGCCGCGTGCTGCTGCGACACGTGCTCATGACGACCGTCGTACGAGCGCACGGTGGTGATCGGCACCGTGTCCAGGTAGGGCCAGACACCGATCAGATCATCGAAGGGCGGTGGCAGCGGCCGACCGTCGCGCAGCGCCGCCAGCGCCGGGGCCGTCCAGGGTAGGTCGGCGAGACCGGCGGCGGCGTACGCCTTCCCGGCCGCCCACCGGGCCACTGCCCGCTGCCTCCTCTCGTCCGCTTCGGCCAGCGCGAACACCAGCTCCAGGTCGAGCTTCTCCATGCCGCGCACGTTGCCCTGCACGTGGCGCAGCCGGTCGTTGGGCACCCGGTCACCCCAGCGCCGCCGGTCCGCGGCCGCCCGCAACTGCGCCTCCCGCCGTTGCTGCTCCAGCACCCTCTGCCGGGCCTTCTCCGCGACCTCCTCCGGGGTCGGCGGGGGCGGAAGTGCGACCGCCCACCGGTGCCAGTACGCGGCCTGAGCCGTGGTCTGCCGCACCACCCGGTCGGCCGTGGGCGGTGCCGGCCACAGCTGCAGCAGGTAGCTGTCCCACGGTGGTTCACCGTCCGCCGGCATACCACCCTGATGCCCCTCGGCCATGCCCCGGGCGCAGTACCGGACGCGGTAGTCGCCGGCCGGGACGTCGAGCGGGTGCCCGCGACCACCCCACTCCTCCAGGCTCACGTCGCCGTGTGCGGTGAACGGCACCTCGACGGCCTCCTCCCACCCGCCGTCCAGGGGCGGCTCGTGGCGGTGGAGCTCGATCGTGAAGGCGACGCGGCCGGTGTGCGTACCGGTGATCAGGAACAGCCCGCCGGGCAGGCTCGCTCCGCACAAGCCGTTGACCTGCCTGCGGAACCAGTCCGCCATCTCACCCGTCGAGTGGTCGTCGCCACGGCTCAGCAGATAAATCTGCCCATAGTGGACCCAGACCTCGTGGTCGAGCAGCACTTCGACAGGCATCGACCCTCCAACGCTCGGCCGCCTCGGGAGAGCCTGCCACCGGCGTACGACAGCCGCTGCCCCGGTCAGGCGGGGTCCAGGTCGAGGTCGGCGGCGACCGGATAGTGGTCGGAGGCGTGCTCGGCGTCGCCGCCCCGCAGCACGCGCACCTGCCGGGTCAGCCGGGCCACCGCCGGCGTACCGAGCAGGTAGTCCAGGCGCATCGGCGCGAACTCCGCACCGCCGTGCCGGGTCGGCACCGTCCACCCGTCCGGTTCCGGTCCCCCGTCATGCCGCGCGAGGTCGACCAGGCCCGCGTCCAGCAGCCGGCCGACCGCGCGGGTGTCGACGGTCCGGCCGTCGCGCCGCAGGTGCCGGCGCCGGTACAGCTCCGGCAGGCCGGCCAACCGCTCGGCGTGGTCGGCGGCCGGGTCGAGGGTGTTCAGGTCACCGGCGACCAGCGCCAACTCGCCGCCGGTCCGGCGCAGGGCAGCCGCCAGCCAGTCCGCCTCCATCAGCCGCCGCCCGCCCGAGTACGGGTTCAGGTGCGTGCCGAGCAGCGCCAGCGGCCCGGCGGACGTGGCCACCCGGACCCGGACGGCGGCGTGGTGGAACGGGCGGCGCAGCGGACCGGCGGCGAGCACCCGCAGCGGCGGTCGGACCAGCACCGCCACCGGCTGCCCGAACCACGACCGCGCCAGGTGCCCGCGCATCCCCAGCCGGTCGGCGACGCCGGCCAGCACCTGGTCGTCGAAGCCCCGCAGCTCCTGCAACGCCAGGACGTCCGGCCGCAGGCCGTCGAGGACCCGGAGGATCAGCTCCCGGCGATCGTGGCCGGAGTCCCGGCCGCCGGTCCGGATGTTCCAGGTCGCCACCCGCAGCATGCGGCCGGTCAGTCCACCCGGCCGGCCTTGGCCAGCTCGTCGTCCAGGGTGCCCACGTCCTCCGACTCGATCGCGGGCTGGTTGCCTTCGCGCAGGTCCTCGTTCGGGCGGACCACCCAGTAGAGCAGCCCGACCCAGAGCGTGCACAGGATGATCGCGCCCATGAAGTCGGTCGGGTGGTGCATCCCCCGGTACATGCGGGAGACCGCCACCAGGACCGGCATCACCACGGCGAGGGCCACGAACACCCAGCGCCACCAGCGGTCCGTACGCGGGAAGAGGATGATCGCGATGGCGACCCAGACGCACAGGGTGGCCGCGATGTGGCCGGACGGGAACGACGACGTCGGCATCGGCCCGTCCAGGTTGCCCACCGGCGGCCGGGGGCGGTCCACCGCGGCGGCGGAGGCGAGGAACAGGGTCAGCTCACCGAACATGGTGAGCGCGACGAACAGCACCGGGCGCCACCGCCGCCAGACCGCCAGCACCAGGGGGCAGAAGACCAGCGAGATCAGCAGGATCGCGTGGGTGTCGCCGAGCTTGCTCCACCACCAGGAGATGTCGTCCCGTACCGGAGTGCGCTGCTCCGCGAACCAGCGCGGCACGTCGGTGTCCAGAGCGGCGAAGAACGTCCCCCCGGCGTAGTAGCTGACGAACATCCCGAAGCCGTAGAGGGCCCCCAGCACCAGCACCCAGCCGACGAGCACCTCGAACACGGCGGCCCGGGGATGCGGCAGCAGGTGCGTCTCGTCGGGCGCCGGCGCCACGTCGTGCGCGGCCTCCGGCTCCAGACCCTCGGTCAGCGCCGGCACCGGCCGGCCGCGCTCCAGCCGCCACAGGCGGAAGGCGTACGCGGTGACACCCAGCCACGCGGCGCCGAGCAGCCAGGCGCCGAGCACGTCGGAGACGAAGTGCACGCCCAGCGCGATCCGGGTCAGCCCGATCAGGAAGACGATCGTGGCGACCAGGCCGATCGCCGGCTTGCGCCAGCGGGGCGCCATGGCCGGGAGGAAGACCAGCAGCAGGGCACCGTACGCGACGAACGAGCCGAGCGCGTGACCGGAGGGGAAGCTCTGCCCGGCGTACGTGCCGATCGGCACGTCCACCTCGGGACGCAGCCGGTCGACAAGCGTCTTGAGCGCCGGGTCCAGGATGAGCGCGCCGGTACCGGTGACGATGAGGAACACCGCCAGCCGGCCCTGCCGGCGGATCAGCAGCCCGACCACGGCCACCGAGATCAGCCAGATCAGCACCGCGCGCCCGCCCAGGTCGGTGAGCGCGTTGAGCACCGTGACCAGCGGCCCGTACGGCGACACGAGGTCGTTGAGCCAGGCGGCGATGCCATGGTCGACGTCGTACAGCGGGGTCCACCGGACCCGGACCAGCACCAGCAGCAGGCCGAAGCCGACGCCGGTGCCGAGCACGAGCGCCAAGCCGGCAAGTGTCCGCTCGGTGAAGTGCCCCAGGGGTCGGCGCAACACATCGATGACCGCGCTCACGGCAGCCTCCCTCTCCGCTCCTGGCGTGCCGCAATACCCGATCGGCGCTCGGCCTACACCGGACGGCGAGCTACAGGGCGGTCATCTCGCCGGTGTCGTGCACCTCCAGGCGGGCGGCCTCGGGCTCCCACAGGTCCGGCTGGGCGGGCTCCTGGACGCCGATCCGCACCGCCTCCAGCTGGGCGGCGAAGGCCAGCCCGCCGAACAGCGCCATGCCGGTGAGGTTGGCCCACAGCAGCAGCGCCATGATGCCGGTCAGCGCCCCGTACGTCTGGTTGAAGTCGTCGCTCCAGGCCACGTACGCCGCGAGCAGCAGGCTGGTGGTCCACCACAGCGCGGTGGCGATCCCGGCGCCGAAGAAGAGCCAGGAGAGGCCGGGCTGGTTGCGGCGCGGCGCGTGCCGGAAGAGCACGGCGACGGCCAGGACGACCAGTGCGAGGCTCAACGGCCAGCGCACCACGCCCCACGCGCCGTGCGCGACGTCGCCCCATGCGTAGTGCCGCCGCACCGAGTCGCCGATCGCCCCACCGGAGACCAGGATGAGGAACCCGACAAGCGCGGGCAGGCCGGCGGTGAGGGCCAGGACCGCGGCCCGCACGTACTTCCACAGCGCCGGCCGGTCCCGCTCGACACCGTAGATGCGGTTCGCGCCCCGCTCGATCTGCGCCATCGTCATGGTCAACGCGACCAGACCGGTGAGCAGGCCGAGGGTCAGCGCCAGCTCGCCCACGTCCTCGGTGCGCTCGCCCTCCCCGAGCAGCTCGCCCACCACCTCGTCGCTGGCACCGGGCGAGAGCGCCAGCACGGTGTCGGCGACGACCTCGCCGCCCTCCTCGACGCCCAGCTCGGAGATCAGCCCGGTCAGCGCGATCAGGAACGGCACCACCGCGAGGCAGAGCTGCAACGCGAAGGCCCGGGAGTGGCTGAAGCCGTCGCCGTAGCGGAACCGGATGAACGCGTCCCGCAGCAGGTGCCAGCCGCCCTCCCGGCGCAGTGTGTGCCAGGCGTCGTCGGCGGACAGCTCCTCGTCGGCCATCAGCCGGGTCTCCGGCACGATACGGGTGCTACTCACGGTGCGCCTCCTCGATGAGCCGCTCGCCGCGCTCGGCGGCCGCCTCGGCGTCCACCGCCAGGTCGGGCGCGCGCTCCGGCTGCGGCACGCACAGCCACAGCGCCCGCCGCCGGATCTCCGCCTTGAGCGTGCGGCCCGGTTCGATCAGGTCACCGTCCAGCTCGCGCGGCTGCGGGCGGTCGCTGGTGATCTCCACCCGCCGGCCGCGGAACACCTCCATCCGCGGCACCCGCTCGCGCCGCCGCAGCACCGCCCAGCCCAGCTCGATCCAGTGCCGCAGCGTACGCGGGGTGAGCACGGCGACGTCGAGGTAGCCGTCGTCGGGCTCGGCGTCGGTGAGCAGGCGTACGCCGCCCTGGAGGCGGCCGACGTTGGCGACCAGCACGGACCGGGCGCGCCGACGGACCGGCTGCTGGTCGTCGATCCGGATGGCGACGCGCATCGGCCGGTCCCGCAGGTGCCGGGCGGCACCCATGACGTACGCGGGCCAGCCGATCCGCCGCTTCGTGGTCTCCGAGGTGTCGGCGAGCATCTGCGCGTCGAAGCCCATGCCGGCCATCACCGTGAAGTAGTGCTCCTCGACCTGGCCGACGTCGAGCAGGCGCCGGCCGCGCTCGACCGCCACCTCCAGGCCGGCGGCGAGGTCGTTGGAGAGACCCAGGTTGGCCGCGAGCAGGTTGCCGGTGCCCTGCGGCAGCACGGCGAGGGCCACCTCGGTGCCGACGAGCCCGCTGACGCAGGACATCACCGTGCCGTCGCCGCCGCAGGCGAAGAGCACGTCCACGCCGGCCTTGACGGCCTCCTCGGTCTGGCCGCGCCCCGGGTCGTCGACCGTGGTCTCGAACCAGAGCGGTTCCGGCCAGCCGGCGGCGGCCAGGGCGTCGTCCACGGTCCGGCGCAGCTCGTCCAGGTCGGCCACCTTCGCCGGGTTCACCACCACGGCCGACCGCAGCCCGCCGCCGTCCTCTCCACCGTTCACGGCGCCAGTGTGCAGTACGGCGGCGGCTTCAGCGAGTCCACGGAAACCGGCCGTCGGCTGTGCCACAGACAGGTTTCGGCCCGGGGCGGGTCACGCGGCGGCGCGGAGGGCCGTTTCGACGCGGCGGCGCAGGTCGGCCAGGTCCACGCCGGCCTCGGTGAGCACCAGGGCGCCGAGGCCGTTCCCCTCCCGGAGGAGGCCGAGCAGGATGTGCTCGGTGCCGATGTGCCGGTGGCGCAGTCGCAGCGCCTCGCGCAGCGCCAGTTCGAGCACCTTCTTGGCGCGGGGCGAGAACGGGCCGCCCGCGTACCGTCGCCGGCCCCAGCGGCGGCGCGGCGCCGGCACGGCCTCGCGGAGCGCGTCCGGACCGAAGGTCTCCTCGATCCGCGCGACGATGGCGGCCAGGTCGATGCCGATCTCGCGCAGCGCCGCCGCGTCGGCGTCGGCCAGGCCGGTGCCGGCGTGCTCGGTGTGGCGGCGGATGCGCGCGCGGAGGTCGTCGCCGCTCACGCCCGCCTCCCGCAGCACGCGCACGGCGAGGCTGTCGCCGTCGGCGAGCAGCGCGAGCAGCAGGTGCTCGGTGCCGACCGGCCGTTGCCCCTCGGTGGACGCCTCGTTGCGGGCCTGCTTGACCACGCTGCGGGCCCGGTCGGTGAACCGCTCGAACATCACGCCTCCCAGGATCGGTCGACCGCCGGTCGCCCGGCGTGCTTCTTGTGGACCGCCTGCCGGCTGACCTCGAGCGCGTCGGCGATCTCCTGCCAGGACCAGCCCTGCCGGCGGGCGTTGTCGACCTGGACCACCTCGAGCCGCTCGAGCAGCCGGCGCAGCGCGCGGACGGCGCGCAGCCCGACCCGGGGGTCGGTGCTGCTGGCGGCCGCCGCGAGTTCTGTCGCCTGACTCATGGTGTCAACTTACGTTGACGATGCGGACCCGTCAACCCCAGTTGACAGCCTGCTAGGGTCCGGCGCATGCGCCGTGACCCGACCGTCGCCCGGCCGGCCGTCGGTGACCTCCGGCTGGAGCTGGCCGGCGACACCGTGGTCGGTGACCGGTACCCGGCGAACTTCGACGTCGTCCACGTCGACCCCGACCTGCCGCTCGCCGTGGTGGCCGACGGGATGGGCTCCGGCGAGGGGAGCCGGCGGGCCGGGACGACCGCCGTGCGGACCCTCGTCGACCGGATCCGGGCCGCCTGGCCCGGGGTCGACGCCCGCCGGTTGCGCGCCGCCGTGGCCGAGGTCCAGTCCGCCGTACGCGCCGCCGGCGCCGACCTCGCCGGCCTGACCGGGTGCACCCTCACGGCCCTGCTCGCCGAGCCGGACGGCGACCAGGGCTGGCTGGTGCAGCTCGGCGACTCGCGGGCGTACCGGCTGCGCGACGGGCTGCTCGAACTGCTCACCGTCGACCACACGGCCGCCTGGCTCGGCGTGGTCCACGGCTGGTACGCGGCCGACTCCCCCGCCGCCGCCCGGGCCCGCTACCAGCTCACCCGGTACGCGGGCCACCCCGACCAACCGGAAGCCGACCTGCTCGCGGTGACGCTGCGTCCCGGCGACACCTGGCTGCTCTGCACCGACGGCGTCAGCGACCAGCTCGACTACCACCGGATCCGGGAACTGCTGAGCGGCCCCGACCCGGCAACCGCCGTCCGCGGCCTGCTCGACGCCACCCTGACCGCCGGCGGCGCCGACAACGCCACCGCCGTGCTCCTGCGGGTGCACGGACGGGCCCCCTCCTGGCGAGTGACCATCGTTACTTTGACGACCTGACGTTTCATGCAAAGATTGTCAGCATGTCGAACGATCGGCTGGACGCCATCCTCGCGGCTGCGTACGAATGCTTCACC
This sequence comes from Micromonospora sp. NPDC126480, assembly GCF_040302465.1. Taxonomy (NCBI): domain Bacteria; kingdom Bacillati; phylum Actinomycetota; class Actinomycetes; order Micromonosporales; family Micromonosporaceae; genus Micromonospora; species Micromonospora sp. NPDC126480. Next base: position 49,086 of record NZ_JBEORU010000038.1, read on the forward strand.
CGGCACGGGATGCGCCGCACGACGATGGACGACATCGCGGCCGCCGCCGGGATGTCCCGACCCGCGGTGTATCAGTACGTCCGCAACAAGGACGACGCGTACCGGCGTCTCGCCGAGCGGCTCTTCGCCCGCTCCCTCTCCGACGCGCACAGCGCCGCGGCGGACCCCACCACACCGCTCACCGAGCGGCTCGTCGCGGTGCTCGGCGCCAAGCTGGAGCTCACCCTCACCCTGCACCGGGACAGCCGGCACGCCGCCGAACTGCTCGACGAGAGCACGAAGCTGACCGGCGACCTGGTGGCGGCGTACACCCGGGAGTTGACCGACGTGGTGGCCGACGCGCTCGCCGGGCCCGCCGGCACGCGGGCCCGCGGGGTGGCCGACGTGATGGTCGCGCTCACCCGCGGCCTGGAGGCCGACCTCACCGACCCCGACCTGCCCCGGCGGCGGCTGCGCGACGGCGTCGCGTTGATCGTCGCCGGCCTGGACACCCCTGGAGACCCCGCATGACCACCGTTCTCGTCACCGGCACCTCGTCCGGAATCGGCCGGGCCACCGTCCGGCGCCTCGCCCGGCGCCCCGAGCTGACCGTCTACGCCACCGCCCGGAAGGTGTCGGCGATCGCCGACCTGGCCGAGACCGGCGCCCGGCTGCTTCCGCTCGACGTCACCGACGAGGCGTCGATGGCCGCCGCCGTCGCCGCGGTCGAGGCCGAGCACGGGCAGGTCGACGTGCTTGTCAACAACGCCGGCTACGGCGAGTACGGCCCGATCGAGGAGACCCCGATGGACCGGGTGCGGGCGCAGTTCGAGACGAACGTGTTCGGCCTGAGCCGGCTCACCCAACTGGTGCTGCCCGGGATGCGCCGGGCCGGCCGGGGCCGGATCGTCAACGTCAGCTCGATGGGCGGCCGGATCGTGTTCCCGGGCGGCGGCTACTACCACGCGAGCAAGTACGCCGTGGAGGCGATCTCCGACGCGCTGCGCCAGGAGGTGCGGCCGTTCGGCATCGACGTGGCGATCGTCGAGCCGGGCCTGATCCGTACCGGCTTCGGGGCCGTCGCCGCCGAGTCGCTGGGCAGGGAGGCCGACCCGTCCGGACCGTACCGGAGGATGGTGGCCGCGGTGGACGTGACGATGGCGCGGTCGTACCAGAACAGGCTGCTGGCCGCGACCCCCGACACGGTGGCCCGGGTGATCGAGCGCGCGGTGACCGCCCGTAGGCCGCGCACCCGCTACCTGGTCACGGCGGCGGCGTGGGCGATGGTGCACAGTCGGCGGCTGTTCGGCGCCCGCGTCTTCGACGCGATCAATCGTCGCCAGTTCCGTTGACCCGCCCGCGGGTGCGCTGATCCCGCCCCGCCGCGCTGCCACCCGGACTAGCCTCGGAACAGGGCGCGACGCCTGCGGAGGTGATGCCCGATGGCCGCAGCCACCGACGCGCCGGTGCTCGCCGGTATCGGCTCGGAACGCAATCTGACACTGGTCCGGCTGGCCGCGCGGGAGGCCGCCACCCACGAGCGACCGCTGCGCCTGCTGCACGCCTTCGACTGGGCCACCGCTCTGGCGGCACCCTCCGTCGTCGGCCCGCACGACGCCGCGGAGGAACTCCTCGCCCGGGCCACCGAGATCGCCAAGGACGTCGACGAGACGCTGCCGGTCAGCGGCGAGATCACCGAGGGCCCGGTGGTGGAGATGCTGGTCCGCCGGTCGGACGCGGCGTTCCTGGTGGCGATCGGCGACGGCGGGATGAGCACCGACTCCGGCTGGGTCCCCGCCGACGCGGTCGCGGTGCAGGTCGCCGCCCGCGCCGGCTGCCCGGTGCTGGTGGGTCGCCGGGACCCGCCGCCGGAGGGCCCGGTGCTGGTCGGCGTGGACGGCTCGGACGGCTCCCGGCGAGCACTGGAGTGGGCGTTCGACTGCGCCGCCCGACGCGCGGCGCGGCTGGTCGCCGTCCGCGTGGTCGAGCCGGGCGGGAACGACGACCCCGCGGTGCTCGGTGACATCGCGGCCGCCGCCGGGCGGCGGCACCCGTCGGTGGCCGTCGAGTGCCACACCATCCGCGGCGACCCCGGGCTGGTCCTCGTCGAGCAGTCCAGGTCCACGCAGGTGACCGTGGTGGCGGCGCGCGGCCACCGTCCCGGCCGGGGAATGCTCGGGTCGGTGTGCCAGAAGGTGCTCTACCGCGCCTCGGCGCCGGTGATCGTGGTTCGAGGGATCGACGCGGCGGAAGACCCCGGAGGCAGGGACCAAGGACCCTGATCGAGAACGGTCGTTTCGGCCAGGCTGAGGACGGAAACGCTCCGTCCGGATGCGCCACCAACCGACCCGCGAGAGGCTCAGGCAGTATGGACACCGCAACCGCCCTGCACAGCCCCCTGACCGAAGACGAGCTGCGCCGGCTGGACGCGTACTGGCGTGCGGCGAACTACCTCACCGTCGGGCAGATCTACCTGCTGGGCAATCCGCTGCTCCGCGAACCGCTGGCCGCGGAGCACGTGAAGCCCCGCCTGCTCGGGCACTGGGGCACCAGCCCCGGCCTCAACCTGCTGTACGCGCACCTCAACCGGGTCATCGTCGCCCGCGACCTGAACGCCATGTTCATCACCGGTCCCGGCCACGGTGGACCCGCCATCGTGGCGAACACCTGGCTGGAGGGCACGTGGAGTGAGCGCTACCACGGCACCGGCCGGGACGAGGCCGGCATGGCCCGGCTCTTCCGCCAGTTCTCGTTCCCCGGCGGCATCCCCAGCCACGTGGCGGCGGAGGTGCCGGGTTCGATCCACGAGGGCGGCGAGCTGGGGTACGCGCTCAGCCACGCGTACGGCGCCGCGTTCGACAACCCGGACCTGCTGGTCGCGTGCGTGATCGGCGACGGCGAGGCGGAGACCGGGCCGCTTGCCGGCAGTTGGCTGTCGAACGTGTTCCTCAACCCGGCCCGCGACGGCGCGGTGCTGCCCATCCTGCACCTTAACGGCTACAAGATCGCCAACCCGACGGTGCTGGACCGGATCCCCGAGTCCGACCTGCTGGAGATGATGCGCGGGTTCGGCTACCAGCCGTACGTGGTGGCCGGCGACGACCCGGCGACCGTCCACCAGGCGCTCGCCGCGACCCTGGACCGGGCGCTGGACGAGATCGCCGCGATCCAGCGGAAGGCCCGCTCCGGCGGTCCGGTCGAGCGCCCGCGCTGGCCGATGATCGTCCTCCGTACGCCGAAGGGCTGGACCGGCCCGCGCGACGTCGACGGCAAGCAGGTGGAGGGGACGTACCGGTCGCACCAGGTGCCCCTGTCGCAGGTGCGCACCAACCCGCAGCACCTGGCCGAGCTGGAGCACTGGCTGCGCAGCTACCGGCCGGAGGAGCTGTTCGACGCCACCGGGGCGCCGGTCTCCGAACTCCTTGCCCTGCCGCCGAAGGGTGACCGCCGGATGAGCGCCAACCCGGTCACCAACGGCGGGCTGGTGCTGCGCGACCTGACGCTGCCCGACTTCCGCGAGTACGCCGTCGACGTCCCCCGGCCCGGCGCGACGGTGACCGGGGCGACCGGCGAGCTGGGCAAGTGGGTACGCGACGTGATCGCCGCTAACCCCGAGACGTTCCGGCTGTTCGGGCCGGACGAGGTCGCCTCGAACCGGCTCGGCGCCGCGTTCGAGGTCACCGACCGGGTCTGGATGGCCGGCACCGTGCCGGGCGACGACCACCTCTCCCCGGACGGTCGGGTCATGGAGGTGCTCTCCGAGCAACTGTGCCAGGGCTGGCTGGAGGGGTACCTGCTGACCGGCCGGCACGGCATCTTCACCAGCTACGAGGCGTTCATCCACATCGTCGACTCGATGGTCAACCAGCACGCCAAGTGGCTGAAGGTGACCCGGGGAATCCCCTGGCGGCAGCCGGTCGCATCGCTCAACTACCTGCTCTCCAGCCACGTGTGGCGGCAGGACCACAACGGCTTCTCGCACCAGGACCCGGGCTTCATCGACCATGTGATGAACAAGAAGGCCGAGGTGGTGCGGGTCTACCTGCCGCCGGACGGGAACACGTTGCTGTCCACCATGGACCACTGCCTGCGCAGCCGGCACTACGTCAACGTGGTGGTCGCCGGCAAGCAGCCGGCGCCGAACTGGCTGTCGATGGACGAAGCGATCATGCACTGCCGCCGCGGCATCGGCATCTGGGACTGGGCCAGCAGCGACGGCGGCGAGGAGCCGGAGGTGGTGCTCGCCTGCGCCGGTGACGTGCCGACCCTGGAGACCCTCGCGGCGGCCGACCTGCTGCGCCGGCACCTGCCCGAGCTGAAGGTGCGGGTGGTCAACGTGGTCGACCTGATGCGCCTCCAGCCGCCCAGCGAGCACCCGCACGGGCTGGCGGACAAGGAGTTCGACACGATCTTCACCGCGGACAAGCCGATCATCTTCGCGTACCACGGCTATCCGTGGCTGATCCACCGCCTGACCTACCGCCGCACCAACCACGAGAACCTGCACGTACGCGGCTACAAGGAGGAGGGCACCACCACCACGCCGTTCGACATGGTGATGCTCAACGACCTGGACCGGTTCCACCTGGTCATCGACGTGATCGACCGGGTGCCCGGGCTGGCCGCACGGGCGGCGCACCTGCGGCAGGAGATGGTCGACGCCCGCCAGTCGTGCCGCGACTACACCCGCGAACACGGCGAGGACGACCCGCGCGTCGCCGAGTGGCGGTGGATCCGGGAGACCGACCCCCAGGTCCGGGGCCAGCAGTGACCGACGGTGAGAGGAGCGGCGAGGAGATCCTGGTCGGCTACGACGGCTCCCCGGACGCCATGCGAGCGCGGGACTGGGCGCTGGACGAGGCTGAGCGCAGCGGACGGCCGGTGCGGCTCGCGTACGTCTTCGAGTGGTTGACCGTGACCGGCTGGGTCGGGCCCGGCGTGGCGCCCGGCGTCTGGCCCGACGAGGCGGCCCGGCAGCAGGTTCAGGAACTGGTCCGGCGGGCGGCGGCCGACGCCGCCCGCCCCGGGCTCACCGTCACCGGCGAGGTGCTCGACGGTCCGCCCGCCCTGATCCTGCAGGAGCGGTCGGCGCGGGCCGGCCTGCTGGTGCTCGGTACCCGCGGCCACGGCGGCTTCGGTGGCCTGCTGGCCGGCTCGACCGCGGTGTCGGTGGCAGCGCACGCCCACTGCCCGGTCGTGGTCGTCCGGGGTGACGACGACAGCCGGGCCCGCGCCGGGCACGTCGCGGTCGGCGTGGACGGTTCCGAGCAGTCGCTGCTGGCCCTGGGCTTCGCGTTCGAGCAGGCCGCCGCCCGGAAGGTGCCGCTGCACGTGCTCCGCGCCTGGCACCTGCCGCCGGGCCAGCGCCCACCGTCCGACCCGGACAGCCGGGCGGCGACCCGGACCGACCGCGCGGAGCTGGACGAGCCGCTCTCCCGGTGGCAGCGCACGTTCCCCGACGTCGACGTGACGGTCGAGGTCGCCGAGGGCAGTCCGGCCGCGCTGCTGGTGGCGGCGAGCCGCAACGCCCAGCTCGTCGTCGTCGGCACCCGCGGCCGGGGCGGGCTGGCGGGGATGCTGCTCGGCTCGGTCAGCCAGCAGCTCCTGCACCACTCGCACTGCCCGGTGGCGGTGATCCGCGAACGCTGACCCGCGCCGCCCTCAGCGTGGTTTGAGGAGGGCGCGCAGGGCGTTGAGGATCACCAGGACGTCGATGCCCTCCTGAAGGAACGCGCCGCCGACCGGGGGCAGCCGCCCGATCGCGGCCACGAACATGGCAAGCACCGCGAGCCCCATGCCGACCGTCGCGCTCTGCACCGCGATACGGCGCGCGTACCGGGCGATCTCCACGGCATCGGCCAGCCGCCCCAGCTCGTCCACGGTGAGCACCGCGTCGGCGACGTCCGCCGACGCGGTCGCCCCGGTGGCGCCCATCGCCACGCCGACGTGCGCGGTCGCCAGGGCGGGGGCGTCGTTCACCCCGTCGCCGACCATCACCGTCACCGCACGGTCCACCTCGGCACGCACCCGGTCGACCTTCTCGGCGGGCGTGCACCGGGCGACCACGTCGTCCACGCCGACGGCACGCGCCACCCGCTCGGCGGTCTCCCGACGGTCCCCGGTGACCATGACGATCCGGCGCAGCCCCGCCGCCCGCAGCCGCTCGACGGTGCGCGGGGCATCGGGACGTACCGGATCATCCAGCAGGATCGCGCCGAGCGGCCCGGCCTCGCCGCCGACCCACACCACCGACCGGCCGGCGCCCTCGGCGCGGGCCCGGGCCGACTCCGCCCACTCCGGCAGCGGGCCGTCGACCTGACCCACCCGAACCTCCCGGCCGTCCACCCGCCCGCGGACGCCGCGGCCCGGCTCCTCGGTGACGCCGACCGGCTCGGCGAGGGCCAGCCCCCGCCCCCGGGCCTCCTCCACCAGGGCGCGGGCCAGCACGTGCGGGGAGAGCTGCTCCACCGAGGCGGCGAGCCGCAGCACCTCGTCCCCGGTGACATCCGGCGCGGTCACCGTCTCGGCCGCCCGCGGCCGGCCGGCGGTGAGCGTCCCGGTCTTGTCCACCAGCAGGGTGTGGGCACGGCCGAGCAGTTCGAGGGAGCCGCCGTCGCGGACCAGGACGCCGTGCCGCGCCGAGCGGGACAGACCGGAGACGATCGCGATGGGCGTGGCCAGCAGGAGCGGGCACGGCGTGGCCACCACCAGCACCGCCACCGCCCGGACGACGTCGCCGGAGACCAGCCAGCCCAGACCGGCGAGGACCAGGGTGAACGGAACGAAGGCGACGGCGTACCGGTCGGCCAGCCGCACCGTCGGGGCCTTCCGCGCGGTGGCCTCGCGCGCCAGCCGGACGATCCCCGCGTACGTGCTGGCGGCCGCGTCCCGGGTCGCGCGCATCCCGAACGCGGCACCCGCGTTGAGCACGCCGCTCGCGACCAGGTCCCCCGCCGGGCGCTGGGCCAGCCGCGACTCACCGGTCACCACCGACTCGTCGAGCGTGGCCGCCTCGTCGAGCCGCCCGTCGACCGGCACCACGTCGCCGGGGCCGACGAGCAGTACGTCCCCGACCGCGACCCGGTCCATCGGCACCACCTCGATGGTCCCGTCCGGAGCCCGCCGGCGGGCGGTACGCGGGGCGCGGGCCAGCAGCGCGCGCAGGTCGCGGGTCGCCCGGCCCTGGGCGTACGCCTCCAGCGCCCGGCCGGTCGCCACCATCACCGCGATCACCGCCCCGGCCAGGTACTCCCGGACACCGAGGGAACCGGCCAGGGCGAGGACGGCGATGACGTCCACGCCGTACCGGCGGTGCCGCAGGTCGCGCACCATCGACACGACCGCCGGCACCAGCGCCGTCACGGTGGCGGCCACCCACAGCAGGTCGCCGACTCCGGGCCGCCCGGCGAGCCGGGCCGCCGCGCCCGCCAGGACCAGCGCGGTCAGCCCGAGCAGCGGCGCCCACAGCAGCAGCCGGCGGCCCTGCTCGACCCGCGCCGGCTGCTCGGGTACGCACTCCCGTGGCTCCCCCACATGCGGATCGTCCCAGGGCACCGGGCGCGGCGTGCACCGCACCGGGCAACCGGCCGGGTCGAAGGACCCGGCGCGGCCGGGACCTGCGCACCGTGCGACGGCCCGGCGGAAGGCGCACGATGGAGCGGCAACCCGGCCCGGGGCGCCGCCCGGGTGCGGCACGATGGGCTCGAGACGGAAAGGTCGTGAGGATGAGCCAGGAGACGGACCGCCCGCTGCCCACGGCGCTCGCGGAGGCCGCCGCGACCGCCGGTCACGCGCCCTCGGTGCACAACACCCAGCCGTGGCGGTGGCGGGTGCTGCCCGACGCCCTGGAGCTGCGGGTCGCCCGGGACCGGCAGCTCGCGGCCACCGACCCGGAGGGTCGGCTGCTCGCCATCAGCTGCGGGACCGCGCTGCACCACGCCCGGGTGGCGCTGACCGCCGAGGGTTGGCGGGCCGCCGTCGCGCGGATGCCCGACGCCGGCGACCCGGAGCTCGTGGCACGGCTCACCAGCCTGACCCACGTCGGGGCGGACCCGGAGGCGATGCGTCTGGTGCAGTGCATGCAGGTCCGGCACACCGACCGGCGGCCGGTCAGCGACGAGCCGGTCCCCACCGACGCGCTCAGCGAGATCACCAAGGCCGTCACCGCCGAGGGCGTCCAGCTGCAGCTGCTCGACCGGGACCAGGTGCTGGAGCTGGCGGCGGCCGCGTCGCACGCCGCCGCCATCGAGTCGGAGGACCCGCAGCTACGCGAGGAGCTGACGTACTGGACCAGCCGGGCCGGTGGGGCCGGTCTGCCGCCGGACGTGCTGCCGGAGTCGGCCCCGGAGACCACCGTGCCGGGCCGCGACTTCGGCCGCCCCGGCACCCTGCCGGTCGGGCCCGGTCACGACCGCGCGGCCGACTACGCGCTGCTGTACGGCGACGAGGACGAGCCGGTCGACTGGCTGCGCGCCGGTGAGGCGCTGTCCGCCGGCTGGCTGACCGCGACCCGGCTCGGCGTCTCCGTGGTGCCGCTGAGCGGCGTGGTGGAGGTGCCGGGCACCCGCCAGGCACTGCGCGGGCTGCTGGCCGGCATGGGTCACCCGTACCTGGTGCTCCGCCTCGGTATCGCGGACCCGGCGCACGCGGGCCCGCCGCGCACCCCGCGGCTGGCCGTGGAGCAGGTGGTCGACACCTCCGCGGTGCGCGGCTCCTGACGGGGTGTGCCGGCGCCGCCACCCGGGCGATAGCATCGGGCGGTGGCAGGCACGGCACCGAACCCCCGCAACGAACCGCACGCGACCCCGTCGCTCGGGTTGACCCCGCTGTCCCGGGTCCGGCTCGACGAGCTGTTGCAGGAGATGCTGGACCGGGTCGGCGAGGTGGTCACCAGCCGCGAGCGGCTGCGGGCCCTGCTCGACGCGGTGGTCGGCATCGGCAGCGACCTCGACCTGCGCAGCACGTTGCAGCGCATCGTCGAGGCGGCCTGCGAGCTGGTCGGCGCGCGCTACGGCGCCCTCGGCGTCATCGGCCGGGACCGGACGTTGCACGACTTCATCACCCACGGCATCGACGCGGAGCTGCACGCCAAGATCGGCGACCTGCCGCACGGCCGGGGCGTCCTCGGCCTGCTCATCGACGAGCCGCGCCCGGTGCGGATGCCCGACATCACCCAGCACCCCAAGTCGTACGGCTTCCCGCCGCACCATCCGCCGATGCACACCTTCCTCGGCGTGCCGGTACGCATCCGCGACCAGGTCTTCGGCAACCTCTACCTCGCCGAGAAGAAGGGCGCCCACGAGTTCACCGAGGACGACGAGGAGATCGTGGTGGCGCTCGCCGCCGCGGCCGGCGTGGCGATCGAGAACGCCCGCCTCTACGAGCTCGCCCACCGGCGCGAACGCTGGCTCGCCGCCACCGCGGAGATCACGTCGCTGCTGCTCGGCGAGGTCCGCCGCACCGACGCGCTCTCGCTCGTCGCGCGGCGGGCGCGGGAGGTCGCCCAGGCCGAACTGGCGCTTGTGCTGCTGTACGACCCCGAGGCCGAACACTTCACCGTCGAGGTCGTCGACGGCGCCGGTGACCAGGCCGGCGCGCTGGTGGGCGCCGTCCTGCCCGCGGCCGAGACGAGCTTCGCCGCCGCCGTGACCGACGGCCACCACGACGAGGTGGCCGACCTGGCGCACGCCGCGCCCTGGCCGGCTCTGCTGCACACCGGCCCGGCCGTACTGTCCCCGCTGGCCACCGCCGACGTCCTGCACGGCGTGCTGGTGGTGGCGCACGGCGCCGACCACGACGGCACCAGCGAGGACGACCTGGCGCTGCTGGGCAGCTTCGCCGGGCAGGCCGCGCTGGCCATGGAACGGGCCCGGGGTCAGGAGGAGCGCGAGCTGCTGGTCGTCCTGGAGGACCGCGAGCGCATCGCCCGTGACCTGCACGACGTGGTGATCCAGCGACTGTTCGCCACCGGCCTGCAACTGCAGAGCGCGGTGCCGATGAGCGCGCGGCCCGAGCTGGCCAAGCGGATCAACGCCGCCGTCGACGACCTCGACGCCACGATCAAGGACATCCGTCGCACCATCTTCGAGCTGCGGACACCGATGAGCGCGGCGCTGCGTACGGAGATCCGGGAGGCGGTCGAGGTCGCCGCCGAGTCGCTGGGCTTCCGGCCCACCCTGGAGCTGGTGGGCCCGGTCGACAGCGCCGTCCCGGAAGAGGTCCGGCCGGACCTCACCGCCGTGCTACGGGAGGCGCTGTCCAACGCCGTACGCCACGCGCAGGCCCACCACGTCGGCGTCGCCGTCCGGGTGGACGCCGGTCAGGTCACGGTGACGGTGACCGACGACGGGATCGGCTGCGACCCGGCGGCGGCCCGGGGCGGCCTGGTCAACCTGCGCGAGCGCGCCGAACGGCACGGCGGCACCTTCGAGGTACAGGCGGTGAGCCCGCACGGCACCCGCCTGCACTGGTGCGTGCCGCTGGGCTGACGGCCCGCGCCACCACGCCACCACGCCGCCGCGCCCGGGTGCCGCCCCGCACCCCCGCGCTGCCGCCCGCACGTCATGATCGTGCTGAAAGGCGGAAGTCAACACCGTTGCGTTTAGCGCCGTGACCGGGAGGCAAGCCCTTTTTCGAAGGTTGTGATGTCGGCGTGGAAGCTGTAGGTCTGTGTGGTT
>NZ_JBEORU010000039.1:0-59463 GCF_040302465.1 Micromonospora sp. NPDC126480
AAACCCCCCCCCCACCCCCGGGCCCCCCCCGCCCCGCGGCCCCCCGGGGCGCCCCCCGGGCGGCGCCCCGGCCCGCGCGGGGGCCCCGGGGCCCCCCGGGCGGGGCGGGCCCCCCCGCCCGCCGTCGCGCCCCGCGCCAGCCGCCCCGCCGCTCGGCCGCCAACCGGGCGTCGCGGCGCCGCGTCTCGTACGCCACCTCCCGCTGCAGCCGCCGCCAGTTCTCCCACCGGCGGACGGACAGCTCCCCGGACTCCAACGCCTCCCGCACCGCGCACGCCGGCTCACCGTCGTGCGAGCAGTCGCCGTACCGGCACCCGGCGGCGAGCGCGGCGATGTCGGCGAACGCCCGGTCCAGGCCGGCGGAGGCGTCGAGCAGGCCCACCGCGCGTACCCCCGGGGTGTCCAGCACCGCGCCACCACCCGGCACCGGCACCAACGCCCGCCACGTCGTGGTGTGCCGGCCCTTGCCGTCCACCCGCCGGATCGACTGGGTCGGCATCACCACCGCGCCGGCCAGGGCGTTGAGCAGGCTCGACTTTCCCGCGCCGGAGGGGCCGAGCAGACCCAGCGTGCGGCCCGGCGCGACCTCGGCGCGCAGCGGATCGAGGCCCTCGCCACGCTCGGCGCTCACCGGCAGCACCGGCACCCCGGGCGCCACGGCGGCGATCTGCCGCGCCAGCGCGGCCGGGTCGGGGGCCAGGTCGGCCTTGGTCAGCACCACCAGCGGACGGGCGCCCGACTCGTGTGCGAGCGCGAGCAGCCGCTCGATCCGCCCGACGTCGGGCTCCGGGTGCACCGGCTCGACCACCGCCGCGGCGGTGAGGTTCGCGGCCAGCACCTGACCGCTGGCGTCCTTGCCGGCGGTCCGCCGGACCAGCGCCGTACGCCGGGGCAGCACCGCCTCGACCGTGACGTTCCGGTCCGGCCAGGTGGCCAGCAGCACCCAGTCGCCAGCACAGGGCAGGCAGGTCAGGTCGCGGGCGGCGGCGGCCAGCACGCCCCCGCCGAGCGTGGCGCGGACCGGGCCGTCCACGCCGAGAACGGTGCACACGCCCCGGTCGACCCGGGCCACGCGGCCCGGGCGGTGGTCGGTGCCCCGCCGTACTTCGGTCGCCCGGTCGGCGTCCCAGCCGAGGGCGGTCAGGTCGATGGTCATGGCTCCCCACGGATGTCGGTTCGGACTGCTCACGCGTGCTGGAACCGGCACGATCACCACCTCCTCCCGACCTTCCGGTGCCGCGTTGCCGCCGACGGTAGGGCGCGCGGCGGTACGCCGAAAGCCATTTCCCCGGCGACGTGCGAGCGCCCGACCGTTAGGGTCGATACGTGACCTCCGATCCGCTTCTGCTGACCGGCGAGGTGGACGACGCCACTGCCCGCCTGCTGCGCACCTCGGCCGCGTTCGACGACGCGGACCTCGCCGCCCCGTCCCTGTTGCCGGGATGGACGCGGGGGCACGTGCTGGCGCACCTCGCCCGCAACGCCGACGGCTTCGTCAACCTGCTCACGGCCGCCCGCACCGGTGAGCCGATCCCGATGTACGCGAGCCCGGCCGCGCGCGAGGCGGACATCGAGGCGGGCGCTCCCCGCCCGCCCGAGGAGCAGCTGGACGACCTGCGGCGCAGCGCGGACCGCTTCGCCGAGGCGGTGGCGGCGATGCCGGTCGAGGCGTGGGGCGCCACCGTCGAGACGCGGCGCGGGCCCTGGCCGGCCGCGATGCTCGTGTGGGGGCGCCTGCGGGAGCTGGAGGTGCACCACGTCGACCTGGCCGCCGGCTACGGGCCGGCGGACTGGCCGGAGGTGTTCGGCCACCGGCTGCTGCACGAGGTCGCCACCGGTCTGGCCGGGCGTGCCGACGCGCCGCCGATGGTGCTGCGGTTCGACGGCAGCCGGCACGAACTCGTCGTCGGCGACCGCGCGGCCGCTCCGACGGTGACCGGCGCCGCCGCGCAGCTCGCCGCCTGGCTCATCGGCCGCAGCCCGGGCACCGTGCTCACCGTCACCCCCGATGGCCCCCTGCCGACCCCACCGGAATGGATATAGACGACCTCATGACCTACACCGGAGACGTCACGCCCGGCGGCCCGCCGGCCGTCCGCCAGCTCGACCGGCTCACCATCACCAAGGTGTCGGTGGGCCCGATGGACAACAACGCCTACCTGCTGCGCTGCACGGCCACCGGCGACCAGGTGCTGATCGACGCGGCCAACGAGGCGCCGCGGCTGCTCGACCTGGTCGGCGACGCCGGGCTCGCCGCGGTGGTGACCACCCACCAGCACATGGACCACTGGGTGGCGCTTGAGGAGGTGGTGGCCAAGACCGGTGCCCGGGTCCTGGTGCACGCCGAGGACGCGGCCGGGCTGCCGATCGAGGCCGAGACCCTGACCGACGGCGACACCGTGCCGGTCGGCGACTGCGCGCTCGAGGTCATCCACCTGCGCGGGCACACACCGGGCTCTGTCGCCCTGCTCTACCGCGACCCGGCCGGCCCGCCGCACCTGTTCACCGGCGACAGCCTCTTCCCCGGGGGTGTGGGCAACACCGACCAGGACCCGGAGCGCTTCGGCCAGCTCATCGACGACGTGGAGCACCGCCTCTTCGACCGGCTGCCCGACGAGACCTGGTTCTACCCCGGGCACGGCCGGGACAGCACCCTGGGCGCCGAACGTTCCGCTCTCCCCCAGTGGCGGGCCCGCGGCTGGTAAGCCGGTCGAATCGGATCCGAGCCGAGGCCCGGGTCGGCGTCGGGCCCGCACCCGCGGCCGACCCGGTGCCACGTCACCGGCGGCCCCACCCCACGACCTCAGCCGACGGGCAGCAACCGACGGCGGGTCACCGCCAGGACCAGGCCGGCGAGCACGACACCGACCGCCATCGTCACCACCATCGGGCTGGGCGCACCCGGCAGCAGACCGGCGAGCGTCCGGGAGACCGTGCCCAGCGCCAGGTAGAGGCCCGCCCAGGCCGCCGCGCCGAGCGCCGCGCAGACGACGAACCGCCGGTACGACATCCGCAGCCCGCCCGCCGCCAGCGGCAGCAGCGCGTTGAACACGGGCAGGAACGGCGCCACCAGCACCATGCGCCCGCCACCGCGGCGCAGGATCCCCTCCGCCGCCGCCCAGCGCTCCTCGCCGATCCAGCCGCCGAACCGGCTGTGCCGCAGCCGGTTCCCGAAGTGCCGGCCGGCCAGGAAGCTCAGCGACCAGCCGGCCAGGCAGCCGACGACGACGGCGGTGACGGTGGCGAGGCCGGCGGTGGGGCCACCCGCCCCCACCGCCGCGAGGATCGCCACGTCCCCGGGAACCAGCACACCCAGCAGCGGCACGGCGTCGAAGAGCATCACCACCCCGAGCACCCCCATCAGCAGGGTGGTGGGAAGCTCTCCGACCTGGGCCAGCCAATCCGCCATGCCACGTACGGTATTGCCGCTGCTCCGGTCGGGCATCCGGTTTGACCCCCCACCCGCCCCTGGTTCCCGCCTCGGGGTCGCCCCTGAGCCGTCAGCCCGGCCGCAGCACCTGCACGGTGCGTACCGGTGAGTCGGGCGCGGGCTCGGTGGTGGGCACCGGGTAGTCCGCCACGACGGCCAGCGCGCCCGGCGGGACGTGGCCGCGTCCGGGATCGCCGACCAGCACCTCGGCGCCGGCGGACGCCGCGCGGAACAGGAAGGACAGCATCCGGGCCGCGATCGCCCGGTCGTAGAGGACGTCGCCGGCCACCAGCAGGTCCAGTCCGGCCGGTGTGGTGTCGAGCAGGTCCTGCGCGGTCGCCTCGACCGCCACATCGTTGGCCCGGGCGTTGACGGTGACGGCCGCGACGGCGTACGGGTCGGTGTCGGCCGCGGTGACGTGGGCGGCGCCGGCGAGCGCGGCGGCGATCGCGACCACACCGGAGCCGGCGGCCAGGTCGAGCACGCGGCGCCCGGCGACCAGGGCGGGGTTGTCGAGCAGGTACCGGGCGAGGGCCTGCCCGCCGGCCCAGACCGACGCCCAGTACGGCGGCGGCAGTGCGCGCCCGGCCCGCGCTTCCATCCGCGCCCACCAGACGATCGGGTCCTCCGCCAGGTGCAGCCGGACCTCGGGCACGAACGGGGTGGGCACCAGGCGAAGCCGGTCCAGGCCGCGGCCGGGCCGGTCGACCTCCCGTTCGAGGTCGACCAGGGCACGCGCGGATCCGCTCACCCGCGCCAGCATGCCGTACCCGGCGGGACGCCACGCCGTGTTCGACCGGTGCGACTTCGAAGGTTCACCGACTCGCCTGCGGCACTTCGCCCAGCAGATCGGGGTTTGGCCGGTTACTGTCGGGAAGGTACCGGGCGATCATCGGCCCCGCGGTCGACGGTCGCCTGCTCGGAACAGGGAGAGATGAATGGCAACCGGCACCGTCAAGTGGTTCAACGCGGAAAAGGGCTTCGGCTTCATCGAGCAGGACGGCGGAGGGCCGGACGTCTTCGTCCACTACTCGGCGATCTCGATGAGCGGCTACCGGGAACTGAGCGAGGGCCAGAAGGTCGAGTTCGACGTCACCCAGGGCCAGAAGGGCCCGCAGGCGGACAACGTCCGCGCGATGTGACCCGGTCGGGACGCGGCGCCCCGCGCACCGGAACGGGCGCCGGTCCCCGCGGCCTGGGGCGGTCGGGTGACCGGCCGCCCCCACCGGTCACTCGGCCAGGCGCCGGGCCAGTTCGTCCGCCACCTGCTGGGCGAGCGTCGGCGGGATCGCCGCGGCGATCTTCTCCGGGGTGAGCCCGGCCAGGACGCCCTGGATGATCGCCGGCTCGTCGACCACGTCGGCGCCGGCCAGGCCGGACAGCACCGGCGCGACCACCAGGGCGGCCAGGTTGGCCTTGATCGACTCGCCGATCGATCCCGGTCCGGTGTAGGCCAGATCGCGGTACGGCCTGCCGTTGGCCGCCACCCACAACGCGTCGTAGATGCCACGTGCGGTCGCCGAACGCACCTTGTCGAGGTCTTCGCTTGTGAGCGGCATGTCGCCCTCCAGGAGTCCGATGCTGGTGAGGTAGCGGCGGAACAGGGGGGTCTGGTCCCGGCCCGCCTTGATCGAGTCGCGGAAGAAGCTGAAGTGGGTGTGCCACAGGTGGGAGCTGTCGCCGCTGCTGCGCCGCCCGAGCCGGTCCCACCGCCGGACCGTCCGACCGTCCGCGCTGTAGATGATCTCGCGGATGTCCCGGGTGTCCGGGGCCCTGGCGACGCACTGCTCCACACACCAGACCGAGAAGGTCCGCAGGGTGTGGGCGCGGCCGCCGGAGGCGACCTCGAAGAGGCCGACGTCGAGCGCGGCCGCGTCGAGGGTCAGGCCGGCCGAGTCCCGGGGTGACTCGACCACCGAGTAGTCGTTGGCGACCACCCGGTCGGAGCCGCAGTGGTAGCCACCCCGGTGGTTGGCGTCGCCGACGATGCCGACCTCGGCCGGTTCGAGGTCCGATCCGCGTACGGTGTTCGGGTCGACGTTGAGATGGGCGAGGAGCAGGCCGCGCACGGCCAGCAGGGTCTCCGGGGCCCGCGTCATGGGTCCCCCTTCCGGGAGGTCGTGGCCGGGCACGACGGTGACACCGCGTACGCGGTGTGGGGGCCTCACGAGCGAGCCCGGTCGAGGTGCGCACAGCGCCGGGCGTAGCCCAACCATAACCCCCTCGGCGAACAAACGCCCAGTTCAGAGCGGCACCGTTTACCGTGGAGACGACCCCGGGCCCTCGTGGACGGTGGGCAGGAACACAGCGGACGGATGCGCCGGATCATGCAAGATCTCTCGCCATCCGGCACGCAGAGTGACCGCCGTGCCGAGGGGTTCACCGGTGCCCGGGTTGCGTGCGTACCGGGGGTGCGCGCCCCCGGAGACCTGCACGCGCAGCCGATGCCCGGGCGCGAACCGGTGGGCCGCCGGCCACAGGTCCACACTCACCCGCGCGGCACCGGTCGCGTCGGCGGGGAACGCGTCCGGGGTGACCCGGACGAGACCGTCGCACACGTTCCAGGACCGCCCTCGGATGTCCACGTCGCACAGTCGCACGAAGACGTCGAGGTGCGGCAGGTCGCTTCGGACGAACACGGTGGCCCGGACCGGCCCGACGATCTCCACCGGCTCCGCCAGCGCGGCGCTGGTGAAGGTGCGCACGTCGGGACGCGCCTCGACGGGCCGGTTGTCGACCGGTCCCGCGCGTTGGGCCACGAGCAGCGGGCCGCCCAGCGACGGGGTGGGGTCGGCCGGGTCGTACCAGAACCCGTCCGGGTCCGACTCCGGCGGCGGCGTGGTGTCCAGCCGCCCGCGCGGGTGCAGGTGCCAGGCGGCCGGCGTCGCCGGCGGGGGCCAG
Organism: Micromonospora sp. NPDC126480; assembly: GCF_040302465.1. Taxonomy (NCBI): domain Bacteria; kingdom Bacillati; phylum Actinomycetota; class Actinomycetes; order Micromonosporales; family Micromonosporaceae; genus Micromonospora; species Micromonospora sp. NPDC126480. Next base: position 6,332 of record NZ_JBEORU010000039.1, read on the forward strand.
TCCGGCAGCTCCCGCCAGCCGCCGCCGGCGCCGCCGACGTGCACCCGGACCGGGGCGCGGGGCGGGGCGGGGTGACCGCCCAGGTGTTCGTCGAGCCAGTCGAGCCCGTCGCGCAGCGCGGCGACGAACAGTCCGGGGCTGCCGTGCGTCCACGGCCCGACGGTGAGCCGGGGTGCGGCCCCGGCGGCGCGCAGGGCCACGAAGTCGCGCAGTTGCGCGGGCAGGAAGATGTCGTGCCAGCCGCTGATCATGGCCACCGGTGCGCGGACCTCCGCGAGACGGTCGCCGAAGACCCGATTCCGCCAGTACCGCGCGTCGGGGGTGTGGTGACGCAGCCACTCCTGGAAGAAGGGCACGGTCACACCGGTGGCCACCCGGTCCGCCTCGGCCAGCGGCAGGTGGGCCAACGCGGCGGCGAGACGGGGTTGGCCCCGCTTGAGCTCCCACTGCCGGGCCAGCCACGGCACGGTCTGCGCCTGGAGCAGCTCGGCCCAGGTGAGCACCGTGTCCAGGGCGAAGGACTCACCCGCGTACGTCGAGTCGCGGGTGCCGGAGGCGGTCACCACCGCGACCATCGCGCGCAGCTCGTCTCCCGCGTCGGCGGCCAGTGCCCACTGGACGAAGCCCTGGTAGCTGGCGCCGAACATGCCGAAAGCGCCGGTCCACCACGGCTGGCGGCGCAGCCAGTCGAGGGTGTCCAGCCCGTCCTCGCGCTCGTGCACGAGCGGGTCGAACGCCCCGCCGGAGCCGCCGGTGCCCCGGCAGGACTGGATCACCACGTGCTGGCCCCGCTCGGCGGCCAGCCGGCCGAGCAGGCGCATCGGCCCGCCCCGCCCGTACGGGGTGCGGATCAACACGGTGGGCGCGTCCGGCAGGCCGGGCGCGTAATGGTCGGTGCGCAGCGGCACCCCGTCGCGGACCCGGACCGGTATGTCGCGGGTCACGGTGACCCGGCGGGTGCGGGGCGGCGGCAGGCTCAGCACGGCCGTCGCCAACCGGGTCGCCAGGGCCGGCAGCATGGTGGGACTCAGCCGTCCGCGGGGCGCGGGTCGGGACGGGCGGCCCGGACGGCGTCGCGGTGCTCCCGGAGGGTCGCCCCCATCGCGGCGACGAACCGGTGGACGGTCTCCAGCTCGTCGTCGGTGAACTCGGCCATCACCGCGTCGGTGCGGCGGCCGAGCGGCCGGAAGAACTCCATGGCGACGGTGGCGCCCCGGTCGGCGTAGTGCAGCAGGACCTTGCGCCGGTCGGTGGCGTCGCGGTCGCGGCGGATGTGGCCGGCCCGCTCCAACCGGTCGATCAGGGCGGTCACCGATCCGGAGGAGAGATTGAGCTGTTCCCCGAGGCGGCCCGGCGTGATCGGGTCGCCCTGCAGTTCGGCGTCCATGACGGCGATCAGGGCCTGCAGGTCGGTCGCTCCCAGGCCATGCAGGTTGGCGAAGGCGTGGCCGACGTGCTGGGCGTCCACCGCGTACCGCCGGAGGTTGTTGGTGATCTCCGCGGCCAGCTGGTCGCGCCGGGTGTCGCGCCGCCGGTACATGCCGTGAGCTGCCACGTCCCGCTACTTCTCCTCGTTGTCGCCTGCGGTTGCAGCATATCTGAACAGTCGATAATCTCGGTTGTCGAGATACTCGATGGCCAGGATATTCGCGCGTGCGAAGAACTCGGGCGTCGCAGCAGGTCTTCCCGTCCAGCCCCGTGAGGAAACGATGTCCCTCTTCACCCAGGTCGCCCGGGGCCGGTGGGCCGCATGGCTCACCCTGGTCGCCGCGATCGTCCTCGGCGCCGCGATCTTCGGGCTGCCCAGGCCCGACAACCCCGCTCCGGTCTCGGCCACCGGGCTGTCCGAACGGTGGCAGTCCACCCAGGTGGAGCGGCTGCAGGAGGAGCTGCCGTCCAGCGAGGTCCAGCCGGCCATCGTCGTCGTCAGCCGCGCCGACGGCGGGGCGCTCACCGCCGCCGACCGGGAGGCGGTCGCCGGCCGGTCCGGCGAGCTGAGCCGGTTCGCGGTCGGCGGCCGGGTCCCGCCCCCGCAGGTCTCTCCGGACGGCACCGTCGCGCTGGTCGCCGTGCCGCTGTCCACCGCCGGCGGGCAGGAGCGCGTCGTCGAAGCCGTCGACGAGGTGCGCGGCGCGCTGGCCGACCCCCCGCCCGGGCTCACCGTCGACGTGACCGGTGCGCCGGCGTTCACCGCCGACCTGACCAAGGTCTTCGACGGCGCCGACGTCACGCTGCTGGCGGTGACCGCCGGGGTGGTGGCGCTGCTGCTGCTGATCACCTACCGCAGCCCGTTCCTGTGGATCGTGCCGCTTGTCGTCGTCGCGGCGACCGAGCAGCTGACCCTGCGTGCCATCGAGACGATCGTCCCGGCGGTCGGCATCAACCTGCAGACCGGGGCCGTCACCGGCATCGCCAGCGTGCTCGTCTTCGGCGCCGCCACCAACTACGCCCTGCTGCTCATCGCCCGCTACCGGGAGGAGCTGCGCCGCGAGACGGACCGGTTCCTGGCCATGCGCGCGGCGCTGCGCCGCACCGCGGAACCCATCCTGGCCAGCGGCTCGACCGTCGTCCTGGGCGTCCTCACCCTGCTGCTGTCGGAGCAGGAGACCAACCGGGCGCTCGCCGTCGCCTGTGCCACCGGCATCGTCCTGGCGATGCTGTCGGCGCTGCTCGTGCTCCCCGCCGCTCTGGTGCTCCTCGGCCGGGGCCTGTTCTGGCCCTTCATCCCCCGCGTCGGCAGCGCCGCCCGGGAGGGCCGGCTGTGGGGGCGGCTCGGCGCCGCCGTCGTCCGCCGCCCGGCGGCCGTCGCCGTCCTGGCCACCCTGCTGCTGGCCGGTCTCGCCCTCGGCGGCCTAAGCATCCGCACCGGCCTGTCGGAGACCGAGCAGTTCCGGGTGCAGCCGGAGGCGGTCGCCGGGGCGCAGACCCTGGCGCAGGCGTTCCCCGCCGGGACGACCCAGCCGGTCGCCGTGCTCACCAACCCGGCGGCGGCCGGCGCGGTCACCGAGGCCGCGACCGCGGTGCCGGGTGTCGCGTCGGCCCGGCCGGGCAGCGCCGGCGAGACCGTCGCCCAGATCGACGTGGTGCTGGAGTCCGAGCCGGGCACGGCCGCGTCCGACCGGGCGGTGGCGGCGCTGCGCGAGGCGGTCGCCGCCGTCCCCGGCTCGGCCCCGCCCGCCGTGAACGGCGTCGGCCCGTTCGCCGGGGCCGTGGTGGGCGGCACGGTCGCCGCCACCTACGACTCCGACGAGGCCAACGCGGAGGACCTGCGACTGATCCTGCCGATCATCCTGCTGCTCGTCGCCGCCGTGCTGGTGCTGCTGCTGCGCGGGCTGCTCGCCCCGGTGCTGCTGGTGCTCACCGTGATCGCGTCGTACTTCGCCAGCCTCGGAGCGGCGTGGCTGCTCTTCGAGCACGTCCTGGGCTTCCCCGCGCTGGACAGCGGCGTCATCCTGCTCGCGTTCGTGTTCCTGGTGGCCCTCGGCGTGGACTACAACATCTTCCTCGTCACCCGCGCCCGCGAGGACGCCCGGCGCACGGGCACGCGCGACGGGATGCTCTCCGCGTTGCGGGTCACCGGCGGGGTCATCACCAGCGCCGGCGTGCTGCTCGCCGCCGTCTTCGCCGTCCTCGGCGTGCTCCCGCTGATCCTGCTGACCCAGATCGGGATCATCGTCTGCATCGGTGTCCTGCTCGACACCCTGCTCGTGCGGACGGTGCTGGTGCCGGCACTGGCGTTCCTGCTCGGCGACCGGTTCTGGTGGCCCGGCCGGGTCCACCGCGAACCCGGGCCGGTCAGTACGTGAGGCAGACGCACTCGGTCATCAGGGCGCGGACGTTGCGCACGTACCGGGGGTTGGGGATGGTGAGCGGCTCCCCCTCCCGGGCGACCGCGCCGTGCCCGTAGTTGTACCCCGCGATCACCGCGTTGAGCAGGCACGAGTTCAGCTCGGTGGTGCACAGGGCGGCGTCGAGCCGGTAGTCGGACTCGAAGTACATGTCGCCGATGTACTTCGTCAGCCAGGCCAGGTAGTTCGCGCCGAGGTACGCGTTGTCGCGGTAGTCGCGCACGTCGTAGCTCTGCCCGAACCGCTGGTTCATCCACTCGGCGGTCGCCGGCATCACCTGCATCAGGCCGATGCCGCCGTCGCAGGCGATGATGTCCGACTGCCAGCCGCTCTCCTGCCAGGCCGTCGCCTTCACCAGGTCCAGCGGGATCCGGATGTCCGGCGCGGAGGTCGGCCAGTAGGTCCTCGCCGCCGCGTCGGCAAGCGCCGACTTCACCTGTGCCCGCGAGGCGCGGGTCCCCTCGTAGTGGGGCGTGCAGGCCGTCGACGACGGCTTCGGCGGCGCCGGCGGGACCTGCGTCTCCTTCGGCGGTCGGGCCGCCGCTCGTGGGGCGGTGGCCCGGGTCGGCTTGGGCTTCGCCCGTGAACTGGGTGAGGCGCTGGGACGCGGTGCCGCCCCCATCGACTGCCGGGCGGACGGCGTGGCCGTCGCGGCCGGCTCCTGCGGCGCGGTCGTCGCCGCGGTCGTCGCCCCGGCCGGGGCGGCGACGGGCTCCACGGCGTCCCGCGCGCAGCCGGCCAACCCGGTCACCAGGACGACCGAGATCACCGCCGCGCACACCGGACGTCTGTCCATATCGGCCCCTCTCCCCGTGCCCGCCGCACGGTAGCAGGCACCGAGGCCGGCCGCCGCCCCGTCACACGCCGGCGACGTCCTGCGGGGGCCGCGGAACCGGGTCGGTCTCCGCCGCTCCCGGCAGGTCCACCGCGCCCCGGTCCCGGGCGTCCTGACCCCCGGCGCTCTGGTCCGCGACGTCCTGATCCCCGGCGACCACGGCCCGGTCCCGGGTCACCCACGCCACCATGAACACCGCCGTCCAGGCGACGCCCAGCAACGCGCCGGTCAGGGCGCTGCTGGCACTGCTCAGGCCCAGGTAGAGACGGGCGCCGCCGAGCCCGACCACGCCCGCGGCAGCGACCGTCCACGCCGCCACCGCGACCGGCCAGCGCGCACCCCGGGAAAGCAGCCACGCGAGGGTGCACAGGCTCGCGGTGACCACTGCGGTCTGGGTCGGGAACAGCACCGGTGGGCCCGCCTGATCCGGCCCGGCCACGTCGGCGGCGACCGCCAGCACCACCAGCGGCACGAACGCGCCGGCGGTGCCCAGGACGCTGAGCAGATCGGCCTGCCACGGCCGCTGCCGCCAGGCGACCACCGCGGCCACCAGCGCCACCGCCACGATCAGCACCGGCGCGCGCAGCACCGAGACCACCGCCAGTGTCACGTCGACGGCCTCCGGCGTACGACGGGCGGCGAACCAGTCGGCGATCGCGCCGTCGATCACCGCCAGCCCGCTGTGCCGGACCACCAGGTCGAGCAACCAGGCCACCGCGATCCCGGCCACGAACAGCAGCAGCAGTCCGGCGGCCAGGTTCAGCAACAGCGTCCAACCCGGCCCGATGTGCATGGCGAGCAGGAAGAACAGCACCCCGTACCGGCCGGAGAGCCAGCTCACCGGCGGCAGCGCGCCGGCCCGAGCCAGCAGCGACCGCACCGGATCCGGGTTGCGGCCCAGCCAGCGCCCGGCCAGCAGCACCGCGACCACCGCCCCGAGCAGCACCAGCACCGCGCCGGTGGCCCGGCCGAGCAGGTGCGACACCTTCTCGTACGACTCCCCGGCCAGGTTGCCGGCGATCACCGAGCCACCCACCCAGGTCATCACCCCACCGAGGTTCCACGGCGCGAACCGCCGGTACGGCATCCCGGCGGCGCCGGCCAGCCGGGGTACCAGGGTGCGGGCGAAGGCCACCCAGCGGGCGGTGAACACCCCCCGGCCGCCCACCTTCCCGAGGAGCGCGTCGGCCCGCCGCCACCGGTGCGGCCCGACCCGGGCACCGAAGCGGCTGGCCCGCAGCCGGGGCCCGTACCGGCGGCCGGCGCGGAAGGCGAGTGTGTCCCCGATCACCGCTGCGGCCACCATCACCAGCAGCGCCGGGCCGAGCCGTAACGTCCCCGCGTACGCTAGAAAGCCAACCAGCAGCAAGGTCGCCTCGCCCGGCACCAGCAGTCCGAAGATCACGGCGGTCTCCGCCATGACGATCAGGGCGGCGACCAGGTAGATGAGCAGGGGCGGCAGACCCTGCAGCGCGGTCAGCAGGTCGTGCACGTGGCCCCCATGAACACGAGGGTCAGCATGCCAGCCGGCCGAACGGCTGGGACAGGAGTTTCACCAGAGACCCGGGCCAACTGGGGGTTGACCCCGACGCGTCCCGGGCGACCGCAGACAGGAGAGTATGGAGGGTATGCAGCTTCGCACCGACCTCCGCAACGTCGCCATCATCGCTCACGTCGACCACGGCAAGACCACCCTGGTCGACGCCATGTTGCGGCAGGCCGGCGCCTACGGCGCCCGGGGCGAGGTGACCGAACGGGTGATGGACTCGATGGACCTCGAACGCGAGAAGGGCATCACCATCCTCGCCAAGAACACCGGCGTGCGGTACCTGCCCGCCGACGGTTCCGACCCGGTCACCATCAACATCATCGACACCCCCGGGCACGCCGACTTCGGCGGCGAGGTGGAGCGGGGCCTCACCATGGTCGACGGGGTGCTGCTGCTGGTCGACGCCAGCGAGGGCCCCCTGCCGCAGACCCGGTTCGTGCTCCGCAAGGCCCTCAAGGCCCGGCTGCCGATCATCCTGGTGATCAACAAGGTGGACCGCCCGGACGCCCGGATCAAGGAGGTCGTGGACGAGGCGTACGAGCTCTTCCTCGACCTGGACGCCGACGAGGAGCAGATCGACTTCCCGATCGTCTACGCCTGCGCCCGCGACGGCATCGCCTCGCTGACCCAGCCCGCCGACGGCTCCGTACCCCAGGACAGCCACAGCCTGGAGCCGCTGTTCCGCACCCTGCTGGACACGATCCCGCCGCCCGCCTACGACGAGACGGCCCCGCTCCAGGCCCACGTCACCAACCTGGACGCCTCGCCGTTCCTCGGCCGGCTCGCCCTGTGCCGGGTGCGGCAGGGCACCATCGCCAAGGGCCAGACCGTGGCCTGGTGCCGCACCGACGGCAGCACCCAGCGGGTACGCATCTCCGAGCTGCTGATGACCGAAGGGCTGGAGCGCAAGCCCGCCGACTCCGCCGGACCTGGCGACATCATCGCCGTCGCCGGCATCCCGGAGATCATGATCGGTGAGACGCTCGCCGACGCCGAGGACCCGCAGCCGCTGCCGCTGATCACCGTCGACGAGCCGGCCATCTCGATGACCATCGGCACCAACACCTCGCCGCTGGTCGGCCGGGTCAAGGGCGCCAAGGTCACCGCCCGGATGGTCAAGGACCGCCTCGACAAGGAGCTGGTCGGCAACGTCTCGCTGCGGGTGCTGCCCACCGAGCGCCCCGACGCCTGGGAGGTGCAGGGCCGCGGCGAGCTGGCCCTGGCGATCCTGGTCGAGCAGATGCGCCGCGAGTCGTACGAGCTGACCGTCGGCAAGCCGCAGGTGGTCACCAGGGAGATCGACGGGAAGACCTGCGAGCCGGTCGAACGGCTGACCATCGACGCACCCGAGGAGTACCTGGGCGCGATCACCCAGCTGCTGGCCACCCGCAAGGGCCGCATGGAGCAGCTGGTCAACCACGGCACCGGCTGGATCCGGATGGAGTGGCTGGTCCCGGCGCGCGGCCTGATCGGCTTCCGCACCGAGTTCCTCACCGAGACCCGGGGCACCGGCATCCTGCACCACGTCTTCGAGTCGTACGAGCCGTGGTTCGGCGAGCTGCGGACCCGCAGCAACGGCTCGCTGGTCGCCGACCGGGCCGGCGCCGCGACCGCCTTCGCGATGATGAACCTCCAGGAACGCGGCACGCTGTTCGTGGAGCCGGGCACCGAGGTGTACGAGGGCATGATCGTCGGGGAGAACTCCCGCTCCGACGACATGGACGTCAACATCACGAAGGAGAAGAAGCTCACCAACATGCGCTCCTCCACGGCGGAGGAGACGGAGAAGCTGATTCCGCCGCGCAGGCTGTCCCTGGAGCAGGCGCTGGAGTTCTGCCGCGAGGACGAGTGCGTCGAGGTGACCCCCGCCGCGGTCCGCATCCGCAAGGTGGTGCTCGACCAGACCCAGCGGGCCCGTGCCGCGGCGCGGCGCAAGCACGCCGGCTGAGTGTTAAGAAGGGGCCCCTTCACCTCGCGAGGCGTTAAGAAGGGGCCCTTCCTTACCGGCTACCCTCGGCGGGTGATCTTCGACGCTCTCGACGCGCGCCTGGACCGGGTGCCCGGCACGGTCTCGGCGTACGTGGGGCGCCTCGACGCCGCCCCCACCTGGACCCGGCACCCGGACGCCACCCACTACGCGGCCAGCACGATGAAGGTGGCCGTCCTGGTGGCGTTGCACCGCGCCGCCGAGGCCGGCCGCCTCGACCTGGACGCTCCGGTGCCGGTACGCAACGAGTTCGACTCCGCCCAGCCCGGCGCGCCGCGGTTCTCCTGCGCGCGCCACTACGACAACGACGACGCCGTCTGGGAGCGGCTCGGCGACGTCGCCCCGCTGCGCTGGCTCGCCGAACGCATGATCATCCGCTCCAGCAACCTCGCCACCAACCTGGTCATCGGCCACGTCGGCCTGCCCGCGGTGTCCGACGTGTGGGCCCGCGCCGGAGCCCGGCACAGCGTCACCGGTCGCGGCATCGAGGACTTCGCCGCCCGCGACGCGGGCGTCACCAACCTGGTCACCGCCGCCGACCTCGCCGCCCTGCTGGGCGGCCTGGCCCTCGGTGCCGGCCGGCCGGGCCCGCTGGCCGCCCCGGGCAGCTGCGTCGTCATGCTCGACACCCTCGCCGCGCAGGAGCACCTCGAGGACATCGCCGCCGGCCTGCCCGACGGCACCCGCGTCGCGCACAAGAACGGCTGGGTCCGGGGCGTCCGCCACGGCGCCGGCGTCGTCTACCCCGACGACGCGCCCCCGTACGCCATCGTCGTCTGCACCACCACCGACCTCGCCGACGGCGGCCCGAGCGGCGAGGACGACGACGACGCCTGCCGCCTGATCGCCGACATCTCCCGCGCGGCCTGGACCGCCCGCCACGACCTGACCTGACGCTGGCCGGGGCGGCCCGGTGCCGCCTACGCTGCTGCCACCTGCCCCGAGGAGCCGCACATGCCGTCCCGCCGCGCCCTGCTGGCCGCGTTCGCCGTCGTGACAGCGGCCAACCTGCTCGCCAACGCCACCGACAGCACCACCGGCGTACTGCTGACCAAACCGCTGCTGATGCCGCTGCTCGCCGCGTACCTCTGGCGGGCCGCCACCGCACGCGGCGCCCGACCGGACCGGCTGGTCCTCGCCGCTCTGGCCTTCTCCACCGGCGGCGACGTCGCGCTGCTCGGCGACGGCGACGCGGCCTTCCTCGCCGGCATGGCGCTCTTCCTCGCCGCCCACGTCTGCTACGTCGCGGCCTTCACCCGGGGCGGCGCCGCCGCCGCGCTGCGCCGCCCGCCGCTGGTCGCCGTCCCCCTCGGGTACGCGGCACTGACCGCCGCCGCCCTCGCCTGGATGTGGCCGGGCCTCACCGACGCCGGCCTCGCCGTTCCCGTGGCCGGGTACGCGGTGGCCCTCGCGACAATGGCGAGCACCGCCGCGGCGCACGGCTGGCGGGTCGGCCTCGGCGGCGCGCTCTTCCTCGGCTCCGACCTGCTCATCGCGACCGGTGTCGCCGAGGTGGCCACCCTGCCCGGCCCGCCGGTCTGGGTGATGGCGACCTACGCCGCCGGTCAGGCCCTCATCGTCACCGGCTGGGCCGCCCGCCGGCCCGCCGCCACGGCGGTCACTCCAGCAGCCGCCCCCGCAACGCCGTGACCGTCTCCCGGTCGACGCCGAGCCCGTCGCGCAGGTACGCCCCGAACGAGCCGTGCACCCGCCGCACCTCGGCGTAGCCGGCGTCGAGGTACTCGTCGCGCACCTCCAGCACCGGCCGGACCGCGTCGACGTCCAGCTCCGGGTTCCGCCGGCGCATCGCGCTCAGCAGCACCTCCCGCAGGCTCTCACTGAGCGCGTTGTTGGCGAGGTAGTCGGCCCGGATCGCCGCCTCGTCCACCCCGAGGGCGTGCAGCAGCACCACGGTCAGCCAGCCGGTCCGGTCCTTGCCGGCCGAGCAGTGGTAGAGCAGGGGGAGGTTCTCCGCCTCCGCCGCAAGCCGTACCGCCGTCCCGAAACCGGCCCGCGCCGACTCACCGGTCACGAACCAGCGGTAGATGGCCGCCATCGCCGACGGCGTGCCCTCCCCGGCCAGTTCGTCGTACGCGCTCAGGTCGTGGCCGAGCAGCACCGCCGACACGTACGTGAACACCGGGTGCGCGGCGTCGTGCACCGGCAGGTGCACGACCCGCGGCTCCCCCGGCAGCCGGTCCGGCGGGGCGACCGCCTGCTCCGCGACGTCCCGCAGGTCCACCACACACGCCGGCCCGAGCTTCGCCAGCACCGGCAGGTCCTCGTCGGTCAGCCGGCCGAGCGCCGGGGTACGGATGAGCACCCCCGGCCGGACCCGCCGCCCGTCCGCGCCGACCAGCCCGCCGAGATCGCGGGCGTTCGGCGCACCCACCAGCTCCCAGTGCCGCTCCGACATGCAGCCTCCCCATCGTCCGTCGGTCCCCTTATAGGGTGCCCGACATGACGATCACCGCGGTACGCACCCACCGGCTCTCCGCGCCCCTGCACACCCCGTTCGTCACCGCGCTGCGCCGCACCACCACCGTGGACACCCTGGTGGTGGAGGTCGTCGACGCCGACGGGAGGCGCGGCTTCGGTGAGGCGCCGCAGGTGTGGCAGGTGACCGGCGCGTCCGTCGCCGGCTCCGAGGCGTGCGTCCGCGAGGTGCTCGGCCCCCGGATCGCCGGCCGCGATCCGGACGATCTGGTGGCGCGCTGCGCCGAGGTGCAGCGGGCGGTCGCCGGCAACGAGGCCGCCAAGGCCGCCGTCGACGTCGCCCTGCACGACCTGGCCGCCCGGCGGCTCGGCGTACCGCTGGTGCGGCTGCTCGGCGGCGCCGGCCGCCGGGTCCCCACGGACGTCACGCTCGCCGCGGGCGACGCGGTGGACCTGGCGGCCGCCGCGCGGGCCCGCCAGGCGGAGGGGTTCGGCGTGCTGAAGCTCAAGGTCGGCACGGACGCCGCCGGGGACCTCGACCGGGTCCGCGCGGTCCGCTCCGCGGTCGGCAACCGGGTCCGCATCCGGCTCGACGCCAACCAGGGCTGGACGCCCCGGGAGGCGGTCCGGGTGATCCGGGGCATCGAGGACGCCGGGCTGGACGTCGAGCTGGTGGAGCAGCCGGTGCCCCGGTGGGACCTCGACGGGCTGGGCTGGGTGAGTGACCGGGTGAGCACGCCCATCCTCGCCGACGAGGCGGTCTTCGGCGTCCGCGACCTGGTGGAGGTGATCCGCCGCCGCGCCGCCGACCTGGTCAACGTCAAGCTCGCCAAGTGCGGCGGTCTGCACCCCGCGCGCACCCTGCTCGACCTGGCCGTCGCGCACGGTATGGGCACGGTGGTCGGTTCGATGATGGAGAGCCAGGTCGGCATCGGCGCGGCGGCGAGCCTGGTCGCGGCGTACGGCACGACCGCGGTGTCGGACCTGGACGCCGCCTGGTGGCTGGCCTGGTCACCGGTGCGGGGCGGCCCCCGGTACGACGGGGCGTCCGTCGTCCTGCCGGACGCGCCCGGACTCGGCATCGATTCCGTCGATGAAGTAAAGATTCAGACCGACGTTTGATCTTTGGTGGAAACTTTCATAGGGTCGCGACAGCGCACGGGGCGAGCTGGGGGTGGACCGTGGAGCTGCAACCAGGCCGCGAGGCCGTCGTCCGGGTCGGCGTCGCCACCCTCTGGGCCGCACCCGAGGCGGTACGGAAGGTCGACGGCCCGGCCCTCTCCCCGCAGGCCGACCTGCCCACCTGGATCGCCGCTCTGGACACCGACCAGCAGGTCGGCGACTGCGTCCTGAGCCAGTTGCTGCTCGGCGAGCGGGTGCTCGTCACCGAGTCACGCACCGACGGGTGGGCCCACGTGATCGCGGTCGAGCAGCCCGCCGCGAAGCTGGACCCGCGCGGCTACCCCGGCTGGGTCCCGGCCGTCCAACTGACCCCGGTGACCGCGCACCCCGCCGGCGACCCGCTCGTCGTCGACGCCACCGTCACCGCCCTGCACGCCACGCCGGACGGCCCGGTACGGCTGCCCGGCGTCATCCTGGGCACCCGGCTGTCCGCCGCCGGCCCCGTCGTGGCCGGGTGGCGCCCGGTGCACGCCCCCGGCCACGACGCGCCGCTGTGGCTGCCGGCCGCGCACACCGCCGGCCTGCCGACCGCCGCCCCGAACGCCGAGCAGGTGCTCGAGGTCGCCCGCCGGCTGCTGGACGTCGGCTACGTCTGGGGCGGTGTCTCCACGTACGGCATCGACTGCTCCGGGCTGGTGCACCTGGCCTGGCGACGGTTCGGCGTGCTGCTGCCCCGCGACGCCGACGACCAGGCCGGCGCGACCACGCCCCTGGAACCCGGTCGCGAACGCCCCGGTGACCTCTACTTCTTCGCCCGCCCCGGCCGACGGATCCACCACATCGGGATCGTCACCGCCGATCCGCGCCCGGGCGACGACCGCCGGATGCTGCACGCCTGCTACCGGCAGCGCCGCGTCCTCGAGGAGCGGCTGCCCGCCGAGCGCACCGCCACCCTGGTCGGCGCCCACCGCGTCTGACGACGCCGCCGAGGGCCCCGGTCGGAGGCCCTCGGCGATCGCGTCACGCGGACAGGGCGGTCAGCCGCGGGCCTTGACCAGACTCCGGCGTCGGTCCCGGGACGACTTGACCAGGCTGGCCACCGTCGCCACCAGCAGCGTGCCCAGGATGACCGTCAGCGAGAGCCAGATCGGAATGTGCGGCGCCCAGCCGACGTGCTCGCCGCCGTTGATGAACGGCAGGCGGTTGTCGGCAAGGGCCTCCAGCACCAGCTTGACGCCGATGAAGCCGAGCACCACGGCGAGGCCGTAGCTCAGGTAGATCAGCCGGTCCAGCAGGCCACCGAGCAGGAAGTAGAGCTGCCGCAGACCCATCAGGGCGAACACGTTCGCGGTGAACACCAGGTACGGCTCCTGGGTGATGCCGAAGATCGCCGGAATCGAGTCGAGCGCGAAGATCAGATCCGTCGTGCCGATCGCGATCATCACGATCAGCATCGGGGTGAACAGCCGCCGGCCGTTCTCGTGCGTGGTCAGCTTCGCGCCGTCGTAGTCCCGCGAGATGGGCAGCGCCCGGCGGCTCCACCGGATCAGCACGTTCTCGGTGAACTCCTCCTCGGCCGGCTCGCCCTGCCGCGCCAGGTTGACCGCCGTGTAGATCAGGAACGCGCCGAAGATGTAGAAGACCCAGGAGAACTGGGAGATCAGCGCGGCACCGGCGGCGATGAAGCCGCCACGCATCACCAGGGCCAGCACGATGCCGATGAGCAGCACCTTCTGCTGGTACGGGCGGGGCACGCCGAAACGCGCCATGATGATCACGAAGACGAAGAGATTGTCCACCGACAGGCTGTACTCGGTGAGCCAACCGGTGTAGAACTGCCCCGCCACGCTCGGCCCGGAAGCGAACCAGAGGCCCGCGCCGAAGATCAGGGCCAGCCCGACGTACAGGCCGACCCAGATGCTCGACTCGCGCACGCTCGGCTCGTGGGGTCGCCGGCCGATGATCAGCAGGTCGACCACGAGGATCGCGGTCAGTGCGACGAGTGTCCCCGCCCACACCAGTCCGGACACGTCCAAGATTCATTCCTCCGGCAGACACGCAACGACCGGCACACCGTACGCCCCCCAGGGGGCGCGGCGTGCCGGCGACGCTGACTCTGGTGACTGTCGGAGGTCTCTTCCGCCACCGCCCGGAGGCGGCGACCGACGGGGCCGGGTCACGTCACCGAGGGGCGGTGGGCGACCGTGCTGACGACTCCGTCGCGGGGGAATACTCCCCTCCGTCGTTCATTCTCACCTATCGGGCCAGTGACCGCAGCCCGGGGGCTGGTGTCCCTCCCCACGTCGACACCTCTCGCCGCGACCGAGTGCGACCCCGCTCGCCGCGTAGGGCGTCCTAGGAGGCTAGCCTCGATTGGTCGGCGGAGGTGGCGGGCAGGAGCGGGTCGGCCAGTGCCCAACCGGCAGCCAGCAGCTCGTCGCAGGCCGCGACCGCCCGGGCCAACCGCCGCTCGTGCGGACCCGTCAACTCGACCACCGGCACGCCGCACTCGGCGAGCGCCGCGCGGAACCGGCCGGTCATCCACGCCCGCAGATGCTCCCCGTCGCGCAGCCCATCGTCGTCGAAGGGCACGCCGACGTGGTCGGTGAGCAGGTACAGCGCCGGGCGCCGGGCCGCCGCCCGCACCTGCGGGGAGGTCGAACCGAGGTACCGCTCCTCCCAGACCGCGGTGGCCCGCGCGTCGGTGTCGCAGAACAGCAGCGGCCCGGACGATCGGGCGGCGGCGTCCTCGGCGGCCTGCTGCTCCCGCACCACCTCGACGAAGTCGTTCCGGTCCCAGGTGACGTCGAACACCGTCGCGTCCGGCCGGTCCCGCCGCAGCCGCGCCAGCTTGCGCGCGGTCAACTCCCGGCCGTACTCGGGCACCCACGCGGTGCCGAAGTAGGCGGCGAGCGAGGCGGCCATCGTGGTGGTCCCGGTCGACTCGGCGCCCACCACGACGACCCGCCGGACGAACCACGCCCGCACCGCCGGGTGGAGCCGGTCCCAGTGCGCTGCCGGGTCCCTGCGCACGGCCGTACCCGAGACCGGCACGGCGCGCCGGCCCGGATCCACACAGACCGGTACGGCATCGAAGCGGCGCGCCAACTCGTCACCGTACGCCTCGGAGGAGAAGACCGCGTCGACCCGCTCCCCGCCCAGCGCCGCCCGGAACACCCCGCAGTGCAGATCCCAGACCGCCGGGTCGGCGTAGTCGACGGGATGGTCGTCGTACGCGCCGACGAACCCGACCCACGGCGTCTGCGCGTGTGCCTCGCGCAGCCAGTCCAGGCGAAGGTCGAGGGGGATGGACTCGCGGTGCGACGGCGCCACCACCACGGTGACCCGGGCACACCGCGCGGCGGCGGCCTCGATCAACGCGTGGTGCCCGGCGTGCGGCGGGTAGAACTTCCCCACCACCAGGCCGTGTCGGAAGTCCACCGGCCGGTCCGCGGCGGTGCCCGCGCTCACGCCACCACCGGCGCCGGGCCGACCGGTGTCACAGTGGCCGACGCTCCGCGTCGCAGGTCGGTGCGCCACTCCCGCAGGCCGAGCACGCACAGGCCGAGAAAGATCACGTAGAGGGTGGCGGTCAGGTACAGACCCTTGTAGGCGTACAGCGGAACGTAGACAAGGTCGGCGGTGATCCACAGCCACCAGCTCTCCACCCGCTTGCGGGTCTGCCCGTACGTCGCCAGCAGCGACAGCACCGTGGTCAGCGCGTCCGGCAGCGGCACCGTCGAGTCGGTGGCCCGGTCCAGCAGCAGCCAGATCACGCCGGTCAGCACCACCCCGACGGCGGCCAGCGCCCACCACTCCCCCCGGCCGGTCCGGCTCACCGTGAGCCGGGTCCGCCGCTCGCCACCGAAGAGCCAGGCCCACCACCCGTAGAGGCCCAGTCCGACGTAGACGATCTGGAGCGCCGCGTCGGCGTACAGGCCGGCGGTCCAGAAGAGCAGCATGAGAAGCAGGACGTTCGCGATGCCGAGCGGCCAGTTCGCGATCCGCTGCCGGACCACCAGCCAGACGGTGAGCACCCCGGTGGCGAAGCCCAGCAGCTCCGCCCAGGTGGTCGGCGTGCCCGCCACGACGAACGCCGTGCCGGTGAGCCAGTCGATCATGCCGCTCCCCTTTCCCGAGCGATCACCCTAGGGATCCGCCCGCCGGATGGGAACCGGCCCCCGGGGCGACGGCCACGCGGGCCCACGTGCGAGGCTGCGCACATGGTGCTTGAGGTTGCGCTGATCGACGTACTGCCCGGACACGAGGACGCGTTCGCCGCCGCGTACGCCGAGGGGCACCCGGTACTCGCCGGCACACCCGGCTGCCGGTCGGTGCGGATGACCCGGGGCGTCGAGTCCCCAACGCGGTTCGTGCTGCTTGTCGAGTGGGACTCGGTCGAGGCGCACAACGAGAACTTCCGCGCCACCGAGCGGTTCACCCGGTGGCGGGAGCTGATCGGCCCGCACTTCGCCAACCCGCCGCTCGTCGAGCACTTCGTCGACGTACCGGCCTGAGATTCTGTCGTACCCCCCGCCTATCGTGCTGTCGCACGTGGCCGGCCGCCGGTCCCGGCGGGCTCGGGGGCGCCGGGCCCGGCGGCCGCGCCGATCCGCCGTCGCCGGTCAGCCGGCCAGCCGCTCGCCGAGGGCCGCGACGGTCTCCTCCGGCGTGAGCGCGGCGTCCAGCAGCCAGGTGGTCAGCCGTTCGTAGCGGTCCACGTCCATCGGGGCGACCAGCCGGACGTCGGTGGTCAGGGCCTCCAGCATCACGGTGCGGGGATCCGCCGGGTCCGGGAAGGCGTAGCAGGAGAAGGGCGTCAGCGGCTGCACCCCGCCGCGCGGCACCCGGTCCCGCGGGAGCAGGCGGATCGTGACGTTCGCCAGCTCGGTCAGATCGAGCAGGTGCCGCAACTGCTCCCGCCACACCTCCGGCGGCGCGTCACCTTGGTCGCACACCGCCTCGGCCAGCACCGCCGTGTACCGGGGCGGGTCCTCCCGCCGCAGCACGTCGTGCCGGATCAGCCGGGCGCGCACGTCCCCCTCGACGTCCACTGTGGAATCGACCAGGTGGGCCGCGGTGATGCGCAGCCGCGCGTACGCCGGGGTCTGCAACAGCCCCGGCACGACGGCGGGCTGCCAGTCCACGATGCTCGCCGCGCCGGCCTCCAGCTCGGCGTACGTGCGCTGCCGCTCCCCCATCTCGCCGAGCGCCCGCCACCAGCCCCGGCTGGTCGCCGCGTCCCGGGCGATGACGATGAGCGCGTCCCGGTGCGCCGGCGCCACCTGGTAGACGTCGAGCAGGTCGAGCACGTCGGCGAGGTCCGGCCGGCTCTGGCCCAGCTCGATGCGGGACAGCTTCGACGTCGAGGCCCAGCCGAGCCGTTCGCAGACCTGCTCCAGGGTGAGCGCCTCGCGTCGGCGCAGTTGGCGCAGCTCGGCACCGAGTCGCGCACGTCGGATGACCGGACTTGTTGGCAACGGCATTCGCGCCTCCCCACCGAGGGAGAGTACGCAGGACGGTCACCCAGTGCAATAGTGTGCTCGCGGAAAGCGACGGCCCCGGGCCTGGCGCGTGCGCCGGACGCCCGTTCAGGGCCGGTACGTGCCGAACGACCACACCCTCCCGGCGAGGTCACGGGCCACGTAGTCACGAGAGCCGTAGTCGGTGTCGAACGGCTCACGGACGATCTCGGCGCCGGCGGCCCGGGCCCTCTCGTGGTGCCCGTCGAGATCGTCCACGGCCACGTAGACGGTGTAGTCGTCGTCCGCCGGCCGGGTCGCCGGTCCGGTCCCGGTGCCGAGCATGATCATTCCGTCGCCGAAGACGAGTTCGGCGTGCGCGACCGTGCCGTCGGGCGCCTCGTGCACGGCGTGGACCTGGAAGCCGAAGGTCTGGCAGAGCCACTCGATCGCGGCCTGGGCGTCGGGGTACCGGAAGGTCGGGTAGATGTTTCGCATGCCCCGATCCTGCCGCCGCGCGCGTCAGGCCGGATTGGACGAATGTGATCCGGCGAGCGCGGCCGGGGTGTCGCCGGCGAACTGCCGAAAGTCCCGGATCAGGTGCGACTGGTCGAAGTACCCGCAGCGTACGGCCAGCTCGGCCCAGCCGGCACACTCCCCCACCGGTGCCGCGCCGCCGGGCGGGCCGGGCAGCACGTCACGCGACACGGTCGCGTACGCGCGCTGGAACCGCAGCAGCCGCGCCGCGGTCTTCGGCGGCAGGCCGATCTCCTCCCGGAAGCGGACGGCCAGATGCCGGCGGCTCCAGCCGAGCTCCTCGGCGAGCTGGGCGACGCCGACCCGCCCCGCGCTGCGGGCGAGCCGGTGCCACGCGTGACCGAGCCGGTGTCCCAGTGGCGCGGTCTCCGCCAGCCGGCCGGCCACCGCCCGGTCCAGCAGCGCGAACCGGGCGGACCAGGTCGCCTCCTCGGCCAGCCGGTCGCGCAGCCGGGCCAGCCACGGGTCGGCAAGCAGGTCGACCGCGACCGCCCGGTTGGTCAGCTCACCGAGCGGAAGGCCGAGCAGCCGGCGTGCGGCGACCGGCGTGAGGATCAGCTCCACACCCGTCCCGACGCCCTGCGTCGACGTGGCGCACCAGCCGTCGTACGGCCCGGCGACGAACGACGTCACGCCGGTGGCACCGCGAGCGGGCATACGCGGGTCGACGACGTCCAGCGGGTCGCCCCAGCCGAGGATGAGCACGACGAAGGCCCCGGCCGCCTGCCGGCGGACCAGCGGGGCCGGCGCCGTCTCCCGGTAGCCGAGGTAGTGGTCGACGAACGGGCGCAGCCGCGCCTCGGGAACGCCGAACACCATCTCGTCCAGCGGGCTCACGACGGCGCTCCGCTACGCCGCGTGCCCACGTGCGGCGCCGACGCACAGAGCTGATACTTCGCTCGCCGACGCTCGCTCATGCCCTCACTTCACCCCGGCGGCGTCCATGCCGCGCAGCTCCTTCTTCAGCTCGGAGATCTCGTCGCGGATCCGGGCGGCCAGCTCGAACTGCAGCTCCCGCGCGGCGGCGAGCATCTGGTCGTTCAGCTCCTGGATCAGCTCGGCCAGCTCGGCGCGGGCCATCCCCTCCCGGGCCGGCCCGGCGGCGGACCGGGACCGGCTGCGGGTCTCCTTGACCGGGGCCTTGCCCCGGGAGAGCTGCCGCACCGCGCCGCCGATGCGGGTGTCGGTGTCCTCCGCCTCGCGGTAGATGTCGTCGAGGATGTCGTGGATCTTCTTACGCAGCGGCTCCGGGCTGATCCCGTGCGCCTCGTTGTGCGCGATCTGCTTGGCCCGCCGCCGGTTGGTCTCCTCGATCGCCTCCGCCATCGACGGAGTGATCTTGTCCGCGTACATGTGCACCTGGCCGGAGACGTTGCGCGCCGCCCGGCCGATCGTCTGGATCAGCGACCGGCCGCTGCGCAGGAAGCCCTCCTTGTCGGCGTCCAGGATGGCGACAAGCGACACCTCGGGCAGGTCCAGACCCTCGCGCAGCAGGTTGATGCCGACAAGCACGTCGTAGTCGCCCTTGCGCAGCTCGCGCAGCAGCTCGACCCGGCGCAACGTGTCGACCTCGGAGTGCAGGTAGCGCACCCGGATGCCGTTCTCCAGGAGATAGTCCGACAGGTCCTCGGCCATCTTCTTGGTCAGCGTGGTGACCAGCACCCGCTCGTCCCGCTCGGTGCGCAGCTTGATCTCGTGCATGAGGTCGTCGATCTGGCCCTTGGTCGGCTTGACCACCACCTCCGGGTCGACCAGACCGGTGGGCCGGATCACCTGCTCCACGTACTCGCCCTGCGCCTGCTCCAGCTCCCACGGGCCGGGGGTGGCGGACAGGAACACCATCTGGCCGACCCGCTCGAGGAACTCGTCGAACCGCAGCGGCCGGTTGTCGGCGGCGCTGGGCAGCCGGAAGCCGTGGTCGATAAGCATGCGCTTGCGGGAGGCGTCACCCTCGTACATGCCGCCGATCTGCGGGATCGTCACGTGCGACTCGTCGATGACGGTGAGGAAGTCGTCCGGGAAGTAGTCGAGCAGGCAGTGGGGCGGGCTGCCGGGCAGCCGGCCGTCGATGTGCATCGAGTAGTTCTCGATGCCGGAGCAGAAGCCGACCTGCCGCATCATCTCGATGTCGTAGGTGGTGCGCATCCGCAGCCGCTGCGCCTCCAGCAGTTTGCCCTGCCGCTCCAGCTCGGCCAGCCGCTCGCCCAGCTCGGTCTCGATGTCGCGGATCGCCCGCTCCATCCGCTCCGGGCCGGCCGCGTAGTGGGTGGCCGGGAAGATCAGCAGGTGGTCGACCTCGCGGACCACGTCGCCCGTCAGCGGGTTGAGGTAGTAGAGCTTCTCCACCTCGTCCCCGAACAGCTCGATGCGGACCGCCAGCTCCTCGTACGCCGGGATGATCTCCAGGGTGTCGCCGCGGACCCGGAACGTGCCCCGCTGGAAGGCCATGTCGTTGCGCGTGTACTGGATGTCGACGAGCCGGCGCAGCAACTGGTCGCGGTCGAGCTCCTGGCCGACGGTCACCCGGACGGCGCGGTCCAGGTACTCCTCCGGGGTGCCCAGGCCGTAGATCGCCGAGACGGTGGCGACCACCACCACGTCCCGCCGGGTGAGCAACGACATCGTCGCCGAGTGCCGCAACCGCTCCACCTCCTCGTTGATCGAGGAGTCCTTTTCGATGTAGGTGTCGGTCTGCGGGATGTACGCCTCGGGCTGGTAGTAGTCGTAGTAGGAGACGAAGTATTCGACCGCGTTGTGCGGCAGCAGCTCGCTGAACTCCTTCGCGAGCTGGGCGCAGAGCGTCTTGTTGGGAGCCAGGACGAGCGTCGGGCGTTGCAGCCGCTCGACCAGCCACGCCGTGGTGGCGCTCTTGCCGGTGCCGGTCGCACCGAGCAGCACCGTGTTGCGGTCGCCGTGCCGCACCCGCCGCTCCAGCTCGTCGATCGCCGCCGGCTGGTCGCCGGCCGGCTGGAACTCGCTGACGACCTGGAAGCGGCCGTCGAGCCGGGGAATGTCGAGCGCCATGACCCCAACGGTACGCCCGGGGTCCGACACTCCGGTGCCACTACCGACGGTCCGTGATCGGCTTCGATATTCCCATTGTGTGCCCCAACCCACAGGGCTACGCTTTTCGCGTAGGCCGCTCGCGGCGGCCGACCGGGCAGGCGGCCCGGCCCTCGACGGCCGGTCGCCCCCGGCACAAGGGGTCGCAGCACCCGCTTCCGGCGTGCGCACCCGACGTGGTCGCGCGGATCGCGCTGACCGGCCGCCGCGAGCGCCCCTGCTCGTCACCCCCGGCGGGTGAGTTCCGTTCAACATCCGTGGAGTCCTCCGCCCGTCCCCGCCGCAAGCCCACCGGCTCCGGCCACCGGCCGCTCACCGGTCCCCGCCCGAACGAGCCGGATTCGAACAAGCCGGAACCGACCGGGCCGGACCCGAACGGACCGGACCCGAACGAGCCGGATCCGAACAAGCCGGAACCGACCGGGCCGGACCCGAACGGGCCGGACCCGGTGGGAGACGATCCGGTCGGGCCGGAGCCGGTCGAGCCGCGCCGACCGGACGCGGCCACGGCACCACCCGGCGCCCGCCGTCCCCGACCCCAGAAAGCGGCGCGGGAGGGCGGCCGCCCTCCCGGTCCGCCGGAACCGGCGTGGGGCGTCGGCCGCCGGCGGCGGGCACCCGCCGCCATCCCCGCGCCGCCCGCGCACCGGCCGCTGCCGGACGGCACCCAGACCGGCCAGTTTCCCCGGGTCGTCACCGGTCGCCGCCGCACCGTCCTCGGCGCACTCGCCGCGGTGGCCACGACCTCCGCCGCCGCCCTGGTCGTCGGGCTCAGCTGGGCGCCCGACCGGTCCGAGCCGCACCGCGCGCTCACCGCCGAGGAGCGGACCCGCCTCGCGGCGGTGCGCGTCACCAACTACCGCGACCTGCGGGCGGGGGTGCACGTCACGACCGGCACCGGGGCCGGGCGCACCGAGCTGATCGGCTGGGTCGACTGGTCCCGCCCGCTGGTCTACCTGGACATCGGCGGTCCGGGCGCCGGCGCCGAACGGGGACTGCTCCAGGCCACACCCGGGGTGGCTCTGCTTCGCCCGGACCCGGCTGCCGTACCGACTCCGGCCTCCCCACCGCTGGTGCCGCCCACCGGTGGGTGGCGCCGGGCCGCGCTGCCCGCCGACGGGCGCCTCACGCCGCTCCTCGACCTGCTGTTCGGGCTCGCCGCCGACCGGCCCGACCCACCCGCACCGGACGCCGCCCGCTGGACCGGGCGAGCCGACGCGGCGGCCGGGCCGGTGGACGTCCTCGACGCGCCCCTGCCGACGGCCGGCCCCGGCGCTCCCCCCGGCACGGCGGGGCCCGCACGCTGGTGGGTCGACCGCGACGCCCGGCTGCACCGCCTGGAGGTCCGGTTGGCCGGTGTCGGCCCGGTCGCCGTGCAGGTGAACCGCACCGACCGGCCCACGCTGCGCCCGGTGGAGGCCCTCGGCGGGCGGCCCGGAACCCCGCGGGCGCTCACCCCGACCGAACGGCGGCGGCTGGAGGCGCTACCCGCCCGGCTGCGCGCTGCCGCCGGGGCGAGAGCCACGCTCGCCGCTCCCCTCGCGCCGGCCCGGAACCTGACCGGGACGGGGTGGATCAGTTGGAGCCGGCGCAGCGCGTACCTCGCTCTCACCGACCTCGACGCGCCGGGACGGCAGACGCTGCTGCGGCACGACGGCGGCCGCGCGACCCAGGTCCAGGTGCCGGGCCCCGTCGAGGTCGCGACGCCGGGAGAGCCGCCCCTACCGGCACCGGCGCGCGGCTGGGCGCCGGCCCCGTCCGACGGGCTCACCGCGCTTGTCGACACCGCGCTGCGTACGGCGGTCGCCGTTCCCGCTGGCTCGGCGCAGCGGATCCGGGGCGAGCGGCTGGGCGGAACCGCTCTCGACGTCGTGGAGGTGGCCGCGCCGGGCGCAGCGGTGCGGTACTGGCTCGACCGGGCCGGGTTCCCACACCGGCTGGAGTTGCGCACCTCGGCGGGCACGTGGGCGCAGCTGGACCTCGTGCCGGGACCGGTGCCCCGCCTGGCCGGCGCCACCGCCCGACGCTGAGCGGTCAGGGCCGCCAGCCGGTCTGCCCGGCCCACTCCTCCGCGCGCAGGTGCTCCTCGTCGAACCACGGGTCCTTGGCGGTGGTGTACGCGGCGCTGTCCGGCGCGGACGCCGCCAGCTCACGCTTGAGCAGCAGGTACGCGGACCGCTGGTCCGGGTCGGCCCGCAGGTGGTCCCGCATCAGCAGCGCGTAGCGCCAGCCGGGTGAGGCCGCCTCGCGGATGTGCAGGTTCACCGGCCGGCCCGGGTCGGCGCTGCCGTGCAGCCGCTTCGGCCACCGGTCCCCACCCGGAAGCCGGGGCGTGTCCCACCACTGCCCGGGCAGCCGGGGGAACCCGGCGTCCGCGAGGCGCTCGGCGAGCGGACCGTCGGCGTCGTCGAGGCGCGGCACCGTGAGCTGGATGTCGATCACGTCCTTGGCCGCCAGCCCCGGCACGGCCGTCGAGCCGATGTGGTCGATGCGCAGGTCCGCCGGTGCGAGGGCGTGCCGGATCCGGGCGGCGAGACGCGCGTACTGCTGCGGCCACGTGGGATCGGCCTCGGACAGTTGGACCTGGGTCTGGCGGACCGCCCGCCGCTCGCGGACGTTCGCCTCGTAGGGCAGCAACCGGTCCGCCCACAGGGCGTCGACCGCGGCGTGCAGCTCGGCGAGCGTGCCGTCGTTGAGCAGCACCACGTCCGCCGCCGCCCGGCGACGAGCGTCGTCGGCCTGGGCGGCGATGCGCCGCCGGGCCTCGGCCGGGTCCATCCCCCGGTCGCGGGTCAGCCGCTCCATCCGGGTCGGCACGGCCGTCTGGACGACGAGCACCAGGTGGTACGTGGCTGCGAGCCCGACCTCCACCAGCAACGGCACGTCGTTGACGACGACCGCGTCGGGCGGTGCCGCGGCGACCAGCTCGGCGGTGCGGGCCCGTACCCGCGGGTGGGTGATGGCCTCCAAGGTGCGCCGGGCCCCCGCGTCGGCGAAGATCACGGCGCCCAGAGCGGCCCGGTCGAGCGCGCCGTCCGGGCGGAGCACCCGGTCCGAGAACGCGGCGACGATCTCGGCCAGGCCTTCCGTGCCCGGCGCGACCACCTCACGGGCGACGACGTCGGCGTCCACGACCACCGCGCCCCGCTGCGCCAGCCGGCCCGCGACCGCGCTCTTGCCCGAGCCGATTCCGCCGGTCAGTCCCACCCTCAGCACCGCACCAGTCAACCGGATCAAGCCCCACCCCGCCAACCCGCCGCTCCCCCTCGCCCCCTCCCTCCCGCGATCTTGCACTTCGTGCCCGCGAGACGCGGCTTTCGCGGCTCACGTCGGGGCGGAAACTGCAAGATCGCGACCGGGGTGGGGAAAGGGCCCCGTCTCCGGCGATCTCTCGATCGCGGGGGACGGGGCCCTTTCAGTGACTGCGCCCGGCCGCTGCGCGGCGACCCGGACTGCGTCGGGTCACTTGCCGCCGGCGAGCTTCTCCCGCAGCGCGGCGAGCGCCTCGTCGGTGGCGAGGGTGCCGGCCGGCTCCTCGGCCTGCCGGCTCGGGGCCGGGCTGGTCGTGGTGGTGGTGCCGGTGGCCGGGGCCGGGTTGGCGGCGGCCTCGGCGTCGGCGGCGCGGGAGGTCTGCACCTGCTTCTGGTGCGCCTCCCAGCGCTGACGCGCCTCGGCGTACTGCGTCTCCCAGGTCTCGCGCTGCTTCTCGTAGCCCTCGAGCCACTCGCCCGTCTCCGGGTCGAAGCCCTCCGGGTAGATGTAGTTGCCCTCGGCGTCGTAGGTGGCGGCCATGCCGTAGAGGGTCGGGTCGAAGTGCTCCTCGCCCTCGACGAAGCCCTCGTTGGCCTGCTTCAGCGACAGCGAGATCCGGCGACGCTCGAGGTCGATGTCGATGACCTTGACCATGACCTCGGAGCCGACCTGGACGACCTGCTCCGGGATCTCCACGTGGCGCTCGGCCAGCTCGGAGATGTGGACCAGACCCTCGATGCCGTCGTCGACCCGGACGAACGCGCCGAACGGCACCAGCTTGGTGACCTTACCGGGCACGATCTGCTGGATCGCGTGGGTGCGGGCGAACTGGCGCCACGGGTCCTCCTGGGTCGCCTTCAGCGACAGCGAGACCCGCTCGCGGTCCAGGTCGACGTCCAGGACCTCGACCTCGACCTCCTGGCCCACCTCGACGACCTCGGACGGGTGGTCGATGTGCTTCCAGGACAGCTCGGAGACGTGCACCAGGCCGTCCACGCCGCCCAGGTCGACGAACGCGCCGAAGTTGACGATCGAGGAGACGACGCCCTTGCGGACCTGGCCCTTCTGCAGCTTGTTGAGGAACTCGGTGCGTACCTCGGACTGCGTCTGCTCCAGCCAGGCCCGGCGGGACAGGACCACGTTGTTGCGGTTCTTGTCCAGCTCGATGATCTTGGCTTCGAGCTCGCGGCCGACGTACGGCTGCAGGTCACGCACGCGGCGCATCTCGACCAGGGAGGCCGGCAGGAAGCCGCGCAGCCCGATGTCGAGGATGAGGCCACCCTTGACCACCTCGATGACCGAGCCGCGGACGACGCCGTCCTCGTCCTTGATCTTCTCGATCGTGCCCCAGGCGCGCTCGTACTGGGCGCGCTTCTTCGAGAGGATCAGACGCCCCTCCTTGTCCTCCTTCTGGAGGACAAGGGCCTCGATGTGGTCACCGACCGAGACGACCTCGGCGGGATCCACGTCGTGCTTGATCGACAGCTCCCGAGAGGGGATGACGCCCTCGGTCTTGTAGCCGATGTCGAGCAGGACCTCGTCCCGATCGACCTTGACGACGGTGCCTTCGACAATGTCGCCGTCGTTGAAGTACTTGATGGTCTCGTCGATCGCGGCGAGGAAAGCCTCCTCTGAACCGAGATCGTCGACGGTGACCTTGGTGGCGCTCGAGGGGGCCTCGATGCTGCTCGTCATGTGGGCGGTTGCTCCGGTCGGTGGGTTGTCATCGCGGACGTGGGCCGCGGTGACCTGTTCGCGCCAGCGGATCCGCCGCCGGGCACAACGAACAATCACCAAGTGAGATCATGATGAAGCTCCGCCTGTGGTCCCGGAGACCGCGCACCTGCTCCCTGCCGAGGCACACGATCCGCGAGCGCATCGTCTAGCCTACCCGCTGCATTACCACAGCGTGCAAGCCCTCCCACCTCATCGCCACCTCGTCAGCTGCGAAAGCGGAGATTTCGCCCGGAACTCGCCTCGGCTGTCACGCTGGTCACACCCGTCCCACCGGTCACCGTAGCGGCCCCGCCGGCCGGCGGCGAGCCGGCGCCGCCTAGCGTGAGGCGGTGGACGACGACAGCCGGGTGACCCGCCGCGCCGTCGGCGACGCCGAGGCGCGCCGGGCCAACCGCCGCTGGTGGGACGCCGACGCCGACGCCTACCAGACCGAGCACGGGACGTTCCTCGGCGAGGTGGACTTCGTCTGGTGCCCGGAAGGGCTGCGCGAGCAGGACGCCCGGCTGCTCGGCGAACTGAGCGGGCAGCGCGTGCTGGAACTCGGCGCCGGCGCCGCCGCGGCGGCCCGCTGGCTCGCCACGCAGGGCGCCCGGCCGGTCGCCCTGGACCTGTCCGCCGGCATGTTGCGGCACGCCGCGCTCGCCGCCGACCGCACCGGCGTACGCGTGCCGCTGGTGCAGGCCGACGCGCTGGCCCTGCCGTTCGCCGACGGCGCGTTCGACGTGGTGTGCACGGCGTTCGGGGCGGTGCCGTTCGTCGCCGACTCGGCGGCCGTGATGCGGGAGGTCGCCCGGGTGCTGCGCCCGGGCGGGCGCTGGGTCTTCTCGGTGACCCACCCGATGCGCTGGATCTTCCTCGACGATCCCGGGGAGGCCGGGCTGGCGGCGGTGCACTCGTACTTCGACCGCTCGCCCTACGTGGAGCAGGACGAGCACGGGGTCGCCACGTACGTCGAGCAGCACCGCACGCTGGGCGACCGGGTCCGCGAGCTGGTCGGCGCCGGTTTCCGGCTGGTGGACCTGGTGGAGCCGGAGTGGCCGCCGGGGCACGAGGGGATCTGGGGCCAGTGGAGCCCGCTGCGCGGCCGGCTGTTCCCCGGCACCGCCATCTTCGTCGCCGAGAAGCCGTCGGGCCGGTAGCGGTCGTTTCCGCCACCGCGCGCCGGGTACCCGGGCGGCATGGCCGAGCAGGAGTTCCACGAGGGTGACCACGTGTCCTGGGCCAGCCACAGCGGCCGGGCGTACGGCGTGGTCAAGGAGAAGTTGATCGACCGGACCCACGTCCGGGGGCACACCGTCGACGCCTCGCCGGACGACCCCCAGTACCGCATCCGCAACGACCATTCGGGGCGGGACGTCGTCCACCGGCCGGAGGTGCTGCGCCGTGAGCCGTCGTGACGATGATCCGCAGGAGACGTACCGGGAGTTCACCGAGGCGGTGAACATGAAGCCGGGCGAGCTGTCGAAGTGGCTGGAGACCGACGAGTCGAAGCACGTCGGCTGGCGCAAGGGCGGCACCAGGGGCGGCGAGTCGGTCGGGCACGAGTCCGGCCGGCGGATCATCGACCTGCTGCGGCGCAAGCGCAGCGAGCTGTCCGAGGCCGACTACCGGCACATGCGCAAGGTCGTCGGCTACGTCCGGCGGCACATGGCGCAGCGGCCGAGCGGTGACGTCCGCGAGACCCGTTGGCGCTACTCCCTGATGAACTGGGGCCACGACCCGGTCAAGGGCCCGCTGCCGCCGCCGGGCGGCCCGTCCCGCAAGGCGCTGCAGCGGCACGGCGCCCCGCCGAAGGAGCGCCGGGGCCCCGGACGCTGACCCGCGGAGGTCAGTGGTCGGCGCTGTTCCAGTCCCGGCCCTCGCCGACCGACACCTCCAGCGGCACCGACAGCGGGTACGCCCCGCCCATCCTCCGCCGCACCAGGTCCTCGAGGGCCTCCCGCTCGCCCGGGGCGACCTCGAAGACCAGCTCGTCGTGCACCTGAAGCAGCATCCGGGAACGCAGCCCCGCCTCGCGCAGGGCCGTGTCGACGTGCAGCATCGCGACCTTGATGATGTCGGCGGCGGAACCCTGGATCGGGGCGTTGAGCGCCATCCGCTCGGCCATCTCGCGCCGCTGCCGGTTGTCGCTGACCAGGTCGGGCAGGTAGCGCCGGCGGCCGAGGATCGTCTCCGTGTAGCCGTCGTGGCGGGCCCGCGCGACGACCTCCTGCAGGTAGTCGCGCACCCCGCCGAACCCGGCGAAGTAGTCCTCCATCAGGCCACGCGCCTCCTCGGCGGTGATGCCGAGCTGCTGGGACAGACCGAAGGCGCTCAGCCCGTAGGCCAGGCCGTAGTTCATCGCCTTGATCTTGCGCCGCTGGTCGGCGGTGACCGCCTCCACCGGCACCTTGAACACCGACGACGCGGTGGCGGCGTGGAAGTCCCGGCCGGAGTTGAACGCCTCGATCAGGGCGTCGTCCGCCGACAGGTGCGCCATGATCCGCATCTCGATCTGGCTGTAGTCGGCAGTGAGCAGGCACTCGAACCCCTCGCCGACCACGAACGCCCGGCGGATCCGCCGGCCCTCCTCGGTGCGGATCGGGATGTTCTGCAGGTTGGGCTCGGTGGAGGAGAGCCGACCGGTGGCCGCCACCGTCTGGTTGAAGGTGGTGTGGATGCGGCCGTCGTCGGAGACGGACTTGAGCAGGCCGTCCACCGTGGTCTTGAGCTTCGCCACGTCCCGGTGGCGCAGCAGGTGCGCCAGCACCGGGTGCGGGTTCTGCGCGTAGAGCCACTGCAGGGCGTCCGCGTCGGTGGTGTAGCCGGTCTTGATCCGCTTGGTCTTGGGCAGACCCAGCTCACCGAAGAGGATCTCCTGCAGCTGCTTCGGCGAGCCCAGGTTGAACTCCCGGCCCACCGCCTCGTACGCGCCCTGCGCGGCGGCCTTCACCTCGGCGGCGAAGTGCGCCTCCAACTCGGACAGGTAGTGCGTGTCGGCGGCGATGCCGGTGCGCTCCATGCCGGCGAGCACCCGCATCAGCGGCAGCTCCACCCCGGCCATCAACCGGGCCGACTGTTCGCCGTCGCGGGACAGCTCGGCGTCGATCGCGTCGGCCAGGTCGAGGGTGGCCCGGGCCCGCAGCATCAAATTCTGTTCGGCTTCGCCGTCGTCGCCGAGGCCCGCGAGGGTGAGCTGACCGTTGTCCGGCGTGTCGACCCGCAGCTCGCGGTGCAGGTAACGCAGGGCCAGGTCGGTGAGGTCGTAGGACCGCTGGTCGGGCCGGGCCAGGTAGGCGGCGATCTGGGTGTCCCGGGCGATGCCCTCGAGCGCCCAGCCGTGCGCGGCGAACGCGAGCACCGCCGGCTTGCTGTCGTGCAGCACCTTGGGGCGGGTCTCGTCGGCCAACCACCCGGCCAGGGCGGACTCGTCGGCGGCAGCCAGCCGGGCCGGGTCGAACCACGCCCCCGCCCCGGCGGCGGTGGCCACCGCCAGCCCGGTCACCGAGGCGGTGTGCCGCCGGTTCGGACCGGTGTCCAGGGTGACCGCGACACCCACGGGCGTGCCGGCCGGCGCGTGGGCGCCCAGCCAGGCGGCCAGCGCTCCGGGCTCGGTGAGCACCTCGCCGGCGAGGTCGAAGCCCGCCTCGGCCTCCGGCTCCACGGCTTCCAGGTACTGGTACAACCGGTCCCGGAGGATGCGGAACTCCAGGGTGTCGAAGACCTGGTGGACCGCCTCCCGGTCCCACCCGGCCCAGCGCGCGTCCTCCGGGCGCAGCGGCAGCTCCAGGTCGGACACCAGGCAGTTGATCTCGTAGTTGCGGATCACGTCGGCGAGCCGCTCCCGCAGGCTCTCGCCGGCCTTGCCCTTGATCTCGTCGGCCCGCGCGACGACCCCCTCCACGCCGCCGTAGGTGGCGATCCACTTGGCGGCGGTCTTGGGCCCGACGCCCGGGATGCCGGGCAGGTTGTCGCTGGTCTCACCGACCAGCGCGGCCAGGTCGCGGTAGCGCTCCGGGGGCACCCCGTACTTCGTCTCGACCGCCGCCGGGTCCATCCGGGCCAGGTCGGAGACACCCTTGCGGGGGTAGAGCACCGTGATGGCGTCGCCGACGAGCTGGAAGGCGTCCCGGTCGCCGGTGGTGATCAGCACCTCCATGCCCTGGTCACGGGCCTGGCAGGCGAGGGTGGCGATGACGTCGTCGGCCTCGTAGCCCTCCTTCTCGACCACCGGGACGCGCAGCGCCGCCAGGACCTCCTTGACCAGGCTGACCTGGCCCTTGAAGTCGGTCGGGGTCTCGCTGCGGCCGGCCTTGTACTCCGCGTACTTCTCGGTGCGGAAGGAGCGCCGGGACACGTCGAACGCCACGACGATGTGGGTGGGCCGCTCGTCGCGCAGCACGTTGATCAGCATGGAGGTGAAGCCGTAGACCGCGTTGGTCGGCTGGCCCGTCGTGGTGGAGAAGTTCTCCACCGGCAGGGCGAAGAACGCCCGGTATGCCAGGGAGTGTCCGTCGACGAGGAGCAGGCGCGGCGTCGTAGCTGTCACGGTGGCGACTCTAGTCCGTACCCCCGACAGGCCCCGGCGGCGGCACCGGGCCGCCGGGGTGGAAAACCCGGCGGCCGGCCGCCCCCCGACGGGACGACCGGCCGCGCGGTGCGGTGACGTCAGGCGACGCCGAGGTACGCCTCCTTGACCGCCGGGTCGTGCAGCAGGTCCTGGCCGGTGCCCTCCTTGACGATCCGGCCGGTTTCCAGCACGTAGCCCCGGTGGGCGCGGGAGAGCGCCTGCTGGGCGTTCTGCTCCACCAGCAGGATCGTGGTGCCCTGCTGGTTGATCTCCGTGATGATGTCGAAGATCTGCTGGATGATCATCGGGGCGAGGCCCATCGAGGGCTCGTCCAGCAGCAGCAACTTCGGCCGGCTCATCAGGGCCCGGCCGACGGCCAGCATCTGCTGCTCACCGCCGGAGAGCGTGCCGCCCGGCTGCTTCCGCCGCTCCCGCAGCCGCGGGAACATGTCCAGGACCCGCTCCAGGTCGGCCGCGATCCCGGCGTGGTCCCGCCGGGTGTACGCGCCCATGTCCAGGTTCTCCAGCACCGTCATGCCGGGGAAGATCTGCCGGCCCTCGGGCGACTGGCACAGGCCCCGGACCACCCGCAGGTCGGCCCGGAGCTTGCTGATGTCCTCGCCGTTGAACGTGATCCGGCCGCCGGAGAGGGAACGCGTGCCGGAGATGGCCCGCATCGTGGTGGTCTTGCCGGCGCCGTTCGCGCCGATCAGCGCCACCACCTCGCCCTCGTCGACGGTGAGGCTGATGCCGTGCAGCGCCTCGATCCGGCCGTACGACACAGTGACGTTGTCCAGCTCAAGCAGCATCGGCGGGCTCCCCCAGGTACGCGGCGATCACCCGCGGGTCACGGCTGACCTCAGCCGGCGCGCCCTCGGCGATCTTGCGGCCGAACTCCAGCACGACGATCCGCTCGGTGACGTCCATGACCAGGCGCATGTCGTGCTCGATCAACAGCACGGTGACGCCCATGTCCCGGATCTTCCGGATCAGGTCGTTCAGCTGCTCCTTCTCGGCCGGGTTGAAGCCGGCCGCCGGCTCGTCCAGGCAGATCAGCTTCGGCTCGGTGCCGAGCGCCCGGGCGATCTCCAGCCGGCGCTGGTAGCCGTACGGCAGGTTGCGCGCGGCGTCGTTGGCCCGGTCGGCGATGCCGACGAACCGCAGCAGGCCCATCGCCTTCTCCTCGGCCGCCCGCTCCTCCAGGACGTGCCGGGACAGGCCGAACGTCTTGGCGAAGCTGCGCCGCACCTGCTGCCAGGTGCGCACGACACCGCCGCTCGCGGTGACCTGCGGCAGTTCCTCCGGCTTGGGCCGCCTACGCGGGATCCGGAACAGCGCCCCGGGCACGCTGGTCTTGTGCCGGGAGTCCGTGCCGACGATGACGTTCTCCAGCGCGGACATCTCCGGGAAGAGGCGGATGTTCTGGAACGTCCGGGAGATGCCCAGCCGGCTGATCTGGTGCGGCTTGCGCCCGGTCACCCGCTGCTCGCGGAACCGGACCGCACCGGACGTCGGCTTGTAGACGCCGGTCATCACGTTGAAGCAGGTCGTCTTGCCGGCACCGTTCGGGCCGATCAGGCCGAGGATCTCGCCCTCGTGGATCTCGAAGCTGATCCCGTCGAGGGCGACCACGCCGCCGAAGCGGAGCGTGACGTTGTCGATCTCCAGCAGCGGCTTGCGCGGGCCCGGCTGCGCCGGGATCTTCGGCGCCGCCGTGGTGGTGGTCTCATCAGACATGAGCGGGCGCCTCCTCCGCCTCCGCCGCGCGGTCCTTCAACTCGCGGGCACGTCGCCGGCTGGGGATCAGACCCTGCGGGCGCAGGATCATCACCAGCACCATCGCCAGGCCGAACGCCAACCACCGGTAGTCGGCGATCTCCCGGAACCGCTCCGGCAGGTACGCCAGCAGCACCGCACCCAGCGACACGCCGACCATGTTGCCCGAACCACCCACGACGACCATCGCCACGAACAGGATTGAGAGGTTGACGTTGAACTGGGTCGGGTCGATGAACGCGTACCGGCTGCCGAACAGGAAGCCGGCGAAGCCGCCCAGCGCCGCGCCGATGGCGAACGCCCAGAGTTTGAACTTGAACGGGTAGACGCCCATCACCGCGGCGGCGTCCTCGTCCTCGCGGATCGCCAGCCAGGACCGGCCGACCCGGCTGTGCTCCAGCCGGCGCACCGCGAACACCATCACCAGGACGACCGTCAGCGCCAGCCAGTACCACGGCTTGACGTCGACCAGCCCGAAGATCTGGTTGTCCGGCGACGGCGGGCCCTCCGGCCCGGGAATCGCCGAGATGCCCTGCGGGCCGTTCGTGACGTTCTCGGAGTTCCGCGCCACGATCCGGATGATCTCGCCGAAGCCCAGCGTCACGATGGCCAGGTAGTCACCGCGCAGCCGCAGCGTCGGCCAGCCCAGCAGCACCCCGGAGATCAGTGCCAGCACCAGAGCGATGAACGCGCAGACCGCCCAGGTGACCGCCCAGGTCGGGGGCAGGTCGAACTCCTGCTGGAACCACTTGACGACCGGCGAGTTCACCGAGCCGAACAGCGCGACGGCGTACGCGCCGATCGCGAAGAAGCCGATGTAGCCCAGGTCGAGCAGGCCGGCAAGACCGATCACGACGTTCAGGCCGATCGCCACCAGCACGTAGACGGCGCAGGTGAACAGCACACCGGCCCAGTTGCTGCCGCCGGAGATCGAGTCGGTCCGCAGCCAGGTCAGCCCCGGAATGCCGAGCAGCGGCAGGTAGTAGAGGAACACCACGAAGGCGAGGAAACCCAGGGCGCGCTGCCACTTGGGCAGTGCCCGCCAGCGGTCGCCGACCGCCGCCAGGGCACCGACACGCCGGCGATCGGCGTTGCGAAGCTTGTCGATCATGCTCGGGCCCTCCCCAGCGACTCGCCCAGCAGACCGGTCGGGCGGAACATCAGCACCACGACCAGCACCACGAACGCGATGACGTCCTCCCAGTTGGACGCGAAGAGCGTGGCGCCGTAGACCTCGACGATGCCGAGGACGAAACCGCCAAGCAGCGCGCCGCGCAGGTTGCCGATGCCGCCGAGCACGGCCGCCGTGAACGCCTTCAGGCCGAGCACGAAGCCGATGCTGCTCTGGGTGAAGCCGAACCGCATGCTCCACAGCAGCGCCGCGGCACCGGCCATGATCCCGCCGAGCACGAAGATCAGCATGATCACGCGCTCCTGGTTGACGCCCATCAGGGCCGCCGTCTCGGGGTTCTGCGCCACCGCCCGCACGCCCCGGCCGTAACGGGTCTTGTTGATGAACCAGTCCAGGACCGCCATCATCGCGACGGCCGCCACGAAGACAGTCAGCTGAATGTTGTTGATCTCGGTGCCGAAGATGGTGAACAGCGTCTTCTGCTCGAAGATCGTCGGCATGCCGAGAATGATCCGCTCCCGCGCGAACATCGACGGCACCACGTCACCCAGGAGCCTCGGCAGCAGCAGGCCGAAGACCTCGACCAGCACCAGCGACAGGCCGATCGCGGTGATCAGGAAGATGAGCGGCGGAGCGTTCTTGCGCCGCAGCGGTCGGTACGCGATCCGTTCGATCGCCAGGGCCGTGCCGCCCGAGGCCAGCGCCGCGACGATCAGGCCGAGCACCAGGAACAGCACCGCCTGGCCGACCGGAGGGTTATTTTCCACGCCGAACGCGGTCCACAGACCGAGCACCGCGAAGGTGCCGACCATGAACACCTCGGAGTGGGCGAAGTTGATCAGACGCAGGACGCCGTAGACAAGGGTGTAGCCCAGAGCGATCAGGGCGTAGATCGCTCCTTTGGACAACCCGTCGACGGTGTGCTGGCCGATGTGGCCGAAGAGGTCGTCGAAATTCACCGGGGTCTCCTTGCATCGAGTGCGGCCGGGGTGAACACCCCGGCCGCACTCCCAATGCTGGTCAGCTGAGCTTCAGCTCCTGCAGCGGCTCGAACGTCGTGCCCTTGATCTGGTACGACCAGATCACGACCTTGCTCGGGTCGACGTCGCCGTTGTCAGCGAACTTGATGTACTTCGACACGCCCTGCTTGTCGTACGACTTCACGTACTCCAGGATCTCGGCGCGGGTCTTCTTGCCGTCCTTGAAGGCGTCCGCGAAGATCTTCGCGGCGTCGAAGCCCTCAGCACCGTACGAACCCGGGGCCTGGCCGAACTCCTTCTGGTAGTCGGCCGAGAAGGTGCCGCCGGCCTTGTCCGCCGGGAGGCACGGGCAGGTGATGATGGAGCCCTCGGCGCCGCCGGAGGCACCCTGCGGGAACGCCGGGTCGTAGAGACCGTCCGGGCCGACGAACTTCGCCTGCACGCCGGCGGCGCGCATCTGGCGGACCAGCGGAGACGCCTCACGGGTGTAGCCGCCGTAGAAGACGAAGTCGGCGCCCGCCGCCTTGATCTTCGAGATCGTCGCGTCGAACTGCGACTGCCGCTCCTGGATCTTGTCGCTGCCGGCGAGCGCGGCGCCCAGGTTCTTGGTCAGCTCGGCGGTGATGCCCGCGCCGTACGCGCTGCCGTCGTCGATGAGGAACACCTTCTGCGCGTTCTGCGACTTCAGGTACGTCGCCACCGCGCCGGCCTGGGTGCCGTCGTTGCCGACCACCCGGAAGAACGACTTGTTGCCCTTCTGGGTCAGGTCGGTCCGGGTCGCCGACGGGGCGACCATCGCCATGCCCGCGGCCTCGTAGACCGGCATCGTCGCGTCGGACTCACCGGAGAAGTGACCACCGATGACACCGAGGAACGACTGGTCACCGGCGACCTGGTTCGCGACCGGGGTCGCCTGCGCCGGGTCACCCTGCGTGTCGAACTCGACCATCTCGACCTTGCAGTCCGGGTTGGCCTCGTTGTGCTGCTTGATCGCCAGCTTCGCGCCGTTCAGCGACGGCAGCACCAGACCCGCGTTGTCACCGCTGAACGCGCCGAAGATGGCGATCTTGCCGCCGCAGTCGCCCGACGCGGTCCCACCGTCACCGCCAGAGTCCTGGCACCCCGCGGCGGCGACCAGCACCGCGGCGAGCGCGGCAGTACCCAGCGCCCTTGAATAGCTACGCCTCACGGCTTCCTGACCTCCTCCAGAAGCAGGTCGGCGCCTGACTGCGAGGGGTGACGACAGACCATCCCGCGACCACCACCACCGGCAGGGACGCCCCCTGCGTTACGGCTCGTGATGGCGGAGCGTACCGACACTCACACCCGCTAGGAAGGGCCTGACGCGGGGTCTGCGAAACCGTTACGAAGACGTGCGCGATCGACCCGGAAGCCGTAACAGGTCAATCCCCTGACCGGTCCTTAGACAGTTGCCGTCCGGAAAGTGAGACGGTTTCGGACGCTCCCATCCCGGATACCGGCACACCGCGCTCTCAGCAGTCCGACTCTGCCGGAGCCCCCCACAGCCGCCCACCCTCGCCGTCGTCCGTCGCCACCCACCAGCGGTCACCCACCGCGACCACCGTGACGTCCTGATCGATCCCCGTCGGCACCGCGACCGGCAGCGCCACCTCCCGCCACGACCCACCCCGGTCCCCGGAACACCACAGCGCGTGCCGCGCTCCGTCCGAGACCGCCGCCAGGAGCCCCCCGCCCCCGGAAGCGAGACCGGCGACCGACGGCACCCCCGACGAACCCGCCGCGCCCAGCCCGCCGGCCGCGACCCAGTCGCCCCCGTCCCGCCGCCAGGCGCCGAACGCCCGGCCCCGCAGCCCGACCGCCACCGGGCCACCGCCGTCGAGGGCGACCCGCTGCAACTCCTCGTACTCCGTCGTGCCGGGCAGCACCGTGCGCTGCCAGGACCGCCCGTCACCGGAAGTCCACACCGCCGGATCCCGATCGATCCGGCCCGGCGGCAACAGCCCGCCCACCGCCACCCACCCCGTCTGGCCGGCCGCCACCACGTCGAACGCCCAGGTGACGCCCCGCTCGTCGGTCGCCAGCCCGGGGGCGCCCTCGACGAGGTCGAACTCCGCCGCGTCCGGCGACACCCACGCCGCCGCGCCGCTGGACCGGTTTCCCACGATCAGCCACCCGGCGCCGCCGCCGGCCAGCCGGGACACGTTCACCGCCTTCGGCCCGCCGTACGTCTCGAACGACGCCGCCTGCACCTCGACAAGCGTCCCGTCCGAACGCTGCCGCCAGGTGCTCACCCGGGGGTTGCCGTGCGCGCCGCCGACCTTGCCGCCGACCACGGCGGCCACCCCGTCCCGGCAGCCGACCGAGAACAGCACGCTCTGCCGGCCGTAGAAGGAGTCCGCGGCCACCGGCACCGACGCCCAGGCCACACCGTCAGTGCTGGACCAGGCGGCCGGGCGGGTCGCCCCGGACGGGTCGGTCACACCGCCGACCGCGTACCACCCGCCCTGGCACGCGACCGCGTCGCGCAGCAGCACGCGACCCGGCGGGCCCGGCGGGGCCGGCAGATCGACCTGCGACCACGCCGGACGCAGCGGCTCGGGCGGCGGGTCACCATCCACTGTGGTCGCCCGCTCGCAGCCGGCCGGCAACAGCACCGCGACAGCCGCGAGCAACGCCGTCCACCACCGCATCCGCACGGATGCAATGCTATCGATCATCCCGCGCGGCGCGAGGGCCACAACGGCAGCGGTGGCCCGGAGAGAACGTCAGGTGGCCGGTCGGGTCACCTCACCGCCGGCGGTCTCCTGAAGGATCCGCTCGGCGACCTCCTTCATGGTCATCCGGTGGTCCATCGCCGTGCGCTGGATCCACTTGAACGCCTGCGGCTCGGTCATCCCGTAGGTCGTCATCAGCGCGCCCTTGGCGCGCTCGACGGTCTTGCGCACCTCGAGGCGGTCGGTCAGCCCGGCGACCTCCGACTCCAGCGCGGCGATCTCCGAGTAGCGCGACAGCGCGATCTCCACCGCCGGGACCAGGTCGCTCTTCTGGAAGGGCTTCACCAGGTACGCCATCGCGCCGGCCGCCCGCGCCCGCTCCACCAGGTCCCGCTGGCTGAACGCGGTCAGGATGATCACCGGGGCGATCCGGGCGCCGGCGATCCGCTCGGCGGCGGCCAGCCCGTCCATGATCGGCATCTTGATGTCGAGGATGACCAGGTCGGGCTTCAGCTCCTCGGCGAGCCGCACGGCCGTCTCGCCGTCACCGGCCTCCCCGACGACCTCGTAGCCCTCCTCGGCGAGCATCTCGGCGAGGTCCAGCCGGATGAGCGCCTCGTCCTCGGCGATCAGTACCCGCCTGCGCTCGGCATCCGTCTGCGTCTCGGCCACGAGCCACTCCCACCAGTCCGTACCCGACACCCGACCGACCGGGTGCCGCGACCCTTAGCGTAGTGGGTACCCTATTCAGGCAGGATCACGGAGCGGCCCCCGTAGCCCAACTGGCATGAGGCAATGCACTCAAACTGCATAAAGTGTGGGTTCGAGTCCCACCGGGGGCACAAAGTGTCATACAGGCGTTCGAAGATGCGTCGATGCATCCGCTCGAACTTCGTCTCCGTGCGCGCCAACGCTTCCTGGCGGGCCACACCGTGGCGGACGTCGCCAACCACTTCGGCCTGCCATACCCCACGGTCCGCCACTGGTGCAAAGACCGGCCCGAGCCGAAACAGTGGGGCAGCCAGGTGCGGTGTTTCCGCTGCCGAGACGATGTCGACAATCCGACAAGCCCACCGGCCTACGCCTACCTGCTCGGCCTCTACCTGGGCGATGGTCACTTGGTCACCACGGGTCGTGTGCCCGTCCTCCGCATCTACTGCTCCGACTCCTGGCCCAACCTGATCGACCTTTGCGAAAAGGCGATGAGGGAGGTGTTGGCTAGCTCGGTACAGCGGGTGCAGAAGAAGGGCTGCGTCGGCGTACAGAGCTACGCGATGCACTGGCCCTGCCTGCTGCCGCAGCACGGGCCGGGCAAGAAGCACGAACGGCCTATCGTTCTCGCCGACTGGCAGCGCGAGATCGTCGAAGCCCACGCTGGCAGCCTCTTACGCGGCTTGTTCCACTCGGACGGATGCCGAGTCAACAACCGGGTGACGACGCGCGGCA
Source organism: Micromonospora sp. NPDC126480 (assembly GCF_040302465.1). Lineage (NCBI taxonomy): Bacteria > Bacillati > Actinomycetota > Actinomycetes > Micromonosporales > Micromonosporaceae > Micromonospora > Micromonospora sp. NPDC126480. Next base: position 44,739 of record NZ_JBEORU010000039.1, read on the forward strand.
GAAACTACGTCTACCCGCGCTACATGTTCACCAACGAGTCCACCGACATCATGCGGCTCTGCCAGTGGGGGCTGGACCTGCTCGGCATCGCCTGGCGGATGAACCGCCGGAATTCGCTGTCCGTCGCCCGCCGGGAGGCGGTCGCAGCCCTCGACGTACACGTCGGACCGAAGTTCTGACCGAACGTCAGCACGCCGCGCCGAGCGCCGCCTCCAGGTCCGTGCGCAGGTCCTCCGGGTCCTCCAGGCCGACCGACAGCCGCAGCAGCCCGCCGACCGGCTTGGCCTCCCCCTCCACCGGCCGGTGGGTCAGCGACGCCGGGTGCTGGATCAGGGTGTCGACGCCGCCCAGCGAGACGGCGTGGGTGATCAGCCGACAGGCGCCGGCGACGGCGGCCGCGGCGGGCGCGCCGCCGCGTACCTCGAAGGCGAGGAGGCTGCCCGGGCCGGACATCTGGCGGCCGACGAGCCCGGCGGGGTCGTGCTGCGACGGGTGGTGGACGCGCTCGACGGCGGGGTGGTCGGCGAGCCAGGCGGCGATCTTCTCGGCGCCGGCCTGCTGGGCGCGGACGCGCAGCGGGAGGGTCTGCAGGCCGCGGTGTGCGAGGTACGCGCCGAGCGGGTGCAGGATCGCGCCGGTGAGGGCGCGGATCTGCCGGAGCCGGGCGGCCCAGTCGGCGTCGCAGGCGATGACGCCGGCGAGCACGTCGCCGTGGCCGCCGATGCTCTTGGTGGCGCTGTGCAGGACGAGGGCGGCGCCGTGCCGGGCGGGCTGCTGGAGCACGGGCGTGGCGACGGTGTTGTCGACGAGCAGCGGCGCGGGGCCGGCGGCGCGGGCGAGCGCGGCGATGTCGACGAGGTCGAGGGTGGGGTTGGCCGGGGTCTCGACGAGGACGAGCGCGGTGTCCGGTCGGACGGCGGCGGCGACCTCGTCCGGTCTGGCCCAGGTGACCTCGGTGCCGAGCAGGCCGGTGGCGAGGACGTGGTCGGTGCCGCCGTAGAGGGGGCGGACGGCGACGAGGTGCCGCTTCCCGTCCCGGGTGGCGGCGAGCAGGGCGGCGGTGAGGGCGGCCATGCCGCTGCCGAAGGCGACGGCGTCGGTGATGCCCTCGAGGTCGGCCAGCGCGGTCTCGAAACGGGCCACGGTGGGGTTCCAGAGCCGCTGGTAGACGGCGGTGTCGCCGGGCGGGAGGGTCCCGCCGGTGGCGAGGGTCTCGTACGCGTCGCCGCCGGTCTCGACCGACGGCAGCGGGTTGGTGGTGGACAGGTCGATGGGGGCGGCGTGGACGCCGAGGGCGGCGAGGTCGTCGCGGCCGGCGTGCACGGCTCGGGTGTCCACGGTCGTCATGGCGGAAGAATCGAACATACGGCCCTTGGGAGGCAATAGTTCCGAAGATGATTCGGCAATTGCCCTTGAGTGGCCGCTCGGATTCGGGAGAGGATGACGCCATGCCCGTTGCACCGAATGTTGTGCGGCCGTACGCGAGCCTCGACGAGACCGATCGCGCGATCCTGGCGGAGCTGGTTGCGGACGGCCGCCTGCCGAACAACGCCCTGGCCGAGCGGGTGGGGGTGGCGCCCTCCACCTGCCTGGCGCGGACGAGGGCGTTGCGGGAGTGCGGGGCGATCCGCGGGTTCCACGCCGAGGTCGACCCGGCGGCGGTCGGGCTGCCGCTCCAGGCGCTGGTCTCCGTGCGGTTGTCGGCGCACGACCGGGCGGTGGTGGACGCGTTCCGGGCGCGGTCGGTGCGGCTGCCGGGAGTGGTGGCGGTGTTCCACGTGGCGGGCGCGGAGGACTACGTGCTGCACGTGCGGGCGGCGTCGGCCGACGCGCTGCGGGACTTCGTGCTCGACCATCTCGCGGTGGATCCGGCGGTGCAGCACACCCAGACCAGCCTGATCTTCGAGCAGGCGCGGGGCGTGGGATAGCGCACGACCCGGAACAACGGTGAACACGGCCGGGTTGGGTCGGGTTGTGATCGACGTACCGCTCTCTGTTCTTGATCTTGCTCCGGTGGCCCGTGGCGCGAGCGCCGGGGAGGCCCTGCGGCACACGACCGAGTTGGCCCGGCGCACCGAGGAGCTCGGGTACCACCGGTTCTGGGTGGCCGAGCACCACAACATGCCGGCGATCGCGTCGTCGGCGCCGGCGGTGCTGCTGGCGCACCTGGCGGCGCACACGTCCACGATGCGGTTGGGTTCGGGCGGGGTGATGCTGCCCAACCACGCGCCGCTGGTGGTGGCCGAGCAGTTCGGCACCCTGGAGGCGCTGCACCCGGGGCGCATCGACCTGGGTGTCGGGCGGGCGCCGGGGACCGACCAGGTGACCGCGCTGGCGCTGCGCCGGACGATGGAAGGGCTGTCGGCCGAGGGGTTCCCGCGGGAGCTGGCGGACCTGATGAACCACTTCACCGGGGAGGAGCCCGGGCCGATCACGGCCACCCCGGGCCGGGGCCTGCGGCCGGAGATCTGGCTGCTCGGGTCGAGCGGGTTCAGCGCGCAGCTGGCCGGGCTGCTGGGCCTGCCGTTCTCATTCGCGCACCACTTCAGCGCGCAGAACACGCTGCCGGCGCTTGCGCTGTACCGGCAGAGCTTCCGGCCGTCGCGGTGGCTGGAGCGGCCGTACGCGATGGTGGCGGTCAACGCGGTGTGCGCGGAGACCGACGAGCGGGCGCAGTGGCTGGCCGGTCCGGCGGCGCTGTCGTTCCTGCGACTGCGCGCGGGCCGCCCGGAGCCGCTGGCCACGCCGGAGGAGGCGGCCGCGTACCCGTACACGGAGCTGGAGCGGGAGTTCGTCGCGCAGCGCCGGGAGGGGCAGGCGACAGGGTCACCGGAGACGGTCGCGCGGCAGCTCGGGGACCTGGTGGCGCGCACCGGGGCGGACGAGCTGATGCTCACCACGCTGGTGTACGACGTGGCGGACCGGGTGCGCTCGTACGAGCTGATCGCCGAGCGGGTCGCCGGTGGCCTGCGCCGGAAGGCGTGAAACACGATCTTTACGCCGACGTCACCCCCGGGACGCGTGGCGCCCGTAGCTTTGGTTCCGGTGGTGGTACGGCGTTCCCGGTCGGGACGGGTCGGGAATGCCACGGTGTGGCGCACCGGGCCGGAGCTGGCGGATTCCGCGGCTCCGGCCCGGTGCCTCATGCTCAGCGCAGGTGGATGTCCGGCGCGGGCGGGGTGCTCATCCCGGCTCCGAGGAAGAAGCTCGGGTGCGGGGGCTGGTTGTAGGCGGTGTTCTGCCAGGCGATCGCCACCCGGTACTGCGGGTCGTGCATGAGGGTGTGCAGGCGGACGTCGGTGCTCGTCGGGCTGCTGTAGATCCGCAACGCACGGCTGTCGGTGGTACGCCAGACGACCTCCTCCCGCCAGTCGCCGAGCAGGTCGGCGGAGAGCGCCGGGGTGGCCTTGGTGCCGTTGTTGGCGGCGACGTCGCTGCCGGTGAGCAGGCGGGTGTCGCCGCCGGTGCCGTACTTGTCGATGCGGGTGGCGTCGAGCAGTTCGCGGACCGGGTCGCCGTCCCACCAGACCAGGAAGTTGGCCGAGGAGGGCTTGCGGCCGATGTTCTGGCCGCGGGTGTTGGCCAGGCCGCTCACCGCCGACGACCACGATTCGGCGCCGGCGCTGCCGGCCCAGATGTCGGCGGAGACACCGCGACCGTTGTCGCCGGAGGCCGGGGTGGACCAGATGACCTGGCCGGTGCGGGCGTCGGCGAAGTACGAGCTGGGCTTGCTGCCGTCCTCGTTGACCTTGAACACCTCCAGGCCGGCGCGGCCCGGGTCGAGGTCGCCGACGTGCATCGCGTCGCCGTGGCCGAGCCCGGTGGAGTGCAGCAGGCGGCCGTCGTCGTCGATGGTCGCCGCGCCGTACACGATCTCCTGCCGGCCGTCGGCGTCGACGTCGGCGACGGAGAGGTTGTGGTTGCCCTGCCCGTGCGCGGCGCCGTTGCCGGCGGCGTTGGAGTCGAAGGTCCACCGCTTGCGCAGGGTGCCGTCGCGGAAGTCCCAGGCGGCGACGACCGCGCGGGTGTAGTAGCCGCGGGCCATGATCAGCGACGGGCGCCGGCCGTCGAGGTACGCGGTGGCGGCGAGGAACCGGTCGACGCGGTTGCCGTAGTTGTCGCCCCAGGAGGAGACGTTGCCGCGCGGCGGGTCGTAGTCGACGGTGGACAGGGCCGCGCCGGTGCGGCCGTCGAACATGGTGAGGTACTCGGGGCCGGCGAGGACGTACCCGCTGGAGTTGCGGTGGTCGGCCGAGGCGTTGCCGATGACCTGGCCGGTGCCGGAGCGGGTGCCGTCGGCGGTCTTCATGGCCACCTCGGCGTCGCCGTCGCCGTCGTAGTCGTACACCTGGAACTGGGTGTAGTGGGCGCCGGCGCGGATGTTGCGGCCGAGGTCGATGCGCCACAGCCGGGTGCCGGTGAGGTTGTACGCGTCGACGTGGACGTTGCCGGTGTAGCCGGACTGGGAGTTGTCCTTGGCGTTCGACGGCTCCCACTTGAGCACGAACTCGTAGTCGCCGTCGCCGTCGAGGTCGCCCACGCTGGCGTCGTTGGCCGAGTAGCTGTACGCCTCGCCGGAGGGGGTGGTCCCGCCGGGTGGGACCTGCAGGGGCACGTCCAGGTGGCCCGACGGGAACTGGAGGGCGGAGGCCGAGGCGGCCTGTTCGACGCCGCCCACCACGGCCCGGACGGTGTACGAGGCTCCGGCGGCGGCACCGCTGTCCAGCCACGTGGTGGCTCCGGTGATCGGGCTGCCGTTGACCCGGGTGCCGCCGCGGTAGAGGTTGAAGGCGACGCCGCTGGTCTCGGTGCCGAGCAGCCGCCAGGACACCAGGTTGCCGCTGCCGGAGCGGACGCTGACCAGGCCCCGGTCGAGGTCCTCCATCTGTACCCGGCCGGCCGGCGGCGGGCTTGTCGGTGGCGGCGTGGTCGGTGGCGGCGGCGTGCTGGGCGGCGGCGCGGTGGTGGCCGGCGCGCCGGTGCAGGTGGTGCCGTTGAGGGCGAAGGTGGTCGGGTCGGGGTTGCTCCCGGACCAGGAGCCGGTGAAGCCGAAACCGACGCTCCCGTTGGTGGCGATCGAGCCGTTGTAGTCCACGTTGCGCACGGCGACCTGCGCGCCGGCCTGGTCGACCACGCCGTTCCAGAGGTGGGTGACCTGTTGCCCGGCGGGCCAGGTCCAGGTCAGCGTCCAGCCGGTGACCGGGTCGCCGAGATTGGTCACGGTGACGTCGGCGCCGAAGCCGCCGGGCCACTGGTTGGTGACCCGGTAGTCGACGCGGCAGCCGGCGGCCGCCGCCGCGGCGGTCAGCGCCGTGAGCCCTCCGGCGGTGAGGATGGTCGTGGTGGCCGCGGCCAGCAGGGCGACACGGCGGGTGGTGCGGGGCATGGGGCGTCCTCCGATGGAGGTGGGCGCGCTCCGGATCGGTCCGGCCTGCCCGGGGCCGGCGGGGAACGCGCTGGCGGCAGAGGCGACGTATCGACGTCGATCAGGATGGCTCCGCGCAGCTGTGATGCTAAGGCAAGCGCTTTCTCAGCACAATCCGCCACCGTCCCTTGCCCGGCCCCGACATTCTTGATCCACTCGCGGGGTGGCTGCGCACATGACCCCGGAGGAGTTCCGCCGCGCCGGGCACGCCGTGGTGGACTGGATCGCCGACTACTGGAGCGCCCTGCCCGAGCGCCCGATCACCTCACCCGCCCCGCCCGGCGCCGTGTCCGCCGCACTGCCGGCCGCCCCACCGGAACGCGGCGAGCCGGTCGAGGCGGTCCTCGCCGACCTGGACACGCTTGTCACGCCACACCTCACGCACTGGCAGCACCCCGGCTTCTTCGGCTACTTCCCCGCCAACACCTCCGGCCCGAGCGTCCTGGGCGACCTGGTCAGCGCCGGGCTCGGGGTGCAGGGCATGCTCTGGGCGACCGGCCCGGCCTGCACCGAACTGGAGACGGCGATGCTGGACTGGCTCGCCGACCTGCTGGACCTGCCGAAGCGGTTCCGCAGCGACGGCCCCGGCGGCGGCGTCATCCAGGACTCGGCCTCCTCGGCGGCCCTCGTCGCAACCCTGGTCGCCCTGCACCGCGCCAGCGGCGGCCGGTGGCGGGAGGTCGGGATCGACCGGCGCTACCGCGCGTACACGTCCACCCAGGGCCACTCCTGCATCGAGAAGGCGGCGCGGATCGCCGGGCTGGGCGACGAGGGGGTACGGGTTGTCGAGGTGCATCCGGACAGCCTCGCGATGTCCCCGGCGGCGCTGCGGGCGGCGATCGAGGCCGACCGCGCTGCCGGCGTGGTGCCCGCGCTCGTGGTCGCCACCGTCGGCACCACGTCCACGACCGCGATCGACCCGCTGCCCGAGATCGGCGCGATCTGCGCCGAGTACGGGATCTTCCTGCACGTGGACGCCGCTTACGCGGGTGCCGCCGCGGTCTGCCCAGAACTGCGCTTCGGGCACGCCGGCCTGGAGCACGCCGACTCGTACTGCTTCGACCCACACAAGTGGCTGCTCACCGGGTTCGACTGCGACGCGTTCTGGGTGGCCGACCGCAGCGAGTTGATCGAGGCTCTGAGCGTGCTGCCGGAGTACCTGCGCAACGCGGCCACCGAGTCCGGCGCCGTCATCGACTACCGGGACTGGCAGGTGCCGCTGGGCCGGCGGTTCCGGGCCCTGAAACTGTGGTTCGTGCTGCGCTGGTACGGGGTGGAAGGGCTGCGCGCCCACATCCGGTCCGGCGTGGCGCTCGCCGCGCGGTTCGCCGAGCGGGTCCGTGCCGACGAGCGCTTCGAACTGGTCGCGCCACACCCGTACTCGCTTGTCTGTTTCCGCCTGCGGGCCGACGACGCGGTCAACGCGGAGCTGCTCGCCCGGGTCAACGCCACCGGGCGGGTGCACCTCACCCACACGCGGGTGGCGGACCGGTACACGCTGCGGCTGGCGGTCGGCTCACCGCAGACCGCGCAGGCGCACGTGGACGAGGCCTGGCGCCTGCTGGCCGAGGCGGCGGAGAGCCTGCTCCCCCGCTGACCCGGCGGGCGGCCCGGTCGCTTCTGCGCCGCCGGGCTGCCCGGTCGCTACCGACCGACCCGGGTCGGTTGGAGCCAGGAGCGTGGAGCCGGCGGCCTGGCGCCGGGAGCCTGGCGCCGGTAACCCGGATCGACGGTATGCCTGTCAGTCATATTCATGCCGCACAGGAATACCGCTGACTCGGGACATTCGTCGCCGGGCGGGCCGTAGCGCAAGCCGCACCGGCCCTCGCCGCGCAAGCCGCACCGGCCCTCGCCGCGCAAGCCGGGCGGGCCGGACCGCCACTGCCGTGCCGTGTCGGCCACGCGCTCGCGGGTGGAACCGCCAGCCGGCGCCGGAGCACCAGCTCGGCGGGAACTACCGGGCGGCGGCCACCGGTTCGGCCCGGGTGGGACCGCCGGCCGGCGCCGGAGCACGGCTCGACGGGGACTACCGGGTCGGCGTGGCCACCGGTTCGGGTGCGGCTTCGTCAGCCGCTGCGGGACCGGCGGCGCGGTGCGGGTCGGCGGCGACGGTTTCGGCGCCGCGCGAATCGGCCCCCCGGGCCTCGGCGCCGTGCGGGTCGGCGGCGAGGGCGGTGGCGGCGATCGCCCGGGCTCGGCGGGCCCGCAGCAGCGCCCGGACGGCGAACGCCAACGCGGCGATCCAGGCGGCGGCCAGCAGCGCGTAGACGGCGGGTCGGGCGTCGCCCCCGACGTCGGCGGCGCGCATCAGGGTGCGCGCGTTGGTCAACACGATCACGCCGCCGATCGCCGCTCCGAGCAGCTGGGCGGGAACGATGCGCACCAGCCAGGCGGCGACCGGGGCGGCGACGAGCCCGCCCACCAGCAGCGCGGCCACGATCGGCAGCAGGAACCCCTCGGAACCGAGACCGATGAGGAACCCGACGCTGGCGGCGCCGGCGACGAGGAACTCGGCGGTGTCCACCGAGCCGATCACCTTGCGGGGCTCCATCCGGCCGCTGACCAGCAGGGCGGGAGTGGCGACCGGGCCCCAGCCCCCGCCGCCGGTGGCGTCGACGAAACCGGCGACCAGCCCGAGCGGGCCGAGGAAGCGGCCCCGCAGCCGGCCGGCGCGCCGCTCGGTGCGCAGCGGCCGGGAGAAGCGCACCAGCAGGTACGCGCCGAGGCTGAACAGGATGGCCGCCATCCAGGGCGCGGCGGTCTCGGTGGAGATGGCGGACAGGAAGGTCGCCCCGGCGAACGCCCCGAGGGCGCCGGGCACGGCGATCCGGCCGACGACCCGCCAGTCGACGTTGCCGAATCGCCAGTGGGCGACGCCCGCGGCGAGGGTGGTGCCCATCTCGGCCAGGTGCACCGACGCCGAGGCGGCCGCCGGCGCGATGCCGACGAGCAGCAGCAGCGTCGAGGAGGTGAGCCCGTACGCCATGCCGAGCGCGCCGTCGACGAGCTGCGCGACGAGCCCGACGAGCGCGAGGACGAGCAGCTTGCGCACGGCACCTCCCAGTTTTCGGCTATCTCCTATCGACTTGGTCGACAATGCGGGACGGGCGGCACCGGGTCAACCCTCTGTTCGGTCAGTGGGACGGCGGTCCGATCCGCTGGGACGGCGGTCAGCTCCAGGCGCGCGGGTCGGCGGCCAGCTCGGTGACCCGCGGCGGCAGCGTGCCGCCGGCCACGTCGGCGATCGTCACCAGCTCGAGGATCTGCCGCTCACTGGCCCGCAGGGCGATCCACACGTCCTGCAGCGCCCGCGCCGCTCCGTGGTAGCCGAGTTCCTCCGGCCGCTGCCCGCGTACGTGCGCCAGCGGCCCGTCGATCACCCGGATCACCTCGGCGAGGGAGATCTCCCCCGGCGGCCGGGCCAGCCAGTAGCCGCCCTCCGGTCCCCGCTGGGCGTGCACGACGCCGCCCCGGCGCAGCTGCAGCAGGATGCTCTCCAGGAACTTCGGCGGGATGTCCTGGGCACGGGCGATCTGGTCGGCGGTCACCGGCCGCCCCCGCCCGTGGGTGGCACCGCCGGTCACCGAGGCGAGCTCGGCGACCGCGCGGAGGGCGTAGTCGACCCGGGCGGAGAGGCGCATGCCGGACAGGTTATCCGGCCGGGTGCCCCGGCCGGCTGATCGCCCCTCGGCCGTACGGGCAGGGGCCGGTCAGCCGCCGACCCGGCGCAGCAGGCCCTCCTGCACGGCGCTGGCGATGTGCCCCCCGTCGCGGGTGAACATCCGGCCGGTGGCCAGCCCCCGCGCCCCGGACGCCGACGGGCTCCAGCAGTCGTAGAGGAACCACTCGTCGGCGCGGAACGGCCGGTGGAACCAGAGGGCGTGGTCGAGGCTGGCGCCCACCACGCCGCCGGGGCCCCAGACCTCGCCGTGCACCGACAGCACCGAGTCCAGCAGGGTGAGATCGGAGGCGTACGCCAGCGCGCACGCGTGCAGCAGCGGGTCGTCGGGGAGCTTGCCGTCGATGCGCATCCACACCCGCTGGTGCGGCTCGGCCGGGCGGTCGCCGGGGCGGACCCACCCGGGCTCACCGACGTAGCGGACGTCGATCGGGCGCGGGATCTGCGCCCAGATGCCGAGCCGCTCCGGGTACCGGGAGAGCCGGTCGGTCATCGTCGGCACCTCGTCCGGGCCGGGCACGTCCGGCGGGAGGGGCGCGTGGTGGTCCAACCCGTCCTCCGTGCGCTGGAAGGACGCGGACATGAAGAAGATCGGCTTGTCGTGCTGGAGCGCCACCGAGCGGCGGACCGAGAAGGAGCGCCCGTCGCGGACGTTCTCCACCTGGTACTCGATCGGTTCCGAGGGGTCGCCGGGGCGGACGAAGTAGCCGTGCAGGGAGTGCACGAACCGCTCCGGGTCGACGGTGCGGCCGGCGGCCACCAGCGCCTGGCCGGCGACCTGGCCCCCGTACACCCGCTGCGGCCCGACCGGCGGGCTCATCCCCCGGAAGGTCATCTCGCCGGTCGAGCTGAGGTCGAGGACCTCCAGCAGCTGGTCGACGGCGGCCTGGCCGACCGCGGCGCCCGGCCCGCTCACTGGAGCGCCCGCGCCGCGGCCGCGTCGACAAGCGACCCGAGCTGGTGGACGCGCAGGGTGTTGGTCGAACCGGGGGTGCCGGGCGGGCTGCCGGCGACGATCACGACGTACTCACCGGGGTTGGCCCGGCCCAACCCGAGCAGCGCCTCGTCGACCTGCCGGAACATGTCGTCGGTGTGCTCCACGAAGGGCATCAGGAACGTCTCGACGCCCCAGGAGAGGGCGAGCTGGTTGCGCACCTCCGGAACCGGGGTGAACGCGAGCAGCGGCAGGTCGCAGTGCAGCCGGGACAGCCGCCGGACGGTGTCGCCGGTCTGCGAGAACGCGACAAGGGCCTTGGCGTCGATGGCCCGGGCGATCGAGGAGGCGGCGATGGTGAGCGCGCCGCCGTGCGTACGCGGGTCGTGCTGGAGCCGGGGCACCCGGATCGAGCCGGACTCGGTCGTCGTGACGATCTTGGCCATGGTGCTGACCGTGAGCACCGGGTACTTACCGACGCTGGTCTCGCCGGAGAGCATCACCGCGTCGGCGCCGTCGAGCACCGCGTTGGCCACGTCGGAGGCCTCCGCGCGGGTCGGCCGGGAGTTCTCGATCATCGAGTCGAGCATCTGGGTGGCGACGATGACCGGCTTGGCGTTCTCCCGGCAGAGCTGCACCGCGCGCTTCTGCACCAGGGGCACCTGGTCCAGCGGGAGCTCCACGCCCAGGTCGCCGCGGGCCACCATCACACCGTCGAACGCCAGCACGATCGCCTCGAGGTGGTCCACCGCCTCCGGCTTCTCGACCTTGGCCAGCACCGGCCGGTGCACGCCCTCCTCGGCCATGATGGCGTGGACCAGTTTGATGTCGTCGGCGGAGCGGACGAAGGAGAGCGCGATCAGGTCGACGCCGAGGCCGAGGGCGAACCGCAGGTCCGCGGCGTCCTTCTCGGACAGTGCGGGCACGCTGACCGCCACGTTCGGCAGCGACACGCCCTTGTTGTTGGAGACCGGGCCGCCCTCGGTGACCAGAGCGCGGATGTCGTTGCCGGTGACGTCGGTGACCTCGACCGCGACCCGGCCGTCGTCGATCAGCAGCCGGTCGCCGGGCTTCACCTCCTGCGGGAGCTTGCGGTAGGTGCAGGAGACCCGCTCCCGGGTGCCGGGGACGTCGTCGCTCGTGATCACGACGGAGTCGCCGGTGCGCCACTCGTGGGGGCCGTCGGCGAACCGGCCGAGCCGGATCTTCGGCCCCTGCAGGTCGGCCAGCACCGCGACCGGGCGCCCGGCCGCGTCGGCGGCCTCCCGCACCAGGCGGTAGACGGCTTCGTGGTCGGCGTGGCTGCCGTGGCTGAAGTTGAGCCTCGCCACGTTCATGCCGGCCTCGACGAGCCCCCGGATACGTTCGGGCGAGGACGTGGCGGGGCCAAGTGTGCAGACGATCTTCGCGCGGCGTGTCACGCCCATCAGGCTAGTCTCTCCTCCGGGCCGGACCACGGGCCGACCCCTGTCGCACAGCGAACACGGTTGTCCGACGACGCGCGGATGCGCGACCGGCGGTGGACCCGCCGGGACGTCGTGAGGGGCGGGCATCGGCGACCGCGCGCCCGGAATCGTACCGTCCGCCGGCACCCGCCCCGGAAGGCGCGGGTGAACGGTATCCGGGCGGTCGACGAACGTCGCTGGACCCGCGCTCAACTCTCGGTCTTGGCCAGCGGGAACTCCAGCGAACCGGCCGGGCAGTAGAAGGTCATCACGTCGACCTTGTAGAGGCCGGCCTGCACGGCCGGGTCGGCCTCCATCACACTGCGCACGTCGTCCACCGAGCCGGTGCGGGCGAGGCCGAACCCGAGCGGCGGGTCGGGCTCCCGGGCCGGGCCGTCGACCGCCCCGGCGACCAGGATGATCCCCCGCCGCTGCAGGGCCTGCATGTGCGCGAGGTGCTCGGCCTGGAGCCGCTGCACGGTCTCCGCCGGCAGCGCCCGGCCGGACGCGCCGGGATAGAGCACGATGCACTCGTACGTGTCGAGCGCGAAGTCGACCTCCGGCACCCCCGTCATGGCGCTCTCCTCCCGCCGGGTCGCGCCGGTGGCGGTGGTCGGCGCCGACCGGCACGGGCACAGCGTCCCACGAGCCGGGGGCCGGCACGGCCAACTTCGTCGGCAAGGCCGGGCCGGAGGTCCCGGCCGCGCGCCGGCGGGGTGGCCGCTGGGCGCCACCACCCCGCCGGCGTGCCGACTACAGGGCGAAGCAGTTCGGCCGGATCGCCGCGTCCCGCAGCGCCTGCCGGATCACCGTGTAGGTGGTTCCGTCCAGCGCCAGGCCGAGGTGCCCGACCAGGCGCAGCGGGCACCGCGACTGGATCAGCACGTTGGTCGCCCCGTCGGCGAGGGCGGCGTTGTCCACCGGCCGGACCAGTTCGTCCTGCCAGGTGCGGACGGTGGTGTAGCGGACCGCGCCCGGGGTGTCGTCGCCGGCGTTGAGGTCGGTCAGGAAGTCCGAGCCGATCGTCATCTGCTGGCAGGAGACGACACCCGCGCAGGTGCCGAGGCCGATGAAGGCGAGGATGTTGGCCACGTACGTGCCGTACTGCGGCGAGCCGAGGCTCACGTACCGGCCGACGGCGGCGGTGCCGCCCAGCCGCTTGAGGTAGTAGCGGGCGACCAGGCCGCCCTGGGAGTGGCCGACGATGTCGACCCGGTCCGCTCCGGTGACGGCGCGGACCCGGTCGACGTAGCCGGCGAGGGCGCGGGCCGAGGTGGGGATGTCGCCGAAGCCCAGTCCCGGCAGTTCGTAGATGAAGGGACGGAAGCCGTCGGCGCGCAGCCGCGCGGCGAGCGGCTCGTAGACGGCGGCGAAGCCGCTCAGCCCGCCGACGATGATCACCGGATCGGCGGCGGCGAGGGGGGCGGGGTCGGTCGTCCGTGCGGGGTCGGCGGTCTGGGCGGGGGCGTCGGTGGCGGCGGTGCGGGCGGGGGCCGCGGTCGCGGCGACGCTCGGGGTGAGGAGCGTGGCGGCGAGGGCGGCGGCGAGCACGGCGGCGGTCTTTCGGAGCAGCATGGCTGCACCTCCGTTGCGGTGGTGGGTGCGTGTCCGATCGACCGGTGCGAACGATGATGCGGCCAACAATTCAGGGACGTCAATGGCTGGTTACCCTTCGGTAACCCGTTGTTCCATCAGAGGCGCATTCCGGCAATCCGGAAGCCGCAACTTCCACAGAGGAGAGTCGGAAGTCGTTGCGCCACAAGGCGTCCCCGTAGCGCCGGTACCCCGTGGCATGCTGTGGGCCGTGACCTCACCCCGGGACGAGCGGCTGCGCGTGCTGCCGTGGTGGCTGGTGCTCGTCGGGCTCCTGGTCGCGGTCGCGCTCGGGTGGTGGGTGCTGGACTGGCTGCTCGGCGAGGCCGACCGGGCCACCCGACCGGACACCCGGGCCACGCTGCGGGTCGACGCGATCCGCACCGGCCTGACCGTGGTCGCCGGCACCGGCGGTGGGCTGGCGCTGCTGCTGGCCGCCCGCCGGCAGTGGCTCAGCGAACGCGCGCAGCGCCACCAGGAGGCCGTCGCCGCGGCCGAGCAGGCGCACCGCGAACGCGTCCAGGCGCACGCCGAGACCGTCGCCGACGCGGCGCACCGCCAGCAGGACCGGCAGGCCGCGACCGCCGAGCACGACGCCGCCGAACGCCGGCTCACCGAGCTGTACACGCGGGCGGTCGAGCTGCTCGGCAGCGACAACCCGGCCGTCCGCCTCGGCGGCGTGTACGCGCTGGAGCGCCTCGGTCAGGACAACCCGGGGCAGCGCCCGACAATCGTGGCCGTGCTCTGCGCGTACCTGCGGATGCCGCCGGCCGACGACGCGCGCGAGTCGGAGGTACGCCGCACCGCGCAGCGGGTGCTGACCCGGCACCTGCGCGCGACCGACGACCGGTTCTGGCCCGGGGTCAACCTGGACCTGACCGGTGCCCGCCTCGACGCCTTCGACGCCTCCGGGTGCACCCTGACCGACGCGGACCTGACCGGCGCGGTCTGCACCGGCACCACCGACCTCACCGGCGCCCGGGTGCACGGGCGGCTGTCGCTCTCGGCGACGTTCGAGGAGCTGATCCTCGACGAGGTCACCGGCGACGCGGAGATCACGCTCGACGGCGCGAGCATCGAGCGCGCCAGCTTCGACCGGGCCGACCTGAGCGGCCCGCTGTCCGGCCGGCGCGCCACCGTCGGGCGGGCGACGTTCCGGGGCACGACGTTCCGCGGCCCGGTGACGTTGGACATCGCCCGGTTTCCCGAGAGCGCCACCTTCCGGGAGGCGGCCTTCCTCAGCGGCCTGTCGATGGAGCACGTGGTGTTCGGCGGGTACGCCGGTTTCCGCCAGGCCCGCTTCGCCGAGCTGGCGCTGTTCCGGTTCACCGAGTTCGCCGGCGAGGCGTGGTTCGAGCAGGCCCGCTTCGAGGGCAAGGCGAGCTTCGGCCGGGCCCGGTTCGGCGGTCCGGTCCGGTTCGACGGCGCGACGTTCGCCCGGCGACCCAACTTCGACCAGGCCAGGGCCGCCGCGGCCCACGCGCACGCCTGGCCGGAGAAGACGCAGGTCCGTCTGGCCGACGACGACTGGCTGCTACTGACCGACCCCTAACCGCAATGCCGCGTAGTTAGCGGTAGCGGTTCGGTGTCAAGGGTGTGTTGATGGGTGTTAATGCAGCGGAGCCCCGGTAGGGAAGGTTCGTCCGCCA